>CAIXPZ010000306.1 GCA_903921455.1 uncultured Verrucomicrobia subdivision 3 bacterium | reverse complement strand
ATTCGGAAGCACGGAAAGCTAACCGGACTTTGCCCACCGAGAAGGTTTTGGCTTTGCTCCAGCAGCAAGACCGCCGCTTGTGGGAGTTGGCCGAGGTTGTCGGCAAGTGGATTTGGGTTCCGCCGCCTTGCCGCGTGCGGTGGCCTCAATCGCCTCGCGCTCGACGATGGCGAGGTGTGCGCCGTGTGCCGCCACTCGCGCCGGCCAATCAAACTTGGCCGACCACCGCCCCAGCAGCGTCACACTCTTCTGCAACTGCCGCGCAACCTCGGCCAGTGACCGCTGTGCTCCCAAGCTCAAATACAGACTGAAAGCGGCAAATGCCTTAACGGACTCCCGCTCTTGTTTTTCGAATATATGCGACATAAGTTCAGACTTTCTCGGCGGCCAGTGCAACTCGCACTTCGGCCAGGGTTTTAGCGACCGGTTGACCGCCGCGCCACCAGTGGTAGCGCTCCGGCGAATCAAACGGGATGACCAGTGTTCCACCGGCGGTCAGGAACGGCAGCCGTTCATGGTGCCTATCCGGAAGGATCGGCGGTAGAAGCACCACAGCACTTGGGACGCTTGGGACGGGGGAAGCCAAGTCCTCTAGCTTCACCAGAAAATCATTCGTATCTATATTAGGTGGGGAGGCGCGAGTTGCAGGACATGATGACGTTGAACGTCCCGAACATGGGAAAATCGCCGTTCAAGCCCTTGCCCTCGCCGGACAATGGATCCCCGCCGACCAGCGATTTCAACATGCTCACCCCGCGCTGCATCAGGAAATCGCCGGCCACGTCCGGCCCGATCAGCAGCGTCTTGCCGCGATACCGGAACGTCTCAAAGCGTTCCAGCAGACATTCCGTGCGGAGCTGGTAGCTGTTCGTCAGGCCCACGAGCGCCTGAATGATGCGGACCAGTGTGCCCTTGCCGCCGTTGGCCGTGCCGTCCAGGATCAAAAACCGTTGCGGCAGGTTGTAGCCGAACAGCGCCAAGCCGGCCCAGCGTTGCAGCAAGTCGGCATCGTCCGGCTCGACGGCGGAATGAATCAGTTCCTTCAGGAAGCGCGGACACTCGGCGGCGGCATCAAAGTCGAACGGCGAACGGTTCCGGGAATAATCCTCCGGCGAATAGCCGCCAAACTGAATGTCGCCATCCTCCAGAAAACGGATGACGCCATTGGCGACGTGGATGAAGCGTTGCTTCACCTTGAACGCCTCGCGCCGCTCGACGATGCCCTTGAGTGTGGACACCACCGCATTCAACCGCGCACTGGTGATCTGGATTTCGAGCGTGAACTGTTGCGCCTCGCGGCTGATTTCCAGGATGCGGGCGGAAATGACTTCGCGGATGCATTCCGGCGTGATGATTTCCCACAGGCCCGTGTCGGCGGTGTAGCGGTAAAAATTCTTTTCATCCGGGTCAAACAGCACGCGGTTTTCGCGGGCGTAAAGAGCGGCCCAATAGCGTTCATTGATGCCGTTCACCTTGCCGTCCTTGTTCGTGTAAAACGGCTGGCCATATTCCTTCGCCAGCGCCGCCACGGCGTCGCGCTCAGCGGCACCCACCCAGGGCAATTCCCAGCCCTCCGGCCATTGAATCTCAGCAAAAGCAATAGCCACCGGATTATTGGACACCGTCACGGTATAATCCATGCCCTTCGGATGGCGGCCGTAAATCGTCGAGAGCCGGCCATTTGCCCGCCACTCAAAATGTTTCGTGGTGCAGCTCGCGGGAAATTCACCCGTGACACGCAGCCAGACCATGCCGCCGCGACTGCCGCGCGAGCGCGTTGTCGTCGCCAGCGCCGGATTGACGGCGAGGAACGCCGCCAAATCCTCGTCCTGGTCGAAGTCCAGCGCGCATAGCCCGCCGGACATTTGCCCGAGATAAACGGCGATGTTAAATTCACCGGACGCCAGCGCGTGCCGATAGGCCGGCGTCTGCGTCGCCTCGAAAGGCCGTTGCGTGTAAGTCACCGCCGGCATTTTCGTGCCGAGGATGCACGGCACAAAGAACGTTTCATTTCCCAGCAGCGATTCAATTTTGTCTAAAGTTGTGTTCATCTGAGTGGTCCCAGTTATTCAAATTTTCGATTGTCGTCGCCATGTCCGGGTGTATGTTCGGTGCATGGTCGCTTTCCAGATGTTGATGGCTTTGTGTATTAGCATCAGTCCGACGTTGTTTGCGCTAAACGTATTGGTGGCTATCACCTGTCTTATCGGCGCACCACGTATCTGGGCCCGATGGTTGTGCCTTGTTTTTACATGGCTGAACACGTTGCTGGTGCTGTCGGTATTGGCCAGTTTGATTTACGTTTCGATTGAGCGTGTATTTCACGGCTACCGTGAGGAATTATATTATATTTATGATGCGCTGGTCTTTCCCATCCTACCAATGGTAATGGTGTTGGGAATGATTGGTTTGTTGGTTGTTTACATTTGGTGCTTCCGAGCTCGCACCAAATCAGTTTGATGGTGCGCACAACGTTTCCGCGGTCATGCCATAGGTGGTAAATCACATTTGGTCGGTATCTGTGTTCATCTGTGGCTAAAGGTTTCTGTAAAACTCGATGGCTTCCGGCGACACATGAACGCCCTTGAACCATTCCTTGAAATTCAAACCGGCCAGCGACCGCACCCGCGACACCGCCACATAAGCCTGTCCCGGCTCACGCGCGGCGCGGATGGCCGACTGCGCGTCAGCGCCGTGGCCGGCAGTGGTGGCCGTCCGCAAGGACCAAGCGAGAATCAGCAGCGCGTCGGCGGTCGCCAGCGTCACCGGCAGCTGCGGAAAACGCCGTTGCGCCTCCGCCT
>CAIXPZ010000305.1 GCA_903921455.1 uncultured Verrucomicrobia subdivision 3 bacterium | reverse complement strand
TCCATCAGCACCGTCAATGGCACCAGCATCATCACCATCACTTCACTGGTCTGCAACCTGGTCTTCCGGCTGAGCAGTCCCTGAAGTCCTCCGCGGGTGAGTTGTCAATCGCCATGATGACGTGGTTGCTCAGACGCATACAATTTTTCTCCTGCGGCCAGGGTTCTGGTTTTCTCCTCGTAATTTTCCACGGCCGCGACTTTGGCATCAGGAACAAGGTAAACGAGTTTTTGCCCTATCCTTAATTCGTATGATGCGTACTTGGCATTTTCCGGCAAGGCGTCACGCAGCAGCATTCCTAAGCCTATCGCGCTTCGAATTTCCCCATCCGTGAGCAGGCCGCTACCTGAATGAATCGTCGTGGGCAAAAGCGGTCTATCAAGGTGATAAATAATTTCAGACATATTTTCTTCAATTTTTTGTGCAGCCAGTATTCATACTCAAGTTTACTTCCTCCCCTTCTTCTTAAACTCCCCTGTGTAATGGCAGTCATTCCACCGGTCGCCGGTGAACTCGCGGCCGCCGGCGAAATCCTGCTTCTCCTCATCCCAGCCCCAGAACCACGGATACTCCGCCTTGTCGCGTTGCGGCTCTTTACCGCGATCTTTGTCCCACTTGATCTTGACGCGCTTGCGGAGGATGACCGCCGCCACCGCCGCCGCTTCGTCCAGATTTTCCTCGGCCAGGCGCAAGGCCACCAGCCGCTCGAACATCGCCACCACGAAATGCCCGCTGCCCATGCAGGGGTCGAGGGCTCTGAGAGCGGCCGCAGTTTTGGGCCAGCCGTCGAATGTGCCGGCGGCGAGAGTCCACTTGCCGTCCTTGCCTTTGATGAAGCGGAGATATTTCCACGGGCAACCCGGCAGCGTGACGGCCTGGCGGAGTTCGTCCTCGCTCTGGGCGGTTTCGGCCAGCTTGCGATTCGCGGCGAGGACTTTGCCGGCGTGCCACGCGCCGAGCGTGTTGTCCAAGAGGAAGTCCACCATGTAATCCTCGGTAAACAGTTGCGTGACGGACGGCAGTTCATCCGCGCCGATCTTGTTGCCGGCGGCGTTGACCTGATCCTTTCGCTCCGCCTGCCAGAATTGATAGCACCAGCCGAGACTGTCGCTGGCGGTGAACACTTCCAACGGCAGTCCGGTGACGAGCTGGATGAGACCCTTGCGATCTTCCACGGGCAGTTCCACCCCGCCCGCCGGATCGTCGGCGCGGAAAATCTCCGGCAGCTCGACGGCGGCAAAGCGCGCGGCGACCGCCCACGCGTCCTTCAGTTTCTCGGACGGTGCCAACTCCTCGCAATCGTCCAGCGACACGGACACGGCGTGCTCCGGCGAGATGAGGAGATTGTTCTCCAACAGAAAGCGGGCGAACAGCAGCCGATGCCATTGGTCGTAGGCGAGCTTCTCGACGAGATGCTTGATCTCGTAAGCGCCGCGCTTGGTCTGGCTCTCGCCATCCCCAAGCTGCTTGGCCTGCGCACGGAGTTTGCGGCGATGTGTGCGCTGCGCCTCGTCCATGTGTTTGTAAGGATCAGGCTCATGCACCGCCAATGCCTCCAGCGCCTTGCGCGCCCCGGCCTCGGCGACGTTGCGGGCATCGAGCGCGGCGCGTTCCAACTGGCGGCGGAGAGGGGCGGAAAGTGGAGGCATAAAATCAAACTAGTTCGTAAGCCTCTTTCAGGAGCTCAAGAACAACACTGTGTTGCGCTTTTTCCAAGGGAATCCCGAACCCGATCGGGTTTGCGCCGGCGTTGTATTTGTAACTCCATGAAGGTTCTTCAAGGCCAATCTGGAGCAGCGCATCCCGCACCTTCTGATAAAAGTCCGACGGAGCATCTTCGCTGCCTCCGGGGCCGCCTGGCAACCAAACATAAACCCCTTCCTTCCGTTTCCACATCGGCAACCAACACCGCTTTCCTTTCTTTAAGGATATGTAGCTGGAAGCGGTGTAGTCCACCGACGATGGGCCAATCTTATTTTCGCAGAGTTTGACGAGAGCATCGACCGTAGCGATACATCCTTGTGAGACGTTGGCTTCCCACCACTCACGGTCCCTGACCCCGGTTTTTTGTCCGTCAGCCCCCTCTTCAACCGGCTGATCAACGCCTCCCAAAATCATGTCGTCGGGTTGCGCCACAATGAGCGGAACGATCGTGGCGATTTCCTGACCTTTGATCTGGAGGACGCGCAACTCCACCGCAATGAACGGTAGAAAGTTCGGCAGGGTTTCGATGACGGTCTGGTATCGCCCCTGAAGATCTTCGGCCACCAGCACTGCCACGTGCCGCGCATTGGGATTTTTTATCCGTTCGCGCGCCCAGTAATCCAAACACCGGAATCCGTGATCCGCATTAACCTCTCCCAGCATCAGTTCGATCTCATAATAAGTGTCGATATCCGAACGGTAGGCCAAAATATCGAGCCGCCCTCCAGACTTGGCGGAATGCTGCACCTCAATGGCCTTGATCTTGATCGGGCCGATACCTAATCGTGCTGGTTCAGCTTCAATCCAGTCGCGGAGCCAGGTTTCGTTCATTCCGAGCGCTTTCAAGGAAGTCGTTTTATTGTCGTGGATTGGCATAATCAGAGCATGTAAGTGGCGTTACGTTTCAACTGACAGCGGAGATTAGAAGGAGGCGCGCTCATGGCTTAGATTTTTGTTTTGAAATATTCGGCGCGCCGTTAGCAATATTAAATTTGGCATCAAGTTGATCGGCTAACGGATTCAAAGACACTGTTTTGGGTTGGAAAGAAAATGAGCGTTTTGACGTTGTGATTAAGGCTCTCCGCAATATTTGGGACGCAACTTCACGCACTACAGGACTTTTATCGGTAAGTCCTTTGAAATTGTGCAGTTCTAAAATGTTGATGACCTCGCTCACCGACATTCTGAAATCGGCAGCCAAATTGGAAACAGTGACTTTGAGGAGATTGGGGGCGGCTAAAACTGCTGGGTGCGGAGGCTCAGGACGAGAATTTATGGCTGCCGGAGCTTGCGGAGTTTGGGCAGCAGCGACAACGACTTGTGGCACATTGGGCGGCGGTGTTCTTTGAGCGACAACCGACACCTTGGCTGGTTTAATTTCTTCGGGAATCGGCGGCGCAGTATCGGCGATTGGTAGAGAAACTGCCGGCGGCAATCCGTGATCCATAACCGAAGTTTTAGCGTCTTTGGCTGAAGCTGCCGAAGCCACGACTGGCTCGGCGATGGGCAGAGCAACAGAGGGGCGCAATGCGTCATCAACGCTCGTAGTTTTCGTAATTTTGTCTGAGGTGACTGGAACAGCAACCGCTTCGGTACTGGCGGTTTCATCGACCGACTCGGCCTCAATGGCATCCAAATAATCATCCAGAGATTCGACTTCGCCTTGCTTCGAAACCCGCAATTCCCAGAAGGTTCCGGATGGACTGGCTTGCTCGAGATGCTGCCCCAGTTGCGAGAACATCAATTTGAACTCATCCGCGACATCTGCCGCCGTGTCTGGAGGCAGGATGAAATACAGAAAAACATTTGTGCGACTGGCAGTGAGGTAAACGAGACGCCGGGCCTGCCACATTTCAATCCGCGCTTTCGCAAGGTCGCTCGGATGGGCAAGTGCGGCAGCGCCCCATGAGAACATCTTGGGTATGCCTTCAATCACGACCACCGGAAATTCCTGTCCCTTCACATACTTGTCTAGAAGGTCGGGAGCATCCAAGCTGTGAACGCTATGATAGCTCCAGCGCTGCAAGCTTTCATAATTAAAGCCGTTTTCTTCAGGTGTGAACCGAATCCAGAGCACCTGTTCCTTGCGCAACGGAAATTCGGCAAGCTGCTGATATGCCGCAGTCGCGGTCGGGAAACTGGAAAGGACATGCGACCAGTTGTTAGCCGGATGAGCATCATTGCGTGATCGGAGCAAGAGCCGGTCGGGAGTTTCGTTAAAGACTTCGGCAAAGCCAAAGGCGTTCTTGAGTTCCTTGTCGTTGGGCAGAATTTTCGGACCGCTGGCGGTGAACCATCGGAAAAGCAAGCCCAGACTGCCAGCGTAGGCCGTGAAGGGATTCCGGTAATTCCGGCGAAGCGTTGTAGTCAGCAGAGAGAATTTGAGTCCGGCTATCATCCGTAAGTCATCCTTTGAAAGACGCAGTTTTTGATGCCGGTCGCAGGCAATGATGAGGTAGTTGCCAGGCTTTTTCTCATGCCACTGGCGCACGCGCGATTCCCATTCGGGACCCAAATCGTGAACATGGGCACCAGGACGCTGTTGACCAGCTTGAACCGGGCCTTCAGCGGGATCCGGTTGATGGGCACCGACCAGAGGGTGTCGGCCAGGCCGACATTGGCATGGGCCACGCCCCAGCCGGGGATGGCCAGCACGTTGCGCTGGGAGCGCGTGACATCGGCCGTCAGCTCGTCGAGCACGTCGCCCTCAGCCTTGAGGTCGCGCTCCCGGATGATGCGCTCGGTGAGCGTGCCGTTGTCGCGCAGGATGATTTCGATTTTTTCCATAAATAATAAAGCCCGCCCCCTTTGGACAGGGGCGGGCTTCATTGAGGTTTAGGCTTTGGTGTTGGCTGCCGTCTCCAGGCGCACGGTGGTCCCGTCGGGGATCACCGTATTCCGGGCCTGTTCGATGCCGTTGACCAGCGCCTTGGTGTTGTCACCAAAGCCCAGCGCGCCCTTGAACGCGTC
>CAIXPZ010000304.1 GCA_903921455.1 uncultured Verrucomicrobia subdivision 3 bacterium | reverse complement strand
TCCATCAGCACCGTCAATGGCACCAGCATCATCACCATCACTTCACTGGTCTGCAACCTGGTCTTCCGGCTGAGCAGTCCCTGAAGTCCTCCGCGGGTGAGTTGTCAATCGCCATGATGACGTGGTTGCTCAGACGCATACGTTTAGTCACATTGAAATTTGTGCGGACTTCATTAATGCCTTGTTCCCCATTTCAAATGAGAAAGCAATCCCAGCACAGCCGCAAACCGACCACGTCGCCGCCGCGGCGTAAATAACCGGAACGCCCACGGCCACCCGCTCCCCGCCTGAAGCCCACTTCGCGCTCCAACCACCGGATTTATCCCCGCCGGTAACCGCCGGGACAATCTTGTCCTCCCGCCAGCAATTCCTGCAAACCGCCTGCCGCCGATTTTTCTTGGCCGTTGTTCAAACGGGTGTATAAGCGAAGATAGTCCGTGAACGGTTTTCAATTGTGATGGCCTAATCACAGTTCCCACCACAGGATGTCAAAGGAACGTTATGCGAAAAATGGGTGGATTAGTTTTGGGTGGAATTTTAATGGCCAGCGCGGGCGGGTTAATCACGCTCGCCCGGCTGCACGCGCAAACCAACAGCGCCCCGCCGGACACCATCGTCAGTCTCGTGGCCGGGGAAAAAGGCCTGCCCCTGGCCGACCCGCTCGACTTCATCGACGGCGGCACCTTCTGGCTGATGACCCCCGACGGGTTGAGCGCGCCCATGCCCTGCCCGCCTCGCGACCCGGCCCAGACCGTGTTCCAGATCAGCTCCGGACAATTCGTTGTAGACGCCACCGGCGGACAGGTGACGACGAACGGCGAACCGGCCACCACCATCGAGGCGGCGCTGGCCGTCCAAGCCGACGCCATGGTCAAGCTGGTTGATTGGCTGCAAGGGTTGGAGGAAGTGAAAAGCATGAAACTGCTGGCCCGGGCAATGGGCATGGACTTGCCCGACTTTGGCGATGAGGGCGGCGGCGGTGAATACACCAACAACTTTACGCCCTTCGTCATCGATACGAATCAGCTCTGGCTCGAAATCACCAATGTGGCCAGCGGCTACGCCAATTTGAGCCTGCATAGTGGCACCAACCAATTCACCACCAATCAGGTTTACGCCATCCTGACCAAGACCAACCTGACGTCCGCCAGTTGGGACATCGAAGCCGAATTATTTCCGACGACGGAACAAACCAACGTCATCCCCTTCACGCTCCCGCAGTGGGATCGGAACATTTTATTTGTCCGCGCGCAGGATTGGACCGGCGTGGACAGCAACGGTGACGGTGTGCCAGACTGGTGGTTGTGGAAATATTTTGGCACGCTGGATTTGAACGCAACGAATCTCGACAGCACCGGATTGCACAATCTCGGTGAGGATTTCACCAACGGGGTGGATCCAAACGTCATTACGTTCTCCGTTGATTCGGCCAATGATTACGTCAACACCACCACGGCCAGCGCTCAACTCAAAATCACAGCGGGCACGCCAAGTTATTACGCGATTCTGGTCAACCATCAGACGACAACCAACTGGCAGACGTTCGTTTCCACCAATCTTGCGGTTGATCTCGGTTCCACCGATGGGGTTTATGCCGTGACGTTCGGGCTGCGCGGGTTGCCGACCGATGCCACCCAGACGTGGATTGATTACGACTTCACCCTCGACCGCCTGGCTCCGGCAATCAGTTTCACCAATCCCATTCTGGCCAGCGGCACAGCCACCGTGATCAAGCCGTATCTGCAATTACAGGGCTACGCGGATGAGCCGCTGGTGAGTTTATCCTACGATCTCACCAATAATTTCGGCGTGGCGACCAATCTGGATGCCTTTGTGACCGACCAGGTGTTTGATGCCGGCAAAGCCGACTTCACCACGAACTTTTTTCAAGCCTATGACGTGCCCTTGGCAACGAATGTGAATTTGATTACGTTTCGAGCCACCGACCGCGCCGGCAACACCATGACGACCAATTTTAATGTGGTGCTGGATTATGCGGGGGCCACCAATCTGCCGGTTGTAACTGTTATCTGGCCCACCAACGGCATGGCGGTAAGCGGAAGCAATATCACCATCTATGGCACCATGAGCGACGAGACGGGAACGATTCAGGCCCAAGTCATCAATGGTGACGGCACGACCAATGCCATTGCGGGCTTGGTGGAAAGGAACGGAATGTTTTGGGTGGAGAATGTGCCGGTGAACGGAACGAATCTGATCAGCCTTCAAGCCACCGACGGCTCTGGCCGACATCCGGCGACGAACTCTTTCACCGTGTTCCCCAGCAGTCTCGATTTGCGGATAGATTATGTGCCGATGGGGGATGCGCTATACCAGGCCTTTGGCTCGGTGAACGGCTCGGTCAGCGACCCGAGCGCCACGGTCACAGTGAATGGGATAACGGCGACGGTGCGGTCAGACCTGTTTGCCTGCGGCGGCGGATATTATTGGAGCGCGGAGAATGTGCCGATTGTCGGGCAAGGCACGGCGACATTTAACGCGACCGCCAGCGTGTCGGGCACTCCGCCGGCCAACACCGTTTTGGCTGAGGAAATGGGCGCTTACGTCCTGATTACGGAACATCATGTGGCCAAATTGACGATTCAAAACGACAGCGACGGTTCCGTCACCAATTCATCGAGTTATTCGAGGGTAAAAGAGTTTTACAACATTTTCAGCACGAACCTGACTTATCTGGGTGGCCGTAAATTTCTTGGGTCGGCGTCGGATAACTCTGCCAGCCAGAGCGGAACCAACAGCAGCAGTTGGACGGAGAATGATGTGATGTGGTCCGATTGGGATTCCTCGGCCTATCAAACCAATAGTTCCGGCGATAGCTGGTATGGTTCGCCTTTGCCGCCAGAATGGGATGATTACGAATATTTCACGAGTTTACCCGACTGGGATTTGTCGGTGATCGGCTGGGCGGGTGAAGGCGGGATAGCGAATGGCTATCCGCCCACCTTCGTTTACCATTATTTTGCCAACAACGTGCATCACCACTGGCATTGGGATTTCAATGGCGGCGGGTATATTGACCGGATTGCCGACGTGACGGCACGGACCAAGGTAAAACTATTGACCGGCGGCAAGGCGAAACTGAATCGGCAGAATTTATTTTGCCTTCAAGCGTCGGCGGTGAAATACCTCAAACCGCCGGAAGGCGGCTGGGGCTATACGCCCACGGAAGAACTGCCCAAAGACCGGCTCCGGGTGTTAGGCAAATGGGTGGGAGCAGACGGCAAACTGTGGGTGATGTTGCCGGATAACACGGAGCAAGACATCACCGTGGCGGCCCCGGCCAAGCATTATGATGCGGGCACGGACGCGCAGAAATATACACTTCAAATAGAAGCTGAC
>CAIXPZ010000303.1 GCA_903921455.1 uncultured Verrucomicrobia subdivision 3 bacterium | reverse complement strand
CGCCAGCGTTTCGGCAATCGTAGGCACCGCGTCCATCGCCGCCAGCGCCGAGTTCGTAGCCGTCGCCACGCCTGTTGGATCGGTCGCCGCATTAATCGCTGTATCGCCGTCCGTCTTGGCGGTTTTCAGCGTCGTCCAGGTCTCGGCGGTATAGTTCGCTTCAAGATGGGTCCCTAGCGCTGTCGCCAGGTCGTTCAGCGCCGCCACCTTGGCCGCCGCCAGCATCTCGGCAAACGTCGGCACCGCGTCCATCGCTGCCAGCGCCGAGTCTTTTGCCGTCGCCACGCCTGCCAGATTGGTCGAAGCGCACGGGAAATGTTGTCTTGGAAGGATCGCCGCCGCTTTGCCCGCCGATGGCTTCGTTCAGGATGAAATAGACGGGCGCATGAAACGGGTTGCCGCGATCCGACTTGTCCGCCTTGGCGGTGGCGTAATGGTTCACCACCTTGCCATCGAGCAGGAGGTCGATGTTCGTTTCATTCCATTCCATCGTCCAGATATGAAACTCCTTGGCCCACGCGTCGCCGCCGAGCTTGGCGAGCGATTGGCGGGGGTTGGCCCAGACCGCGCGGCCGTGGCGACTGTAAGCGACGTTGGCCAGCACCTTGCCGGTGTAATACTCCATGATGTCCACCTCGCCGCACGCGGGCCAGCGCAGGCCGGGCGTGGCGCCGAGCGTCCAGAACGCCGGCCAACTGCCCAGCCGCGTATCAATCCGCGCGCGCATCTCGAATTTTCCGTAGGTGAACTCCTGCAACCGGTGCGTCGTGAGGCTCGCCGAGGTGTAATCAATCCACTCCCGGCGCTGCCGCCAGTCCGCGCTGCCGGCGACGTAATCGGGATTGGCCCGGTGTTCCTTCCGCGCCTCGATGACGAGCAGGCCGTTGGTGCAGACGGCGTTCTCCGGCTGATACCATTGTAGCTCGCGGTTGCGGACGAAGCCGCGCTCATAATTCCAGTTGGCCGGGTCGGGTGCGCCGTTGGTATTGAACTCGTCCGCCCAGACCAGCTTCCAATCGTCCGCGCCGTGGGCTGTGGCCAGGGTCAAGACCGTCGCCCCGGCCAGTCCCACCAGCAGTTTCAGTTTCATGGGGATAAAATGAACTGAACCCGGCGGAAAGCAAAGCGGGGAAATGGCAGTAATATATGTCGCGCGCAGGCGGCGAAGGTGGCGAAGGCCAGAGTCGTTTCCCTTCGGCCATCTTCGCGGCCTTCGCGCGACCCATGAAAAGCTCTCAATTACCATCCCCATGACTGGGTAACGCCGCGCGGCTGGTGCAACCGCCCAGTCCGGCCGGGTTGGCGGCAAAATGACCAAAAAACGGGAGGAATCCGGCATAACTGGCTACCAATAAATGTGTTTTATTGGCCGGTTTGGGTGTCCGGGTCGTGCCCTGCACCGTGCAATTGCCCGCCGGAGGTCTCCGGCGATGAAATGCACGGTGCAATTGGTCGTCGGAGGTCTCCGGCGATGAAATGCACGGTGCAATTGGTCGTCGGAGGTCTCGGATTGTGAATTGCACGGTGCAATTGACGACCGGAGGCCTCCGATGTCTCATTTGCAGCGTGCAATTGGCGTTCCCCCTATGCCGGGCGGTGAATTGCACGGTGCATTTCACGTCCCGACGACCCTTGCCGGTGAATTGCACGGTGCAATTAACAACTTTTGGACAGTGGGACGGCGGCGGCACGGTGCGTGGGACCGGTCGGGGAAGGCGGGGCGGGCAGGGCAAGCTGCCGCCGGCGTCCCGGCGACGATGGGCGGGTCAGGGCAGGGGTTTTGGGTAGGGATGGCGCGCTGCGCCGTCCCCGTCGCCGAGCGCAGCGTCAGGCGACGGAACCGGATTATATCAGGACGCGTGACTTACCACGTTCGTTCCGCCCTCGCTACGCTGACGGGCGGGGACGCCGCAGCGCGGCGTCCCTACCCGTCCTTGCGGACGGCCACTGGGGGAAATGGCAGAAGGCAGAAGGTAGAATGCAGATTGCAGAAACCGGATGGGCTTCGGTTTTTTCACTTCTGCATTCAACATTCTTCCTTCTGCCTTCGATGGCCGGTGACAGGAACGAGCGAATCCATTTTCTTTCAGCGCGCAATTCTGTTTAATTCTCCGCATGGACGCCGCCCTGCCGCCGCTCACTGCCAGCACGCTTTACCTCGTGGCCACGCCGATTGGCAACTTGGAGGACATCACGCTCCGCGCCCTCCGCGTGTTGCGCGAGTGCGACGTGGTCGCCGCCGAGGACACGCGGCACAGCGGGCAACTGCTCAAACATTTCGCCATCAGCAAGCCGCTGTTGAGCTACTTCCAGTTCAACGAAGCACGGCGCAGCGAGGAGATTATCGAACGGCTCCGGCGCGGCGAAAAGGTGGCGCTGGTCACGGACGCCGGCAGCCCCGGCATCAGCGATCCCGGCGAGCGCGTGGTGAAAGCCGCCATCGCCGCTGGTTTCCGCGTGGAGGCGGTGGCCGGCGCGTGCGCGCTCATCGCCGGCCTCACGGCGAGCGGCTTGCCGACGGAGGAATTTCATTTCGTCGGCTTCCTGCCGCACAAGTCCGGTCAGCGGCGCAACAAACTGGAGGCGTTGCAGACGGTGCCCGGCACGCTGGTGTTCTACGAATCGCCGTATCGCATCGAGAAACTGCTCGGCGAACTGAACGCGGTCTATCCCGACCGCGACGTGGTGCTGGCGCGCGAGCTGTCGAAGAAGTTCGAGGAGTTTCTGCGGGGCAAACCGGCGGCCTTGCTGGAGGTCGCGGCGAAGCGCAGCTTGAAGGGGGAGTTCGTGGTGCTGGTGGCGGGGAGTGAAGGGTGAATGGTTAAATGGTTGGATCGTTGAATTGTTGCTGGGTGGAAATATGTCGGCTTCCGATTTAACCATTTAACGATTCAACCATTTCCTGATTTGAAACTGCCGCCGGCCGCGCTAAACTGTCGGCGTGAATCGCAACTTTCTGCTGCCGGCCATATTCATCGCGGTCTTCGCGCTGTCGCGGATTCCCGGCCTGCTGCCGCTGAACTTCAGCGTGGCGTATGCGTTCGCGTTCTGCGCGGGCGTGTATTTTCGCGGCGCGCGGGCGTGGTGGCTGCCGCTGGGCGTGATGCTGGCGACGGACATCGGGCTGAACCTGTTCTATCAATACGCGGGCGTGGATGAGAATGTCTGGAGCGCGCGCAATCTGGCCAACCTCGCCTTCAACTACGCAGCCTACGCGGTGCTGATTCTGCTCGGACGCCGGTTCAAGCCGCAGGCGTCGCTGGTCGGGCTGCTCGGCGGCGGGCTGCTGGGCGCGCTGCTGTTTTATTTCATCACCAACACGGCGTCGTGG
>CAIXPZ010000302.1 GCA_903921455.1 uncultured Verrucomicrobia subdivision 3 bacterium | reverse complement strand
GCGAGGCGTTCAGCTGACCAGCACTAATCGGTCGTGCGGCTTGATTGCTTTTTCCATTTATTTGGAAAGACAATTTCAACTCGCGAATTGTAAGCCAATAGACTCCTGTGTGTAGTTTTCAGAGAATCGCCGGAACCCTCCGACGCGTTCTTTTAATAAAAATTTTGCACGTCAAAAAGCGTGCGCAATAATTTGGTGGCATTACCGCAGTGGTCCGACCCGTTCCCATTCCGAACACGGCCGTCAAACACTGCATGGCCGATGGTAGTGGTTGTATAGCTTCCGCGAGAGTAGGTAGCCGCCAGTCTTTCAAATAACCCGAAGGTTACCCTTCGGGTTGTTTTGTTTTTGGGAATCATTCGCCCGGCCGCGGATACCGCCGGAACCAATGTGGTTCAGCGCGAAAAAATCTGCCGGATGACCTCCTCGATTGGCACTTCCTGAATATCGATGTCGCTTATGGGCAACTCTTCCAGCAGCGTCTTGCAGACCGTGATCACGCGGTCGCGTTTCACCTTGAGTTTTATGGTGGTGGGGCTTGTCTCCATGACTTCGCCGTAGCTGGCCAGTTTTTCCGCCGGTTGCGTGTCGGCGCTGGCGCATTGAATGGTGACCAGCTTGAAATCGGCGAAGCGGTCCACAATGGCGCTTAATTTGCCGTCAAAGAATATTTTGCCGTGGTCAATGATGATGACGCGTTCGCACAGTTCCTGGATGTCAGCCATGTAGTGGCTGGTTAGAATGATGGTGGTCTTTTGTTCGGCGTTGTGCCGGCGGATGAATTCCCGGACAGTTTTTTGTGAGACGACGTCCAGGCCGATGGTGGGTTCGTCCAGGAGTAGCACTTTCGGCTGGTGGAGCAGCGACGCGATCAGCTCCATTTTCATCCGCTCGCCGAGGGAAAGTTCGCGGACATTGACATTTAATTTCTCTTTCACCCCGAGCAGTTCCGTCAGCTCGCCGACGGTTTTTTTGAAGCGGGTGTCGGGGATGCCGTAAATCTTGGCGTTTAATTCCAACGATTCGCGCGCGGGCAGATCCCACCACAGCTGGTTTTTCTGGCCCAGCACCAGCGCGAACTGGCGGCGATAATCATCGTGCCGCTCCCAGGGCGTATGGCCGAGCACCGTCGCGGAACCGCCGGTGGGATAAAGCAGGCCGGCGAGCATTTTGAGCGTGGTGGTTTTGCCCGCGCCGTTCGGGCCGAGAAACCCGACGAGTTCGCCGGGCTCAATCTTGAAGCTGACATCATTGACGGCCAGCGTCTCCTCGTATTGGCGATGGAAAAGTCCTTTGACCGCGCCGGAAAACCCCGGCTGCTTTTTGTAGCTGCGGAAGGCCTTGGCTAAATGGCTGACTTCAATGGCGGGCATCGGATCGATTTTAAAATCTTAGCCTCGGCAAGCGCAATCCCTGCTGAAAACCAATATTACCGGGTCAGCTGTTTTTCAAGATAACTGACTATCTGGCGGGTATTGGCGTCCACTTCCATGCGGTCTTTGACGAGTCGGCAGGCGTGCAGCACGGTGCCATGATCGCGTCCGCCGAAGGCTTCACCGATCGTGCTCAATGAATTTTCGGTCATCAGCCGCGAAAGATACATCGCAATCTGGCGCGGGAAGGCGATGTTTTCCGGGCGCCGCTTGCTGGTCATGTCCGCCAGCCGGATGTCATAATGCTCGGCGACTTTTTTCTGGATGACTTCAATGCTGATGGTCTGCCGGCCCTCTTCGTGCAGCATTTCGCGGAGCAGATTCTCGACGACTTCAACGGTCAGTTTCTTGCCCGTCAATGACGCCAGCGCCGACACGCGGATCAGCGCGCCTTCGAGCCGGCGGATGTTGGTGCGGATGCGGGTGGCAATGAAGTTGATGACGTCCTCCGGCAGCGTCACGTTCATGGACTGCGCCTTTTTGCGGAGGATGGCCAGGCGGGTCTCGACATCGGGTGCCTGCACGTCGGCGGTTTGGCCCCATTCAAACCGTGAAACCAGCCGCTGCTCCAGTCCCTGAATTTCGCTGGCCGGCCGGTCGCAGGTCAAAACGATTTGTTTGTGGGCTTCGTGCAGGGCATTGAAGGTATGGAAAAATTCTTCCTGGATGCGTTCCTTGCCGGCCAGAAACTGGATGTCATCAATCAGCAGAACCTCGCTCTGGCGGTATTTTTTGCGAAATGCCACGAGCTTGTTGTTCTGGATCGCTTCGATGTATTCGTTGGTGAATTTTTCCGACGACACATACGCCACGCGGGCGCCCTTCCGGTTGCCGGCCACGTGCTGCCCGATTGCCTGCAGCAGATGGGTCTTGCCCAGGCCGACGCCGCCATAAAGAAACAGCGGATTATAAACTTTGCCGGGCGTTTCTGCGACCGCTTTGGCCACGGCGTAGGCGAAATTGTTATTGTTGCCGACCACGAAGGACTCAAACGTGTTTTTCGGATTGAAATGCAAATCGCCGTTGGTGTGGGCGCGCTCAATCGTTGCCGGGGCGGATTTCAGCTTCGGTGCCTCCGCGGCCATGCGCGGGGCGGTGATCGCGGCGGCGGGATGCTGGGGGGCGATGGCCTTGAACTTCACCAGCAGCTTGCAACCGGCGGCGGCGGCCACCGCGTCTTGCATCAGGCTGAGGTAATTGTCCTTGAGCCAGACCTCGCAAAATTCATTCGGCGCTTCAATGGTGATATGGCTCCCGTCCAAGGCGCTTGCCCGCAGGGGCGCGAACCACATGCTGAACGTGTCCTGACTCAACTTGGCGCGTAAATGCTCCTGCGCCGAGTGCCAAATTTTTTCTGCCGAAATCTGCATGTTTTTCCGCAAATACCCAAATTTTTGTGTTTTATTCACTCCGCTGACCGGCCGGTTTTCTTCGTCAAACCGCGCATCAGTCAACCGCGTAGCAAATTGTTATTCAAGCGAAAACATAAACTGTTTGCGCCGGCCAAAGTCGGCGCGTTTTAAATCCGATCTGCAAACATCTGGTAATTAGTTGCTTGTCAAAAATAATGACCCGGCATCGTTGCCGCCTGCGCCGCTAACACCCTGACCGCATATCTGATTCAAAGTCGCGGTGAGTTTTTAGGGCATTGCGCCGGAACATTCGAGGACAACATATTAACTTTTATTCACGAGTTATTCACAGGGGCAAAAAATCAATAAAATCGCTGCTTTCTTTGGCGTGGGCCGTGCTTCCCGTCGGCGTTTTCAGGGTCGGGTGGTGCGGTTTATTGCGTGCCCTTTTTGCGTGGGCCAGCCAGCCGGTTGGTGGCTATTCCCGGCTCGAGCCCGCCGGCTAATGGCAACCCCTATATCGAATAGATATGCTTATACTTTTGTTTTCATGTTGACTGTGATAAGAATCCATGATTAACTGGTCGCAGTTGCAGGGGGCAGGATAGTCAGTCGACCGGCAACTGGTTCTTTGAATTTTACAATTTCGGCTCCGGCTTGAGTGCAGCTGGAGCGCGAGTTCTCCGTAATCTTACGTTGTGCTCATTCTGAATTCCCCGGACCTTTCGGCCATCCTCTGGCTGACTGGTCCGGTTTTTTCTTTTCCGGATGGTCATTTCTCTCCGCCGCGTTCGTTGACAGTCATTTTCCCCGCTGCTACCGTTTCCCTTCATTTTTGCCATGGAATACAAAGATACCTTGAATCTGCCGCGCACGGACTTCGCCATGAAGGCCGACCTCGTCACGCGCGAACCTGAACGCCTCAAAAAGTGGGAGGCCGCCAATCTTTATGCGAAGATTCAGGCCGCCCGCGCTACCTCCGGGAAGTTCGTTCTGCACGACGGACCGCCCTTTGCCAATGGCGATGTCCACGTCGGCACCGCGCTGAACAAGATTCTCAAGGACATCATCATCAAGTATCAGACCCTCCGCGGTAAAAGCGCCCCCTACATCCCCGGCTGGGATTGCCACGGGCTGCCCATCGAGTTCAAAGTCTCCCAAGACATGCGCAAAGCGGGCGATACCAGCGCCGATGCCGCCACCATCCGCAAAGCCTGCGAGGTTTACGCCCGCAAATATATTGATCTCCAGCGCACGCAGTTTAAGCGCCTGGGCGTCCTGGGTGACTGGGAAAATCCGTATCTTACGCTGAACAAGGCATACGAGGCGGACGAACTGCGCCTGTTCGCGGACATCGTCGCCAAGGGTTTTGTCTATCGCGGCAAAAAACCGGTGTATTGGAGCATTCCCTGCCGAACTGCACTCGCCGAGGCTGAGGTGGAATACGCCGATCATGTCAGCCAGAGTGTGTTCGTTAAGTTCCCCGTCGTCGGCCAGGCCAAGACGTTCATCGTCATCTGGACCACCACGCCGTGGACGCTGCCCGCGAACCTCGCCGTGGCCTATAATAAGGATTTTCAATACGTTAGCGCCAAAGTTGGCGACGAGAACTACATCGTCTTCCGGGGCCTGCTCCCCGCTGTCGCCGCGAAATGCGGCTGGGCGAATTACCCCGAAACGCCGTTCCCAACCGAACAGCTCGCCACCCTCCAATACCAGCACCCGTTCTGTCATCGCACCGGTAAGGCGTTCGCCGCCGACTTTGTCACCGCCGACACCGGCACGGGCTTCGTTCATATCGCGCCCGGTCACGGTTTGGACGACTACAATCTCGGCCGCGCGAACGGCCTGCCGATCTATTCGCCCGTCAACGACGACGGCGCGCTCGCGCATTCCGGCGAATTGCCGGCCGGGCAACAGATGCCCGCCGGGATGCTCGGCAAATCCATCCTCGAAAAACACGGCAAGAGCGACGCCAACGAGGCCGTGTTGCATGAACTTCGCGTCCGCCACGCGCTGCTGCATCAGGAGAATTATCACCACAGCTACCCGCACTGCTGGCGCAGCAAGACGCCCGTCATCTTCCGCGCGATGGATCAGTGGTTCATCAAGATTGACCACGACAAGTTTCGCGAGCAGGCCGTCGCCGAGATTGATCGCGTGCAGTGGATCCCCGACTGGGGCGTCAACCGTATCAAGGGCGCCGTGCAATCGCGGCCCGACTGGTGCATCAGCCGTCAGCGCACCTGGGGTGTGCCCATTCCCGCGTTTTACGATGCGCAAGGCGAGCCGATGCTTGACGCGCAAATCGTCCGCAACGCCGCCGATCTTATCGAGCAGCACGGTTCAAATATCTGGTTCGAGAAATCCGCCGGCGAACTCTGGTCGCTCGTGAAGCCGGCGAATTGGTCCGGCTCTGAAGCCGTGGCCAAGTCTAATGACACGCTCGACGGGTGGATTGATTCCGGCAGTTCCTCGCGTGCCGTCCTGATGCGGCGCAAGGAATTGCTTAAATCGGAAATCGGAAATCGGAAATCGGAAATGGGTTGGCAGGCCGACGTCTATCTCGAAGGCTCCGACCAGCATCGCGGCTGGTTTCAATCCTCGCTGCTGCTCTCGCTCGCGGGCAATGGCGCCGCCCCGTTCAAGACCGTGCTGACCCACGGTTTCATGGTGGACGCCGACCGTGAAAAAATTTCCAAGAGCAAGCAGGGCGCTTACGAAAAACCGCAGACCGCCGAAGCCTACGTCAAGAAATACGGCGCGGACGTCGTGCGCCTCTGGGTCGCGTCGCAGGATTACCGCAGCGACATCGTCGTGAGCGAGGAGCGCATCAACAAAGTCGGCGAGACCTATCGCGGCATCCGCAATGCCCTGCGCTACCAGCTCTCCAACCTCTACGACTTCGCTCCCGCCACGCACACCGTGGCCGACGACCAGCTCACCGGCCTTGACCGCTGGATTCTCGGCGAATTCGCGAAGCTCGAGGCCGAAGTGCTCGCCGCCTACGACCAATACGAATTCCACGTTGTCTATCAAAAGCTCAGCCAGTTCATCGCCGTGGAACTCTCGTCAGTCTACCACGACGTCATCAAAGACCGGCTCTACACCGACGCCGCGAATTCCCCGCGCCGCCGCTCCACGCAGACCGCGCTGCACCGCCTCGTGACCGGCCTATGCCAGATGCTCGCGCCCATCCTGGCCTTCACGGCTGACGAAGCGTGGGAATTGATTCCCGGCAAACCGACCGGCTCAGTGCATGAAAGCGTGTTCCAGCCGAGTAATTTCATTTTGCCAGAAGGAGAAAAAGCAATTTGGGATGCTTGGTTTGGTTGGCGAAAAATAGTTCAAGAAAAACTGGAGATTGCTCGTCAAAAAAAAGAAATTGGCAAAGCTCTTGATGCGAAAGTCATTTGGTTAGCTCCTGAAAATACAGAATACACAATAGCCGCGCAGAAGAGTCCTGAAGACTTTCGAGAGTTGTTGAATGTATCTCAAATCGAAATCGAGACTTCGCCCGGACGAGTATCTAATCCAGGCGAAACACCTGCGATAATCATGGATGCATTTAACATTTCAATTATGCGCGCCGACGGTCAAAAATGTGAACGCTGCTGGCATTGGGAAACAGACATTGGCCAGAATGCTGATCATTCGACGATATGCAGTCGTTGCGTTGAAGCTGTGACCCAATACCAAATCGCAAAAATAACTGCTATTTGATTAGGGTGGACCAGAATGCCGAGGATCCGACAGTTTGCAGATGTTGCGCGAGGCGGTGTTGCAATTCAAATTTTGAGTAACAAAAGCTGCCGCAAGTTTTGACTATTTGTTCCGGTTTTGTCTCGCCTTTTCGCCATAATATTGAGCAGCAAGGCTATACCATTTGAAAGCCTCGACAAAATTCGTCTGCACCCCCCAGCCATAGGCATAACAGTCGCCTAACTTGTTTGCAGCATTAACACTACCTTGCTCGGCTGCTTTCCTATACCACTTGACTGCCTCTGCTTCATTTTTTTCCACGCCAAAACCATTCGCGTAATAAGTGCCAAGCATATCTTCTGCACCAGCATTTCCCTGATCTGCTGCCATGCGATACCACTTTAATGCTTCTGCGTAATCTTTTGTCACGCCTAGGCCCAAGCTATAGTAGGAACCCAGATCGGATTGAGCATTGGCATCACCTTTTTCAGCTAATTCTTTTTGCCTATCGAACTTGCTTGCTGCTGGTGTTTGAACAGGAGTGGGTTGTTCTGTTGGTGCTACAGCGCTGGCGTTGGGTTTTACGTTTTTATTGCTCGTCATTTCGCCGTAAACTACGACCAGAATTATCGCTACAACAAAGACAAATGCCGCTAGTAATAGCTCTTTGGTGTTTTGGATGCGTTTTGGTTTTTCTTGCTGCTTCGTTGCATTCTGATCTTTTTCTAGTTCGTGCCGACCAGCTTCTACCAGTTGTGCAACACGAAATTTTATGTATAGCGCACGCGCTTTGGCATCGTCACCGCCCATTTCGGCAAAAGCCTTTGTCCAGAGTCCGGGAACCATTGGTTTTTCCTGCAACTCACGCGCAACCTCCTCGTAAAATTTCTCATCACCACAATTGGTGGCTGTTTCCACCATAGAATTCCGTTTGAATAGCAATGAAATGCCTCCACCGATTAGCGCGAAAATCGCAATAGCGATAGCCAACGCTGCCCACTGGATAATTGTTACTCCAAAAAAGACTACGCTGAAAATACTTTCCGCCCAAATAATCGCCGCAACAAAAGCCAAGTGACGCCAGCGGTTTTCAGTGGCCAGACAACCGCTGATGGTAAAGCCGATGGTGAGAAATAAACTGTTTGAGATGGCTAAACTGTAAATATAAAGCGGCGTGTTGTGTCCACTGGTTGATGCATAGCCAACAATAAAACCGCCCAAGCAAGACAACACAGTCACGATGATGACATCCCGAAGAATCGGCCAGATTTTGAATTGATTATTCACAATGATTAAATTGGTAGTGCCATAAATTTAGCCTACAAATTCATATTGCAGTGGTGTCCCATTTGACTTGAGCTTGTATTTCACCACGCCTGTTAACTTCATTGTTAGCTTTAGAGGATGTTCCTGCTTTCTATAGGCAATTTCGATTTCTGGTTTTGCCTCATCAAGCTCCCGCGTTTGTCCATCATTTGGGCCACCAATCAGTATCGCCTTTAGTTTGTTATTCATTTGAGCATCCAGTTTTTCGTTTCACAAATTTGACTTTGCGCCCGCGAAAAATTTTATCAAGAAAAAACCACCCCGGCCGCAGCCCGTCCCGGCGCACGGCCGGCGCGCGGCGGTAGGGCGCGTCACTCCGTGCGCGCCGTCGTGGTGAACCTGAATGCGTTGGTTGGCAGACGAGCGGCGGGCAGAGGACTGCCCGCCCTACCTCATTCGGGCCGCACCCAAAGCGCCAGGGGACTGGCGCACTCCCAGACGCTGCGCGTTCGCCGGGCGTTCGGTTCCGCGCGCCAGCGTCTGGGAGTGCGGCGGCCCTCCGCCGCTTTTCCCCGCTGTGGCGAGGCAATGAAACAATTCATTGGCCGTCGCAAGTCGCCGAAAGGGCGTCGCAACTGGCCGGATGACCGTCGCAGATCGGCAAATACCCGTCGCAACCGGAAATTCACCGTCGCAGGCCGGAAAATGGCCGCGCGGATGGATTTTCGCCCGCACGGACGGAAAACCAGACCGCCCGCAGGGTGAACTGCGGGCGGTGGCGGTTTGATCTTTATTGGCGACGGTCAGGGATTCCAATGCAGGCGGTAGTAGGCCGAGGCCGGGATGTTGGTGCCCAGGTCGCTGAAGGTGTCGGTGTATTGGAAGGTGCCGTTGGTGCTGTTGGCGGTGTTGGTGGAGATGGCGGTCCAGGTCGTCAGGTTGGTGGAGCGCTCGATGGCGTAGCGGAAGTTGGGAATGGCATTGTAGGCCAGGTAGACCGAGTTGGTGGTGACGGCAAGGGTGCCGGTCTGGCCGGTCTTGAACGGGAGGAAGTTCATGGTGATGAGGCCGGAGTTGGTGCCGCCAAAGCTGTCGCGCACGGTGTAGCTGAACTGGTCGTTCACGGTGTTGGTGTTGAAATAGAACATCAGGGAGGCGTTGTTCGTTACCACGATGCCGTTGGTGCTGGTGCTGGGGCTGCTGATGCTGAAGGTGACGACGTCGCCGTCCACATCGGACACGTTGGTCCCGAGGTTGCTGACGGAGAATTTCGTGGAGGACAGGCTGCGGGTCAGGGTGACATTGCCGGCCACGGGTGGATGGTTGGTGACGATCTGGCCAAGGGCCAGGTTGTTGGTGGAGCCGAGGTAATTGGTGTCGCCGGGATATTGCGCGGTGATGAGGTTGGTGCCGCGGGGCAGGTTGGTGATGGCGAGGCTGGTGGCATAGCCGCCGGCCAGGGAGTTGGAGCTGAAAGCGGTGCCGTTCGTGAGGAACAGCACAAAGCCGGTGGCGTCAGTCGGCAGGTTGGTGGCGGTAAAGCTCAAGGAAGTCTTGTAGCCGGCGGGATTGAGCGGGGAGGTCACCGTGATGGCAGTGCCAGCCGGCACCACAGTCAGCGTGCCGTTGCTGTAAACGATGGAATAATTGGTCGCGCCGAAGGTGCCGCCGGTGGCTGCGATCACGAACCTCCTCCGGGGTGGGCGGCGGCGCCGGCGGCGGCGCTTACTCCGAAAACACCGTAACCGTGGTTCCCGGCACAACCTACAACGTGGTGGTCGGCGCGGGTTCCGCAGTCGG
>CAIXPZ010000301.1 GCA_903921455.1 uncultured Verrucomicrobia subdivision 3 bacterium | reverse complement strand
CTTTAAATAAATCAAACACCGCAATTTATGGCAGTAAAAGTAGCAATCAACGGATTCGGCCGCATCGGCCGGATGGTCTTCCAGGCGCTCTGTGACCAGGGCTTGCTGGGCAAATCAATTGATGTTGTCGCCGTCGTGGACGTGTCCACCGATGCCGATTACTTCGCCTACCAGATGAAGTATGATTCTGTGCACGGCAAGTTCAAACACACCGTCTCCACCGAGAAGAGCAATCCCGCCCTCGAAGAGCCCGACATCATCGTCGTCAACGGCCACAAAGTGAAGTGCGTCGGCGCCGTCAAAGACCTCGCCACCCTCCCCTGGAAGGCGCTCGGCGTGGACATCGTCATCGAATCCACCGGCCTCTTCACCGACAGCGAGAAAGCCAAGGCGCATCTCACCGCCGGCGCCAAGAAAGTCATCATCTCCGCCCCCGGCAAAGGTGAAGCCAAAACCATCGTCATGGGCGTCAACGAAGGCGAATACGATGCCGCCAAGCACAACATCGTCTCCAACGCCTCCTGCACCACGAACTGCCTCGCGCCGCTCGTCCACGTGCTGCTCAAGGACGGTTTCGGCATCGAAACCGGTTTGATGACCACCATTCACGCCATGACCGCCACGCAGAAGACCGTGGACGGCCCGTCCAAGAAGGACTGGCGCGGCGGCCGCGCGGCCTCCATCAACATCATCCCCTCCACCACCGGCGCCGCGAAAGCCGTCGGCGAAGTCCTGCCCGCCACCAAGGGCAAACTCACCGGCATGGCCTTCCGCATCCCGACCGCCGACGTGTCGGTTGTGGATCTCACCATCCGCACCGTGAAAGACACGAGCATCGAAGAGATTGATGCCGCGTTGAAGAAGGCCAGCGAGACCTATCTCAAGGGCATCCTCGGGGTGACCAATGAAGAGCTCGTCTCCACCGACTTCATCCACGACAACCGCAGCTCCATCTACGACAGCCTGGCCACCTTGCAGAACAATCTGAAGGGCGAAAAACGCTTCTTCAAGATCGTCAGCTGGTATGACAACGAATGGGGTTACAGCAACCGCGTGATCGACCTCGTGAAATACATCACCGCCAAGGGGATTTAATTCTCCAGCCACAATTCAAAACGGCGACTGGGAAACCAGTCGCCGTTTTTTGGTTTTGGGATGTGAAGCCAGCCAATTAAAACAGGCTAATGAGATGGTAAGCCGGTGATTCCACGGTTCGGCCATAGTCAGGGCTGTAACCGGGTGAATCTCCGCTGGAATTTCCCGCGCGTGAACTTGCCGCCAGCACCGCGCCGCCGGTCTGGTGTCAGGGCAGGATGGGTTCGCGTGACGATTCCAGCGTGAAGTGGGACGAGGTTTCCTCCATTTGAAACCGCACCGTGGACAGGAACATCCGGGCCGAGACCGACATCGTTGTTTTATCCGGCAGCCAGGTGCCGTCGGTCATCGGTGTGGATTCGAGGCTCATCCGGAGGTCTTTGAAGGCCCCCAGCACTCCCAGCACCCCGAGCGAGAGTTCCTTGGTCAGCTGCACTTGCAACCGCGCCACATCCCCCGTCGCCTCGTCCACCCATAACAGCCCCGCCAGCCGGTTGAACAGCCGGTCCTGGAGGCTGCCGCCGTCCTTGCCGGGCTTGGGCTCGAAGCGCACCACGACGGTTTGCCGCCCTTTCACGGTTTCGTGGCGCAGCACCTGATAATGAAAACGCTCCACCATGTCTTTGGTCACGAACGCCTCCCGCTGTTTCACCACCTTCTTCGGGTCGCGCCCGCTGAGTTGTTTCTGAAACGCGGCCTCGCGCTCGTTCTCTTTCTTGATCTCCGCGGCGCTCAAATCGTGGCCGGCCACCTTGACCAGCCGGGAAAAGGGCACGCCCTGGATGATCCGCACCCGATACAGCTTCTCCGTCCGCTCCTCCACCTTGGCGTCGCCGTCGAGCGTTTCCAGCAGCGTCCGCTTGTCATACGCCCAGGCCGGGGCGTTCGTCGCGGCCGCCGTGGCGGCCGAACGATCCATCATCCGCTGAATCACCTGATTGGCCGACGGCAAGGGCGCCGTCACTGCCGCGTTGCCGCCCGGCGGTCCGGCGCTGCGCTCCAAGAGTGGCTCCGGCGAAGCGAGGCTGAGATGGGTCAACGCCAGCCCGCCCGCCAAAATGACCATGAATATGTGTCGGTTCACGTGCCTGCCGGTTTCTGTTTTAATTGATGTGAGCTTACGCCGCTAGGGCTGACCGCAATGACAACCGCAGTTCGTTATCGGAATCATCAAGTCCGGGATGGCCAAGCCAACCCGATGTCGTTCGACCTAGCTTGTGCAGGAAACATATCCGCGTCAATATTTGGGAATAGCTGAGGTCGGTTGAAACCGGACCGTTTGCCGGGCCATAAACGAGCCGGCTTTAGGCTGGACATCATTTTTCGGCGCGCCTAGTGTCGTTTCATGAAAAAGGATTGGCTACACAGGTCGACGGCTATTATCTGATACTCCTATGTTCACTAGGTTTTTCAACCTTGTCGTGGCAGTAATGATGGCATTTTTCGCTGTGGCCAATGTAGTTCACGACGGTTTTAAAGCGGAGAGTTTGCTTTACGCTGTTGTTGCACCGTGTTGGCTCACTGGTGCCATCGGACTATTCTTCAAGAGCCGGCTGGCTTGGGCTGGTAGTTTTCTCGGAGCAAGCACGATGTTTTGCAGTTCACTGACCATTTTTGCGTCTAGTGTTTTGCTATTTCCAGTCGCACAAGACCCCACTGACGGCATTGGTTACATGCTGATAGTTGGTTTCGTCGGTCTGCTTATTTCGTTAGCATTGATTTTTGGTCTTTTGTGGCTGAGACAGAGTCGTTTTACAAAAAAGGATAGGCTACACAAGCCGGCGGCCGTTATCTTTTAGGCCACAAAGAGCGCACTGTATGATTCGATATATAAAACGATACTTTGCCATCCGAAGCTATATGCTCGGGTTGAGTCGGGAATTGGTCCGTCGGTTTGACAAGCGATCATTTTATTCAGTTGAGAATGTCACGCAGGCTGTTCAGCGTGGGCGACTGTCCTCGGCATTTATAGCTTACGCTCATGCTGCATATTGCACACAGAAGGATTTCGATGATCATTATCGGCCACTGAGAGTGGCGTGCAGTTATGATGGTTTGCGGCGGACGATTGCGCGTCGGTATTTTTCTGGGGATTCAGATTTTGACGCCAAGACTATTATTTCCAGATTTTGTCCGACCAGCTATTACAGCGATGGTTTTTATGAGAGCGGCATTGGTTCTCAATATGTTGGTCACTGATATGAGCTTGTAGGGTAATATGAGGACAGGCTACAACCCCAACCGTTGACCTTCGCTGTTCCCTCCCCCAATCGTAAATCGTCATTCGTAAATCATAAATTTGCTGCGCCATTTTTTCCCACCCGGGTTGCTTTATTCCCGTTGCCGCAGCCTGTCTTGTCGCTTTCCGGCCCGGTCCGCTTCTCCTCCGCCCTTCCTCTTTGATCGGTCTTTGATCAGTCTTTAACCGGGAGCGTGCCGGATTCATCCGGTTTCATCTCCGTTTTGTCCAAACCTGTCCCACCGCGCGGCCCTTTGGCGCAGTGGCGCAGGGACGGTGGGATTGTGATTCGTGAATCTTAAAATCGTAGCGGCGGCGCGGGGCGCAACGGTCGCCCATCCGGGGGACGCTGCCCGCCGTCCCGCCGTCCCGCCGGCAGCCGCCGCTGCTTGCCTTTCCACTCGCCGCCGGTTTTAATTTGCGTCCATGTCGCACGAATATGTCCTTCGCCCGTTCACGCCGGAGATCCGGCTGAACATCGACTATCCGCGCGAACTGAATGAGCAGCAGCTCGCCGCCGTCACCGCGCCGCCGGGGCCGGCGCTCGTCATCGCCGGGGCCGGCTCCGGCAAGACCCGCACGCTGACCTATCGCGTCGCCTATCTTTTGGAGCAGGGCATTCCGGCCGACCGCATCCTGCTGCTCACGTTCACGAACAAGGCGGCGGCCGAAATGATGCGGCGCGTGTCGGATTTGCTGGGCCACGAACTGCGCGCGCTCTGGGGCGGCACGTTCCACAGCATCGGCGCGCGCATCTTGCGGCTGCACGCCGACGCGCTCGGCTACCAGAAGGATTTCACCATCCTCGACCGCGACGACGCGAAGGATTTGATCAAGGCCTGCCTGGCGGATGCGAAGATTGATAAGAAGGACAAGCACTTTCCCAAGCCGGATGTGCTGAACGAAATCTTTTCGCTCGCGGCCAATACGCACAAGACGGTCGCGGAGCTGGTGGATGGCCAGTTCAGCTATTTCTCCCAGTTCGCCAGCGAGATCGCGGACCAGCAGAAGCGCTACCACGCCCGCAAGCGCGCGACCAACGGCATGGATTTCGACGACCTGCTCGCGCTCTGGCTGAAGCTGCTGCAGGAGCACGCGGACATCCGCGAGCATTATCAGCGGCGCTTCCAGTTCATCCTCGTGGACGAGTATCAGGACACGAACAAGTTGCAGGGCGACCTGATCGACCTCCTCGCCGCGCGGCATCACAACGTCACGGTCGTCGGGGACGATGCGCAAAGCATCTACGCGTGGCGCGGCGCGAACTTCGCCAACATCCTCGATTTTCCCAAACGCTATCCCGGCGCGAAGGTGTTCAAGATCGAGACGAACTACCGCAGCACGCCGGAGATCCTCAACGTCGCCAACGCTGCGATAGCCGCGAACGTGAACCAGTTCGCCAAGGCGCTCACGCCCGCGCGCAAGTCGGGCCTCAAACCCGCGCTCGTCCAATGCCACGATGCTGGTCAGCAGGCGATGTTCATTGCGCAGCGGGCGCTGGAATTGCGCGAGGAAGGCGTGAGCTTGAATAACCTCTGCGTGCTGTATCGCTCGCACTTTCACGCGCTGGAGCTGCAATTGGAGCTGACGCGGCGGCAGATTCCTTTTTCGATCACCAGCGGCTTGCGCTTCTTCGAGCAGGCGCACATCAAGGATGCGACGGCGTATCTCAAGTTCGTGGCGAACCCGAAGGACGAGGTTTCCTTCAAGCGGCTGGTGCAGTTGATTCCCGGCATCGGCGGCAAGGGCGCGGAAAAACTTTTTCAAAGTTTTTCCCAGGGTCTTGGTTCCGGGGTTTTGGTTCCGGGAAACGAATCACGCGCAACGCCTGAAGCCCTACCCCGGACGCCCGACGCCAAACCCCATCCCCTCGCCGCCTCGCTTCAACGGATTTCCAAATCAGTTCCTAAAAAGGCGGCGATTCCGTGGTCGCAATTCGTCGCCACCATTTCGCAGCTTGAGGCGGAATCCACCCGCCGCAATGCCGCGAAGATGCTCCGCCTCGTGATGGACGCGGGCTACGATGATTATCTCAAAGAGACCTACGACAACTACGAGCGGCGGCTGGATGAGATCCAGCAGCTCGCGGAGTTTGCGTTCCAGTTCGGCGCGGTGGAGGATTTCCTCACCCAGCTCGCGCTGCTCACCAACGTCGAGGCCGAGGAGGATCCGCAGGACGACACGGAGAAGATCAAGCTTTCGACCATCCATCAGGCGAAGGGCCTCGAATTCGAGGTCGTGTTCGTCATCATGCTCTGTGACGGATTATTCCCTTCCGCCCGCTCCAGCGAGAGCAACGACGGCGAGGAAGAGGAGCGGCGGTTGTTCTATGTTTCCATCACGCGGGCAAAGAATGAACTATACCTGTGTTATCCCAACCTGCGCGCCGGCTTTGGCAGTTCCGGCATGGATACGTATCAGTCACCGTCGCGTTTTCTCTCCGAGATTCCCAAGGGACTTTTGAACGAGTGGAACTTGCGCTAATTTCTGGCATAAAAAAGGCTTTGCGATACTTGACAATCGCTGATGCCAGAGGCACGGTGAAGCCAATCCTAAAAAGCTGTTCATGAAAGTCCGTCAAGCCTTGCGCCATTGCTGGAAGCCTGCTTTCCAGTGTAGTTTTCTAGACACCTCGGCTGCCCTGATTTCACGCACGGCGCTGCTCCTTTGCCTGCTGGCGGCGCCCCGCCTGGCCCCGGCCCAGATGATTGACCAGAACACCAACGCCCTGAGCGACGTCTGGGAACAGCTCTATGGCGCGAGCGGCCTGTCGCCCGGCGGCGATGCGGATGGCGATGGCTATTCCAATCTGCAGGAGGCCTTGGCGGGCACCAATCCGTTCGACGCGAATTCCGTGCCGAAAATCGCCAATGCCGCCCTCGCCGCCTCGCTGTTCACCCTCACCATTCCCTGTGAATTGGGGAAGCAATATCAACTGCAAAGCGTCGCGACGCTGGGCGATACCAACTGGGTCGTGGAAACCAACGTCGTGGTGCGCAGCGGCAGCACGCTGACGCTGACCGCCCCGCCCAGTTCGACGGGAAAGTTTTTCCGCACCGCCGTGTCGGACGTGGATACGGATGGCGACGGCGTGAATGACTGGGAAGAATACAAGCTGGGGCTGGATCCTTTGAACGCGCAGAGCAACGGCAACCTTGATGGCAATGGCCAGTTGATGAATGACCTGGCCTATGCGACCAACAAGTTTGCCGTGCAGAATATTTTCTCCATCGCCGCCACGGATCCGACCACGACGCAGCCGGATCCCGGCCAAGCCCCGACCGACCTGGGCACGCTGACCGTGACGCGCGGCGGGTTTCCGCTGAAATCCGTGACCGTGAATCTCGCGCTCGGCGGGCCGGGCGCGGGCTTTGCGACCGAAACCGTGGACCATGCGCTGCTGCCGCGCACGGTGACGTTCCCCGCCGGCGTGAGCGCGCAAAACATTTCCGTGACGCCGCTGGCGAACACGAATTTGAAATCGTCCGTCGTCGCGATGATGAAACTGCTTGCCGGCACCAATTACGCGGTAAGCTACGCGAGCAACGCCAGCGTGGTGATCTATCCCTCCCTCACGCCGACCGGCACGGGCTTGACCGGAAACTATTACACCAACAGCAGCACGACTTACGCGAATGCCAATAATTTCAACTCCACCAACTTTTTTCTGAGCCGCGTGGACCCGACGGTTGATTTCAATTATACCAACGGCACCTCGCCCAGCTTGAGCAACGGGCTTAACTCCGTGCGCTGGGTCGGCCAGGTGCAGCCGCAATACTCCGAGCTGTATTATTTCGACGTGTATTCGGATGACGGCTGCAAGCTGTGGGTGAATGACCAGTTGATCGTCGATAACTGGAAATCGCAAGGCGTGAGTGACGCCATCGGCACGATCACCCTGCAGGGCGGCGTCCGTTACAACCTCAAGCTGGAGTACCTTCAGAGCGGCGGCCTGGGGCAGGCCCACTTGAACTGGTATAGCGCGAGCCAGCCGAAGCAAATCATCCCGTCGTCCCGCTTGTATCCCACCAATTCCCCTGCGCCCTCAACGATTACCTGCTCGCTTTCCGCCGTGGCGTTTCTCGGCCAGCCGTTCAGCTTTACGGTGACGGGCGCCAACACGCCGCTGGGCTATACCGCGAGCGGATTGCCGCCGGGTCTTGGCTTCACCAACGGCGTCATCAGCGGCGTGCCGAACTTCGCGGGCGCGTATCAAGTCATGGTGACGTCCAGTAATGCGGTCGGGCTCGGTTCCGCGTCCGTCAGCTTGCAAGTGATTGATACCGGCAGCTCGGTGGTGCGCGAAGTCTGGCTTGGGGTTTCCGGCACGAATATCGCCGATATTCCCGTGAGCCTGCCGCCGACCTTGACGAACACGCTCGGCACGCTGGAAGGCTTGACGAATTTTGGAAATAATTATGGCGAACGCATCCGCGGCTATCTGACCGCGCCGGTGACCGGGAATTATTATTACTGGATCGCCGGCAGTGATTCGGCGGAAGTCTGGATTTCCAACGACAACGAACCGGCCAACAAACTGCGCCGCGCGAACGTCCTGCCGGTGAATGGCGGCACCGCCTTCCGGAACTGGAGCACCCAGACGAACCAGCAATCCAAATGGCTCGCGCTGGTCGCCGGCCAAAAATACTACGTGGAGGTCTTGCACAAAGTCGGCGCGGCGCCGGATCACTGGTCCGTGGGCTGGTCGCAGGATCCCGTGGGCACCAACACCGCGCCTGCCGGCATCGTGCCGGGTTACGTTTTGTCGCGCTATTATCCGCTGCCGGTTTCCGCCTTGTCCGGCACGCTTTACACGGCGAACATGCTGGCGTTGCCTGGCGTCAACAGCGCGGCGGTCGGCTCCGCCACCTTGCTGGTGAACGCGAGCGGTTCGCAGGCCGTTTTGAATTACAGTTTCAACGGCATCAGCGGCGCGCACGTGGATCATATTTATTCCGATCCGTATCTCGCCAGCCCGACGACCCTGGTCTTCGACATCGCCGCGGCGCATCCGCAAGCCGATGGCAGTTACGTGTGGAACCTCACCGGCTCGGGTTCGCTCTCCGCGGCGGATATCCAGGAAATCATCATCGAAGGTAAGTCCAGCATTGTCATTCAAACTCCGGCCAATCCTGCCGGTGAGATCGGCGGCCACTTCACGCTGGCCAACGGGTCGCAGACCTTCGCCGCGCCGCCCGCGCCGCCGGCTTGGGCCGATGATCACGCCGACACCAACGCCGCCGCGCGCTTCCTCATTCAAGCCACGTTCGGCCCGGGCACCAACGACATCGCTTCGGTGCTAACGCTGGGCTATTCCAATTGGATCACCGCCCAGCTGGCGCTGCCCGCGTCCCGCCACCTGCCGGTGGTCCTTGCGAACATGAGCACCGACCCGACCACGCCCTACCCCAGCACGGATTGGTTCAACGCCTGGTGGCAGCAGGTCATCACCGCGCCCGACCAGTTGCGCCAGCGCGTCGCCTTTGCGTTGAGTGAAATTATGGTCATTTCCGAAAACGGCACGCTCGTCAACGACGCCAACGCCCTCGGCGCCTATTATGACACGCTGGTGACGAACGCCTTCGGCAACTATCGCGACCTGCTCAAGTCCGTCACCCTGAATCCGGCGATGGGCCTTTACCTGGACATGCGGGGCAACGACGTCGGCAGCCTCATCACCGGCATTCATGCGAACGAAAACTACGCCCGCGAAATCCTTCAGCTGTTTTCCGTGGGCCTCTATCATCTGTGGCCGGACGGCTCGCTGGTGCTGAATTCCCAGAACTCGCTGGTGCCGACCTACGACCAGAACACCATCATGGGTTTTGCCAGCACGTTCACCGGCTGGAATTATTATCAGACCAACCAGGCCAGTGGCCGGTTGCCCACCGGTTTTTCCCCCGGCCAGAATCTGACCAACGCCATGGTGCTGGTCCCGACCCACCACGAGCTCGGCACCAAGAAGCTGTTGGACAACGTCATCACGCCCGCCGCCGTCGGGGCGCAGGCGATCTCGACGAATGCCAGCTTTGACGCGTATGGCTCGCAAAACCTGGAGGCAGCGCTCGATTCCATCTTCTACAACCCGAACGTCGGGCCGTTCATCTGCCGGCAGTTGATCCAGCGCCTCGTCACCAGCAATCCCAGCCGTAATTATCTTTACCGCGTTGTGCAAAAGTTCAACGACAACGGCAGCGGCGTGCGCGGCGACCTGTCGGCCGTCATCAAGGCCATCCTGCTGGACTACGAGGCACGCGGCACGAATTTCATCGCGCTCACCACCTACGGCAAGCAGCGCGAGCCGCTGCTGCGCGTCACCGCCACGGCGCGCGCCTTCCCTTCGCCGCCTAACAACGGCGGCACTTACGTCCAGAGCGGCAGCCAGACCATCACGATTACGACGACCAACGCCCATCGGATGAACAATAATGACACCGTGCTGCTCAATTTCACCGACACCTCCGGCAATCCGCCGCCGCCGAGTCAGGCTTATAGCGTGACCAATACGGGACCAAACACCCTCACCGTCATTGCGCCCAACCTCGTCCTCGGGGCTTACGCTCAGTCCACGAATGTTGTCACCGTCACGATTCCCAACCACGGGCTCGCCCCGGGCAACGCCATCTACCTGTCGTTCACCACGGGCGGTGCGGTAAGCGGTTTATATTTGGTGGCGGCGACGAATTCATCCTCCGTCTTCACCGTGTCCACGCCGGACTCCGCGGCCCGCTCCGGGTTCTGCTTGTTCCCGCGCATCGCCGCCAGCGGCTATGTCCAGACCGCGACGAATGTGACGGTGGTCTGTTCCGCCGCACATGGCTTGTATGTCGGCGAATCTTTTTACCTTAATGCCAACACCGTGCTGCTCACGCCCGGGCAATATCAGGTGAACACGATTCCCGACGCCACGCACTTCACGTTCAGCGTGACCAACACCCTCAACACCACGCAGAGCGGCTTCAGCGTCTATCCGTTTGGCGCGCCGCCGATGAACCGCAGCGGCACCGTGGCCGCCCAGGAAAGCACCTGGAACATGGGTTACACCGACACCAGCGCCACTTATAATCTCGCGCAGTCGCCCCTCCGTTCGCCGACGGTGTTCAATTTCTTCTTCCCCGACTTCGCCTTCCCCGGCGCGCTGTCATCCGCCGGTTTGACCACGCCGGAATTCCAGCTCACGTCCGACACCGGCGTGGCGCTGCAGATGAACTTTCTCCAGGCCGGCATCCTCAACAACACCGGCAACACCAACGGCCTCTCCAGCTTCAACGTCGGCAACGGCGGCATTGTGCTCGATATCGGCCCGTGGATGACCACGAATTACACCGCGTCCGCCAATGTGCCGCTCTTGATCGACAACCTCAACACCCTGTTGCTCGCCGGCCAGTTGTCCGCCGCCGCCAAAACCAACATTTTCAACTATGTCACCAACACGACCAACTTTGGTTATAGCGCGCCGCCGACCGCCACTCAGATGCGCGACCGCGTCCGCGCCGTGGTGCACCTGCTGATCTGTTCGCCGGATTTCACGATTCAAAAATAATTTTTATGCACGAGAAAAATATTTCCGTCATCACCCGCCGCGATTTTCTCCGCCGGGCCGCGTGCGCCGCCGTCGGCACCGCCGCCATGACCTCCGCCATCCGCGATCTGCGCTTCATGAACGCCGCCGTCGCGCAGTCGAACATCACCGACTACAAGGCGCTCGTCTGCATTTTTCTCGCCGGCGGCAACGACTCCAACAACCTCATCATCCCCACCGTCCAGTCGGAATATAACAACTATGCCGCCATCCGTTCCGCCGTGCTGGCCATACCCCAGAGCCGCGTGCTGGACACCGGCTACACCGACGCCGCGGGTCACGGCTACGGTCTGCATCCCGCGTGCGATCCGCTCCAGACCTTGTTCGGCGAGGGCAAACTCGCGCTGCTCATGAACACCGGCACGCTGGTCAATCCCCTGACCCGCGCCCAATATCAATCCAGCCTCTACAAGAAGCCGCCGCAATTGTTCTCGCACGCGGACCAGGTCACGCAGTGGCAGACGTCCATTCCCGACCAGCCCGCGCTCACCGGCTGGGGCGGCCGTTGCGCGGACCTCTTGAATTCCGTCCAGCCCAATGCGCCCATCTCCCTCTCCGTTTCGCTGGCGGGGGCGAACACCTTTGAGGTCGGTAATGTCATTTCGCAATACGCCGTCTCCACCAGCGGCGCGATCTCGCTGCAAAACGTCTCCGGCGCGCGGCTCGCGGCGCTCACCAATATTCTCGGCTTGCCGTATCCCAACCTGCAGGCGCAGGCTTACGCGGGCGTGGCGCAGCACAGTATCCAGACCGGCAGCCTGCTCAACAACGCCATCACCAACTCCGCCGCGACCAACTTTTGGAACCAGCCCTTCCCCGCGACCGTCACCACGCCGAACGGCGGGAGCACCTTCACCTCCAGCCTCAGCGCCCAGTTGAAGATGGTCGCCCGGCTTATCGAGGCGGGGAGCCGCGCGGCGGCGAACGGCGGCTTCGGCATGCAGCGGCAGATTTTTTTCTGCCAGGTCGGCGGCTACGATTTGCACACCGGCCAGACCAGTTACTCCACCAACAATCCCGACAACGTCATCCTCGGCGCCCACGCGAACCTGTTCGCCGAATTGAGCCAGTCGATCTACGCCTTCCAGCGCGCGATGGAGCAGCTCAATCTTTCGCAAAATGTCACCGCCTTCACCTCCAGCGATTTCGGGCGCACCTTCCCCGGTAACGGCCAGGGCAGCGATCACGGTTGGGGTAGCCACCATCTGATCCTCGGCGGCGCCGTGAAGGGCGGTAAGAGTTACGGCAGGTTTCCCACGCTCACCATCAACGGCCCCGATGACACCAGCACCGGCCGCTGGATTCCCACCACGGCCATCGACCAGTATTTCGCCACGCTCGCGACGTGGTTCGGCGTGGATGCCGGCAACCTCACCACGCTCTTCCCGAACCTCGGCCGCTTTGCCGCGCCGAATCTCGGTTTTGTATGAGCCGGAAGCGAATGGTGGAGGGGCTGGTGTTGATTGCCGTCATCTGCTTGCTGGGTTATCTCACGCTGCCTCTTGCTTCCACCCGGCCGCCTGCTCCTAAAGCCAAAATATCGGCGGACTCCGCGGCCGACGCCATGAACGCCGCCTTGCGGAGTGCTCCGCCCGCCCGCGTCGCGGCGATTGAAGCCAGTTTTGCTGACGTCCCGGGCGCGCCGGTCTTGCCCGGCCCGGCGGCGGTCATCGCCCGCTTGCCGGCCGGGGCCGCCTATCCGCCCGAAGTCACGAACATGGCGCCGTTCACCGTCGTCGAGAATGTCCGCACCGTCATCCACAACTACGGTCAGCGTTTCGGCGGCAATCCCATCGGCTCCAACGCCGAGATCACCCGGACGCTGGGCGGCGACAACCCGGGCCGGATAAACTTCCTCAATCCCGAGGCCGGTCTGCGGGTGAATGTGGCGGGTGAGCTGATCGACGCCTGGGGTACGCCGTTTTTCTTCCATCAACTCTCCGGCACCGAAATGGAAATCCACTCCGCCGGCCCCGACAAGATCCTGTGGACGATTGACGACCTGGTGACGCGCTGAGGTTCGATCCGGCCTTGGGTGAATGGCCCTGCCCCTGCCGCCTGGGCTAAAGCAAAAGCCGCCGGCGAAAATTTCACCGGCGGCCATAATAAAAGGAGGGTAGCGATTAAATCCCGCTCACACCGTCATGATTTCTTTTTCCTTGTGCACGACGTGCGCGTCAATCTTGCCGATGTAATCGTCCGTCAGCTTCTGCAAATCTTTTTCCGCCTGCTTTTTGGCGTCCTCCGTGATGCCGCTGTCATGCGCGTGTTTCTTGAATAGATCCATCGCGTCGCGGCGGACGTGCCGGACGGCTACGCGCCCGTCCTCGGACATCTTCTTGATGAGCTTCACGAATTCCTGGCGGCGCTCCGTGCTTAATTCCGGGAATGCCAGCCGCAGCAGCTTGCCTTGGATCACCGGCGACAAACCGAGGTTCGCCTTCTGGATTGCCTTTTCAATCGGCTGGAGCGCGGCCACGTCCCACGGCGTGATGACCAGCATGCGCGGCTCCGGCGTGCTGATGCTGCCGAGTTCGCGGATGCGCATCATCGAGCCGTAAACTTCCGCCTGGATGTTCTCCACCAGGCTGGCCGAGGCTTTGCCGGTGCGGACGCCTGCGAACTCATTCGCGACCACCTGTTCGGTCTTGAGCATCTTCTCCTCCGCCTCCAAAAGAATGTCGTCGAGTGTCATAGTGACCAGAGCCTAACCAATTAACCTGCGTCTGTAAAAATCTTTCGGCCGGGTCGTTCGCCTCCGGCTGCCGCGTTAATGCCATTGTCAACCGCCGCTGCCGCCGATAGCTTGTTGGCCGTGCTCTCCACGCAACAGATGTCGGCTCTGAACGCGGCGAACTGCGAGGTCGCCCTCGACAACCGCACGCGCCAGCTGTTCGCGACCGATGCCTCCCCCTACCAGATCGTGCCCGCCGCCGTGGCGTTCCCCAGGCAGAGCAGCGAGGCCGCCCAGGTCATCCAGGCGGCCCTGTCCGCCGGCCTCTCGGTGACCCCGCGCGGCGGCGGCACCGGCCTTTCCGGGGGCGCGCTGGGCGACGGCCTCATCCTCGATTTCGCGCGGCACAACCGGGTGATCTGGGATTTCAACAAGGACGCCGCCACCGTCCGCGTCGGCGCCGGCGTCGTGCTCGACCAGCTCAACGCCTACCTCAAGCCGCTCGGCTTCTGCTTCGGGCCGGACGTCGCCACCAGCTCGCGGGCGACCCTCGGCGGCATGATCGCAAATGATTCCTCCGGTGCCTACACGCCGGTCTACGGCACCACCGGCCAGCACGTCCGCGAAATCGAGATCGTCATGGCCGACGGCAAGGTGACGCGTATCGGCCGCCATCTGGACTCGCTGCACCGCCAGCGCACCCTCGTGGAGGATCTCGTGGTGCTGAATGAATTGCTCATCACCGAGCGCTTCCCCGCCGGGCTCCTGAAGCGCTGGCCCGGCTACGGCCTCGCCCGCGCGGTGGCGGAGCCGGGCAATCTGGTTCCCATCCTCTGCGGCAGCGAAGGCACGCTCGCCGGTATTTTTTCGGCGGAACTCAACCTCGTCCCGCTGCCCGCGGCCCGCGGCGTCGGCCTGATCTTCTTCGATTCCGTCGCCGAGGCGCTGCTCGCCACACAGTCGCTGCTGCCGCTCAAACCCGCCGCCGTCGAACACGTGGACCGGCCACTGTTTGACCAGACGCGCGGCCAGCGGGAATTTCAAGCCGTGCGCGAGCTGCTCAATCTCGACGGGCAACCCTGCGAATCCATCCTCATCGTCGAGTTTTTGGGCGATCACGCCCGGGACCGGCTCCAGCAATTGCCGCGGCTGAATCTCGGCCGCCGCACGCTGATCCTGAAAACCGGCCGCGAGCGCGACCTCGTCTGGGCGCTCCGCAAGGCCGGGCTGTCCCTGCTCACCAGCCGCCCGGGCGCCGCCAAGCCCGCGTGCTTCATCGAGGACACGGCCGTGACGCCGCGCGAGCTGCCCGCCTACGTCGCGGACTTGCAGGAGCTGCTGGCGCGTGCCGGCGTGGAGGCGTCGTTCTACGGCCACGCGGCGGCCGGCCTGCTGCACGTCCGGCCCGTGCTGGATTTGCATGACGCCGCCGATCTCAGAAAATTCCGCCAGATCGCCGATGAAGTCGCCGCGCTCGTCGCGCAATTCAAGGGCTCTCTTGCCGCCGAGCACGGCGTCGGCATGGCGCGCACGGAATTCCTGCGCGAACAGGTCGGGCACGAGCTCTACCGCGTGATGCGCGAGATCAAGGCCGCGTTCGATCCCAACAACGTGTTCAACCCCGGCAAGATCGTCGGCGACGGCCGCTACAAGATTGACCGGCTCCTGCGCCAGGGCGCGGACAGTCAAATCATTCTCCCGTTCGAACCGAAGCTCGCGTTCGCCGCGCGCGACGAATCGTTCATCGCCAATCTCGAACAGTGCAACGGCTGCGGCGGCTGCACCAAGCAGACGCCCGTGATGTGCCCCACCTACCTCGCCACCGGCGAGGAAGGCATGTCCACGCGCGGCCGCGCCAATCTCATCCGCGCCGCGCTGGAACAGCGTGAGATCGCCGACCCGCTGCGCGCCGCCGAACTGGAATACGCGCTCTCTAACTGCCTGTCCTGCCGCGCCTGCGTCAGCGAGTGCCCCTCGAACGTCAATCTCCCGCTGCTCAAGGCTGAGCTCCTCCACGCTCGCACCCGGCGCACGCACCTCACCAAGTTCCAGCGCCTCGCCAGCTCCGTGGATCTGGCCGGGCGGATCGGCTGCGCCGTTCCCAGCCTGGCCAACGCGCTGATCCAATCCCGCTCCGTGCGCCACATCCTCGGCAAAATGTTCGGCTTCACCGACCAGCGTCCCCTGCCCCCGTTCGCTCGCGAGCGCTTCGATCATTGGTTCGCCAAGCATTCGAGCACGACCGCGCCGACGCGCGGCACGGTGATTCTCTGGGACGACACCTTTGTCCGCTATCACGAGCCGCACATCGCCCGGGCGGCCGTCGCGGTGCTGGAAGCCGCCGGGTTCGCCGTGACGCTGGCCGCCCACCGCCAGTGCTGCGGTCGCCCCGCCTTCAGCGTCGGCAATCTCGATGCCGCGGAAAAACTCGGCGCGCACAATCTCGCCGTGCTCGCCGCCCTCGGCGACACCACGCCCGTCATTTTTCTGGAACCGTCTTGCCACTCCATGTTCGCCGAGGATTACCGCGAATTGAATCTCCCCGGCGCCGCCGACCTCGCCGCGCGCAGTTTTCTCTTTGAAGAATTTATCGGGCAACTGCTGGAACGCGAGCCGGACGCGCTGCGGTTCCAGCCGCTGGACGAACGCATCGTCATCCACGCCCATTGCCATGCCCGGGCGCTGACGGATCCTGCCGGGATGCAGCGCCTCGCCGCGCGCCTGCCCGGCCGGAGCGCCACCCTGCTGGACTCCGGCTGCTGCGGCATGGCCGGCGCCTTCGGCATGATGGAAGCCAAATATGAACTCTCGCTGAAGGTGGCCGCGCCGCTCATGGAATTGCTCAAGCATCAGCCCTACGGGACAACCACGGTGGTCTCCGGCACGAGCTGCCGGCATCAGGTCCAGCATCTGGCCACCGTGAAAACCCGGCACATGGCCGAAGTCCTCGCCGCCGCGCTGGCGTGAGGAGGAATGGATGTCCGCTGTGACTTGTTTGTATTAGCGGCGCTCACCCCCCGAGCCGGCATCACCGCCGCTCAACGCGTAGTGTTGGCTACGCTCGCATCCACGGGGACATTGTCGCCGCTGTTTTAAGCGGGAGAAATTACGGTCAACGGCCTTGCCGCATAACTGCGCGCGGAGGAAACCCATACACGGCTTTGAAAACCTTGCTGAAGTGGAACGGGTCGCAATACCCCAGTTGCGCAGCCACTTCCGTGACGGTCCGGTCGCCGCGCCTTAATTGTTCGTGGGCGTGGGCGAGCCGCAATTCGTTGCGCAACCGGGCGGGGGCTTTGCCGGTGGTTTGATGAAAAGCGGTGCGCAACGACGATATGCTCATTCCTGCCCGGCTCGCCAGTTCTGCCAAGGTCCAGGGCTTTTCAGGATTTTGATGCATCGCCTCAATAATCTGCTGCACCTGCTGACGAAGGCGGTCGCTTCCTGCTCCGGGCAGCCCGGCCGCCGCCCACCACGCGAACAGCAGGGATTGCAAAATTGCCGCCGCCCGACAGCGATGGGCGATTAACTCCAGGCGCAACAGCCGGAAGATTTCCGCGCACTCCGCCGCCTCGTGGGCTAGACGGGGCGACTCTAGAAGACGATGCAGGGGCAGCCGAAACGGCTCCGTTGGGCGAAACTCAAACCACCAGAATGTCCAATGGGAGCCTTTGGTGGCGTAGCTTTCCAGGGAAGGAAAGTCGAATAATAGCAGCGATCCGGCAGTCAGTTCGTGCTCCCGCCCGCCGCAGCTGAGCCGGCCACGTCCGCGCAGGGTGCGCACCGCCACCATCTCATGTCCGGCTTTTTTGATCAGCACATTGGACTCGGCGCGCGAACGCTCGGCGCGGATGGCATAGCTGGCGTCCGCCACCACCTGCCATACCGTCAACAGCTCAATGCCGCAGGCGGCGACGGGGTCACGCGGGAAAGCGCAGCGATTCATGGGGAAAATGAATTGTTGAAATACACATGAATTATGCGGATTCACCTATGGGCGTCGAGTTGATTTTGCGGCAGATTGATTTCATGAAATGCATCTGGGCGAACGACCAGGAACTGTTTCGCATCTGCCGGGACGAATTATTCACCGCCGTGGTCGGCGACGTGATGGACCTGATGGGGTATCAGCATCAATTTCTCCCGCCGCAAATCCAGCCGTTGCGCGACGACATGATTGTGGCGGGCCGCGCCATGCCGGTGCTGGAAGCCGACGACGCCGGCGGCGAAGGGCCGGGGCGCGTCAATGCGATGTTGAACCAGCCCTTCGGCCTGATGCTCAAGGCCCTTGATGATTTAAAGCTGAACGAGGTCTATGTCTGCACCGGTTCATCGCCAACTTACGCGCTGTGGGGCGAACTGATGAGCACGGCGGCGCGCAATCGCGGCGCGGTGGGCGCGGTGGTCAACGGCTATTCCCGCGACACGCGCGGCATTCTCCAATTGGGCTTCCCCACGTTTTCCCACGGACGCTACGCTCAGGATCAACGCCCGCGCGGCAAGGTGATTGACCTGCGCTGCCCCATCAAAATCGGCGCGGTGAGCATCGCCCCGGGTGACCTTGTTTTTGGCGATCTGGACGGCGTCTGTGTCGTGCCGAAGGCGATTGAAAAGGATGTCATCGAGGCCGCATGGCAAAAGGCGCACGGCGAAAAGCGCGTGTTTGAGGCCATCCAGGGCGGCATGGGCGCGCAGGCGGCGTGGGATAAGTTCGGCATCATGTGATTTGCCCAGACTGACCATGCCATGATGACAATGATGCCAGAGCTGATTTTCGACGGTTGCCACGACTTGGCGGAAGGGCCGCTCTGGCGCGATGGGCACCTGTGGTGGGTGAACATCACGGCGGGCCAAGTGCACCGGCTGAACCCGGCCACAGGGGTTCACGAACAACGTCACCTCGGCGGAAATGTGGGTTGCGCCACGCCCGGCCAAGACGGGCGCTGGCTGGTGGCGCGCGACCGTGAACTGCTCTGGCTGGATTGGGATTCCGGCGCGCTAACGCCGTTCTGCGCGGTTGAACCCGAGAAGCCGCAGAATCGTTTCAACGACGGCCAATGCGATTCCAAGGGGCGGCTCTGGATCGGCACGATGGACCGGCGCGCGCGTGGCGCGGTTGGGGCGCTTTATCTCATCGAAGCCGGCGCCGGGCCGCGGCGCGTGCTCGATGGCCTCACGATTTCCAATGGCATGGCCTGGTCGCTCGATGACCGGACGTTTTATTTTTCCGACACCGCCACCCACCGGGTGGACCTGTTTGATTTTGCTGCGGAGGCTGGAACCCTTTCCCATCGTCGCGCGCTGGCAACGTTTGCTCCCGAAGAATCTCCCGACGGCATGACCCTGGATGCGGAAGGCAATCTGTGGGTGGCCTTGTGGGGCGCGGGGGCGGTGGTCTGTCTGGACGGCTGGACCGGGCGGGAGCTGCGGCGCATCCCGATGCCCGTGTCGCAGCCGAGTTCCTGCGTCTTTGGCGGACCCCGGCTGGACGAATTGTTTATCACCACGGCGCGCGCTGGTTTGTCGGCGGCGGCCTTGGAACGCGAACCTCAGGCCGGCGGGATTTTTCGCGTCCGCCCCGGCGTGGGCGGGCTCCCGGCGCGCTCGTTCAATTCCCTGGTTCTGGCCGATTGCGTTCAACCACTATGAAAATCACCGAAGTAAAAGTCTGGCTCGTCGAGGGCGTCAAATACAACTGGACCATGCTGAAAGTCGTCACCGACACCGGTCACACCGGCGTCGGCGAGGCGACCAACTGGCCGGGCAGCCCCATCATCGAGGCGGCGGCGCGGCACGTCGGCGAGCGCGTCATCGGCCTCGACCCGATGCGCACCGATTTTATCTGGACGAAACTTTATCGCGATCTGAACTGGATCGGGCCATTCGGCGCATCGCTGTGTGCCATCAGCGGCCTCGACATGGCGTTACTGGATTTGAAAGGCAAGGTGCTCGGCGTGCCGTGTTACGAATTGCTCGGCGGCGCGTTCCGCACGGAAATTCCGCTTTACGCAAACTATTGGTTCACTGGCGGCGGCCACTCGCCGGAAGATTATGCCCGGCAGGCGCGATCCGTGAAGGAGGCGGGTTTCACCGGCTTGAAATTCGATCCGTTCGCGCACACGAATTATCTCTACGGAACCGACCTCAACACCAATCTCGCCCTCACGCCTGAAATGCAGGACCGTGCCTACGAAGTCACCCGCGCTGTGCGCGAGGCGGTCGGGCCGGAGCTGGAGATGATGATCGAGACCCACGCGATGATGAACGGGCAGATGGCGGTGAAAATGGCGGAGCGCCTCGCCCCGCTGGGCATGACGTGGTATGAAGAACCCGCCGGCCCGGAGAGTGCTGCGACCTTGCGGGCCTTGCGCGAGCGGCTGCCCGGCAATGTTTCCATCTGCGTCGGCGAACGGCATTACACTCGGCATGGTTTTCGTCCCGTTTTGGAAAACCACATCTGTGACATCATCATGCCGGATATCACGCGCTGTGGCGGACCGAGCGAAATGAAGCGCATCGCCACGATGGCCGAGGCTTACAATGTGCTCGTCGCGCCGCACAATCCCAACGGCCCGCTGAGCACGCTCGCCAGCGCGCACGTGTGCGCCAGCATCCCGAATTTCTTCCGCTGCGAATTCATGGTCAACGACGTGCCGTGGCGGGATGCGGTGATCACACACCCGCTGGAGGTGCGCGACGGAAAATTATTTCTCTCCGACCGGCCCGGCCTCGGCGTGGACTTGGTGGAAGCCGAACTGGAAAAACATCCCGGCATCCGCGAACTGACGGCCAAACCGAATTTTTACGTTTAAAATACTATGCCGCTCGAAATCAATCTCACCGGCAAACGCGCCTTGGTCACGGGCGTGAGCAGCGGCATCGGCGCGGCCATCGCCAGCACGCTGGCGCAGGCGGGCTGCGACGTTGCGGGTTGCGGCAGCCGTCCGGCGGACCACGCCGGCGCCCGCGCTTTTATTGACTCGGCCAAAGCCCACAGCCGGGCTGCCTATTATCGCTCGGTGGATCTCGCAACGGTGAGCGGCCCGGCGGAGTTCGTTGAGTTTGCCACGCAAAAACTGGGCGGCCTTGACCTCGTGGTTTCCAACGCGGGTCGGAACATATTCAAAGGCGCGGAAAATTGCGCCGAGGCGGACTGGGCCGAGTGCCTGAATCTCGACCTCGCCTCGCACTGGCGCCTCGCGCGTGCCGCTAAGCCGCATCTTGATGCAGCCAATTCTGGCGTCATCCTGATCATCGGCTCGAACCACGGCTGGAGCACGATTCCCGGCTGTTTCCCCTACAATGTCGCCAAGGCCGGATTGCTCGGCTTGGTGCAGTCGCTCGCCATCGAATGGGGGCCGCGCATCCGCAGCGTCGGCATCGCGCCGGGTTTCATTGACACCGCCGGCAATGACACCTGGTTCAATTCCTTTGCTGATCCGGCGGCGGAACGGTCGCGGACGGAAAAGCTGCATCCGGTCGGGCGCCTTGGCTCGGTCGGTGAAATCGGGGCCCTGTGCGCGTTTTTGGCGAGCGCCCACGCCGGGTTCATTTCGGGAACGACGCTGCTCGTGGACGGCGGACGCGGCGCGCTGATGCAGGACCGCTGACCTGATTCATCTATGCAACCTATCCAACTTCAGTGGATTGATTACACTATCCTTGCGGCCTACGTCGCCTTTGTCATCGGCATCGGCTGGATGCTGGCGCGCTACATGAAAACGTCGTCGGACTTTCTTACGTCCGCGCGTTCGATTCCCACCTGGGTCACGGGACTGGCCTTCATCTCCGCCAATCTTGGCGCGCTCGAACTGGTTGGCATGGCCGCCAGCGGCGCGAAATACGGCATTGCCACCTGTTTTTTTTACTGGGCCGGCGCGATTCCGGCCATGGTTTTCCTGGCTGTGTTCATGATGCCGTTTTACTACGGCTCCAAGGCGCGCTCCGTTCCGGAATACCTGAAAATGCGCTTCGATGAGCGCGTCCGCGCGCTGAACTCCGTCGCCTTCGCGGTGATGACCATCTTCGCTTCCGGTATTTCGATGAATGCGCTGGCGAAACTGCTCCATGCGTTGCTCGGCTGGGATTACCACGTCGCGCTGTGGGTCTGCTCCGGCGTCGTGTTGCTCTATGTCTTGAAAGGCGGTTTGACCTCGGCCATCTACACGGAGGTGTTGCAGTTTTTCATGATTGTCCTCGGCTTCGCCCCGGTGGTTTATCTGGGCCTGCAGGATGTCGGCGGCTGGCGCGCGATGACGCATTCGCTGCAGACCGTCGCGACCAATCCGGCCGCGCTGTATCTCCAGGACGCCGGCACGACTTACGCGCCCAACGCCTGGACCAGCGCGTGGCAGCCGCTGCTGGCCGGCCCGGCGCACAATCCGATGGGCGTGGATATTTTTGCGATGGGTTTCGGCCTCTGCTTCGTGCTGGGCTTCGGCTACTGGTGCACCAATTTTCTCGTGGTTCAGCGCGCGATGGCCGCAAAAAACATGACCGCCGCGCGCAACACGCCGCTCGTGGCCACCGTGCCCAAAATGTTTTTCCCGTTCCTCGTCATCGTGCCCGGCATGATCGCCGCGGCGCTCTGCACGCTGCCGGACAAGGGCTACCGCATTCCGCCGCCGATGATTGCGCCGGAAAAATACGCCCTGGCCGTGGCCGCCATAAAAAGTGCGGATGCCGCCCATCCCGGCGCCGTAGTGACCGCCGTGGAGGATGCGCTGGGCAAACCGGTGAACGCAAAGAACGTTGCGGGCCTGATTGCTTCGGTCGCTGCCCGCAAAAACGCGGCGAACCCCTACACCGACGAACAAATTCAAAGCGGCATTTACAACAGTGTGGCGGAAAACGATTACGACGGCGTCATCCTGTCGCTCGTGAAAAAATACTGTCCGCCCGGCTTGCTCGGCCTGGCGCTCACCGCGCTGCTGGCGTCCTTCATGTCCGGCATGGCGGGCAACGTGACGGCGTTCAACACGGTTTTTACCTACGACCTGTATCAGGCGTATTTTGCGAGGGGCAAGAGCGACCGCCATTATTTTCTGACCGGCAAGGTCATCACCGTGGTCGGCATTTTGTTGAGCATCGGCGCCGCGTATTTTGCCTCGCTGTATAACAACTGCATGGACATCATCCAGCTCGTGTTCGGCTTCGTGAACGCCCCGCTGTTTGCGACGTTCCTGTTGGGGATGTTCTGGAAGCGCGCCACGGCCACCGGCGCCTTCCTCGGTCTGTTCGGCGGTGTCGCCAGCTCCGCCATATTCCACGCGCTGACCCTCGCGGCGGGCAACGCGCCCGGCGTCAAGGGCGGCTATCTGGCCGTCGTCGCGAAATTCCCCAGCGAGATGGCTCAGAATTTCTGGCTGGCGGCGTTCGCCTTCATCGTCTGCTTCACGCTCACGCTGGTCATTTCACTGGCGACGGCTCGCACCAAGTCGGACGCGGATTTGCAGGGTCTCGTCTATTCCCTCACGCCCAGGACGGTGGATCACCGTCTGGCGTTTTACCAGCGCCCTGCCGTCATCGGCATTGTGCTGCTGATCTGCTGCGTGATCTTGAATCTTATTTTCTGGTGAGCCGGTGGCCCTGCGCCATTTCAAAATTTATGAGAACAAAAACCTTGCTGGTAAAAGCTCAAGCGGTGCTTGCCACCTTGTTTGTCCTGGCGGCGCTGGCCGCGCGCGGAGCGGACTGGAATGTGGTGGCTTCGTTTGCTGCGGCCAAGGCCGGTGATCCCTCCCAGGCTGGCGGTGCGACGGAATATGTTTATCCCACGGGCGAAATTCCGTTGGCGGCTCTGCCGGCGGACAGCCTTGAGCGCAAAATCGTTTTCGGCAGCCAGCTTTCTCTAACCTGGGTTGCGGCGAAGCCCGACGCGCACTATAAAATCAAGGCGGCTTTTCTTTCCGACAGTGAAGACCGCCGGTTGCGTGTGGATTTGAACGGTCGCCCGCTCGCGGAAAACCTTGCGCTGCCCCGTGGGAAAGTGCTCGAACCGGAATGGCTCGTTCCCGCCGGCATGATTGCCGATGGCGACCTCACGGTCACCATCAGCCGGATCAGCGGGGCCAATGCCGTGCTGTCCCGATTGGAAGTTCTTTCCGACGCGCCGCAGACACTTTCCGCCCCGCCGCCGCTCAAAGAGACCCTCGCCAAAATGGCGGTGCCGATGCCGCGCCTGTCGCCGCGTCCGGTCGCGGTTGCCGGCGTCAAAACCCCGCTGGTTTCACTGAGCGGCACTTGGAGATTCAACCCTGCGCCGCCGGAAGGCTTTGAAAATTTTGACGCGGCCCGGACAAGGCACTGGAGCAAAATTCAAGTGCCGGGCGAGTGGGTGATGCAAGGCTTTACAGTTGCCAGCAATGCGGCGGCGGCGTATTGGCGCGAGTTCGACCTTCCCGCCGACTGGCCGGGACAGCGCATCAAGCTGCGGTTTGACACCGTCCACAGCGACTGTCGTGTCTTCGTGAACAGCCGTGAAGTGGGCACCCACGAAGGCTGTTTTACCGCGTTTGAACTCGATATCACCGATGTCGTGAAGCCGGGGCATAACACGCTCGCGCTCTCGGTGAAGAATGAATCCATCGCCGATACCCTTGCCAGCGCCACCCAATACGCCGCGCACCAGCTCGGCGGCATCACGCGCAAGGTGCAGATGTTCGCACTGCCGCCGGTCCATCTGATTGAACAGATTGTTGAAACGAAATTCGATGCCGGTTTCACGGACGCCACACTCGCGCTGAAATTGGCCATCGCCAATGAATCACGGGCGGCAAGGCCAGAATCGCTTTCCGTTCGTGCGACTCTGTTTGACGGCGTAAAATCTATCACCTCGGCGACACATGAATTTCCCGCCGGCTCCGGTGACTTCAATTTTAACCTGCCGGTGTCTGCGCCGAAAAAATGGGACCCCGAACATCCGAATCTTTATCAACTCAGGACGGAGCTGCTGTCCGGCTCCAGCGTTTTGCAGCAAATCACGCAACGCGTCGGCTTCCGGCAGATTGAGGTGCGCGGCAACCAGCTGTTCGTCAACGGCGCGCCGGTCAAATTGCGGGGCGCGTGCCGGCACGAGGTCGATCCCGTCCGCGGTCGCAGTCTCACGCCCGAAATCTGGAAAAAGGACGTGGAGCTGTTCCGCGCGGCGAATGTGAATTACATCCGCACCAGCCATTATCCGCCTGCCGAGGAGTTTCTCGACTTATGCGATGAGTATGGATTTTTCGTCGAGTGCGAGGCGCCGCTGTGCTGGGTTGAGCACGGCGCCAATTCAACCTGGCAAAAGTGGGATTATCAGGACCGGCATTTCTTCCCTTTCCTGATGCGCGCCAATTTCGAAAACCTGGCCGCGAATCGCCATCATCCGTGCGTGACCATCTGGTCCCTTGCCAACGAATCACGCTGGAGTCCGCTGTTCGCCGAGGTGAACCGCCGGGTAAAGCTCGCCGACCCCACGCGGCCAACGTCGTTCCACGACCAGTGCTGGGGCGGCTACAACAACGCGCACAGCCAGGCGGATCTGGCGGTTTATCATTATCCCGGCGAGAACGGCCCGGCCAGGTGCGACGAGGAAAATCGCCCGGTTTTGTTCGGCGAGTATTGCCACGTCGAATGTTATAACCGCCGCGAACTCGCCACCGACCCCGGCGTGCGCGATGACTGGGGCCGCGGCTTCGCGCGCATGTGCGACCTGATGTATCAGCACGACGGCTGTCTCGGCGGCGCGATCTGGGCGGCGATTGACGATGTGTTTTGCCTGCCCGACGGAAAATTTGTGGGCTACGGCATGTGGGGCAGCATCTGCGACGGCTGGCGGCGCGACAAGCCGGAGACCTGGCATGTAAAGAAGGCCTATTCACCAGTTCGCGTGACCGCCCGTCAGTTGCCGCTCCCGGCACCGGGCGAATCCATCCGCATCCCGATTGAAAACCGCTACAATTTTGCAAACCTGAGCGAAGTTGGCATCGCGTGGAAGGCCGGTGGCGCGAAAGGAAAATCGCGGGCGGATATTCCCGCGCGGCACAGCGGTGAGATTATCCTTCCGCCTCCGGCTGGTTTGCAGAATGGCGATGTGCTGCATTTGATTTTCACCGACCCGCGCGGCTTTGTTTGCGACGAGGACGATATCCTGCTGGGAATTCCTCCCGCCAACGATTCCCCTGTTCCAGCAACCACCGGCGACCACCTTGCGATCAGCCAGACCGGCGACCGGATTCGCATATTCGGCGGCAAAGTCGCATACGTCATTGACCGGAATACCGGACAGTTCATCAGCGGAAAACTGGCGGGTAAACTGATACTCACCGGCGGACCGTCCCTGATGATCCTGCCCTTGCAAAGTGAAGCCTGCGAGCCGGTGGACCTCGTCGTCTGGAAACCGTTGAACCACGTTTGCGAAAATTGGCAGGCGAAATCTGTCGCGGCGGCGACCAATGTGGATGGCTCGGTCGATGTTTTCGTAAAGGGATCGAGCAAGGAGGCCGATGGCAACTATGTGATCCGCCTGGACGCGGCCGGCGGCATCAAGGTCACCTACGACTTTTCATCAAACACGAAAGAAAATCCGCGCCAGTGGGGCCTGGTGTTTTTAGCGCCCAAAACCTTGGACACCCTCCATTGGAAACGCGCGGCGCAGTGGTCATTTTATCCTGCCGGCCATATTGGCCGCGCGGTTGGAACTGCCACCGCGCGCATCGCGACCGGCAACCAGCCATACGCGGTGCAGCAACCGGATCATCCGTGGCCGCTGGATGCGACCGAACTGGGCGGGAATGATTTCAGCAGCACCAAAGTTGGAATCCAGGAGGCAACCCTGGCGTCCCGCTCAAGCCGGCTCGGCGTGATTTCCGACGGACACCAGTCCGTTCGCGCGTTCCGCGAAGGCGACCACACCGGCTTGCTCGTCACGGGTTTTCATTCCGGTGGCGGCGATGGATTTTTTGGCACCCATTTCGCCGCGGAACGCAAACCGCTCAAACCGGGAACCCGCCTCGCCGACTCGATTCAATTGCGGCTGATGGACAATTGATCATGCGGCGGCTAACTAAAACAGCATAAACCCGGATGGAAAACCGAAGGGGTTGGTCGTTGGAACCTGGCAGGATCCGGTGCCGGGCCGCTTGGAAGTAGGCCAAAGTGAACGGGAAAAGTGTGACCTATACCAGAATGTGTTACCCCTCATCTGAACCAAAAGCGTTACCGATGTTTTGACTGGGCTGGTTTTGTTCATGGCTTAGACTTTTCCATTTAAATTCGTGCCAATAATTTTTCTGCCGGTTCGTCCGCGCGGTTTTGGGGGACGCGTTGGCCGGTGAGGGCGCGGAGGGATTTGGGGATTTTATCGTGGGGGAACTACGCCGCCACCGATGCCGGCGATGAATTATTGGGTGCCCAGATCAGCGCTCTAATGCTAGCTTCGGCAAAATGAAACACTTCCTCTCGCTCCTGCTTTTGATGCTGGCAGTTCCGGCCTTGCCGGCATCCCTCGCCCCTGCTCCGCTGCCGCCGTGCCCGACGCCGCAGCAACTGGCCTGGCAGCGGATGGAGCTGACGATGTTCCTGCATTTCGGCATGAACACGTTCACCAGCCGCGAGTGGGGCGAAGGCAAAGAAGCGGAGAAACTGTTCAATCCGTCGGAACTCGACGCCCGCCAATGGGTGCGCGCCGCCAGAGCCGGCGGCTTCAAGCTGATGATCCTCACCGTCAAACACCACGACGGCTTCTGTCTCTGGCCCAGCCGATACACCGGACATGGCGTTCAGAACAGCCCGTGGAAAAATGGCCAGGGCGATGTCGTGCGCGAATTTGTGGACGCCTGTCGCGCTGAGGGTATGAAAGTTGGCCTCTATCTTTCGCCGTGGGATCGCAATCACGCCAGCTACGGCAGTGATGCTTACAATGATTATTTTGTCAACCAACTCACCGAACTCCTCACCAACTACGGCCCGGTGGACGAGCTGTGGTTTGACGGCGCGTGCGGCGAAGGACCGAACGGCAAGAAGCAGGTTTACGACTGGCCGCGCTTCTATGCCACGATCCGCCAGTTCGCGCCGCAAGCGTTGATTGCCGTGTCCGGGCCGGACATCCGCTGGGTCGGCAATGAGTCGGGCCTGGCGCGTGTGGGTGAAAGCAGTGTGCAACCCGGCCAGGCTGCGCAAAAGCAAGCAGTCACCAAATGGTATCCCGCCGAGTGCGATGTCTCCATCCGGCCCGGTTGGTTTTATCACTCGGCCGAGGACGCCAAAGTGAAATCGCTGGATAAGTTGCTGGACCTTTATTTCAAGTCGGTTGGCCGCAACAGCGTGCTGCTGCTCAACGTGCCGCCGGACCAGCGCGGTCTGATTGCGGATGCGGATGTGGCGCGGTTGCGGGAGTTCGGCGCGGCCGTGCGCGGCCTGAATAAAAATGCCGTCACCGCTGACGGCCTCGCCACCGCGGGGGCGACGCGCGCACCCGCAATGCAATTCGGTCCGCAACGTGCGCTCGACGCTGACCCCGACACGTATTGGTCTACTCCGGACGACATCACGACCAACTGGTTGGAAGTGGTCTTGAAACAACCGCGCGAAATCAATGCCCTCAGTGTCGGCGAGGCCGTGGCGCTGGGCGAGCGCGTGAGCCGGTATCACATCGAAATTGAGCAAGCCGGCGAATGGCGGACCGTCGCGCGCGGCACGACGATCGGCCAGCGCAATTTGTTTTCCCTCCCGCGCCTGACGGTCAGCCGGCTGCGGCTGGTGATCGAGGCGGCCCGGGCTTGTCCGGCCATCGCTTCCTTTGCCGCCTACCTTGCGCCCGTGACGCCGCCGGCGCAATTGCCGCTGCCTGAATCGCTCGCGCTCGGCAAGCCGGTCAAGGTGTCCAACGTGCACAGCGCCGCATACCCCGGCGACCAGGCCGTGGACGGCAACCGCGACACCCGCTGGGCGACTGCCGATGAAACCCGCGCCTGCTGGCTGGAAGTGGATTTGGGCCAGGGCCGGCATTTTGACCGGGTGACGATCAACGAGCTGACGCCGCGCATCCAGCGGTTCGAAATTCAATACCGGCTAAACCAAACCGATCCGTGGCAAACTGCGCTGGCTGGCACCGCCGCCGGGCGCGATTTCGACCGGCAATTTCCCGCCGTGCTGGGCCGCTACGTGCGCCTCAACATTTTAGCCGCCAGCTTTGCCCCAACCATTTCCGAGTTTGGAATTTACATGGCGGAAAAATAATCGTCAGGAAAGATGTGATTTTGCACGGCTGCGACCAGCAGGGAACGGTTGATCTGGCTGAACGCTTCAACTATGTGCAACCGGGTTGAACATGTTCCAAACGGTGACGGCACCGGGCCAACACCCTCGTTTCTGCCCAGCGTTCGCCCCTCAAAACGCCAGGGCGACCTTGGCCCAGACGTAATTACCCTGGGTGGTATTGTCCACCTGCGTCTCCGGCAACCATTTCGCCTCGATGGCGAGTTGTTTCCGTCCGAAATGATGCGTGTAGGAAACCACCGGACCAACCCCTTCCGACAAGGTCTCGCAGCTGCCGAGAAACACGGTGCGCGGACCGGTGTCCGCGGTGACTTGTTTGTAATAGAAGGCGCTCACCCCCAAGCCGGCATCGCCGCCGCTCAACGCGAAGTGTTGCGCCACGGTCGCGTCCACGTGAACGATGTCGCCGGACTGATATTGGGCATCCGTATTTTCAGTGTTGAAATCCATGCCGCTGAAGACGCTGACCTCCGTGCCCAGTTTTTTGTTCCACCAGCTCAAGCTCACGCCCGGCTGATACGGTTTCCACAGTTATTCCACCGGTGGTGAGGAGAGCCCGGCAAGGCTCACCGGAGCCACCGGTGAATAACTGTGCGGCACCGGCCAAGGAAGCTGGTGGAAAAACTTTGCGGCTGAGGCATCTTGCCTCTG
>CAIXPZ010000300.1 GCA_903921455.1 uncultured Verrucomicrobia subdivision 3 bacterium | reverse complement strand
TCCTGCCAACACTTTTTTGCGAATCTCAGCCCAGTCTTCCATATTGCGATACATGCTTCATTGTTAATGAAGATGCCGCACTTTTGAACCGCCCCGTCACACACATGACCCCGCCGCACTTTTCAGCCGCCGTTTACAGCGGCGGGCGGCGGCTCAATAGTGCGGTGTCTATTGGCAGCAAACCGGTTTCGGGATCGAGATCAAAAAAACCGATCCCGCAGGCAAACTTTTTTCACGAACGGCTGAAAAATCCGAGAGGCACTGCCTCCGCCCATGCCCAGAATGGGAGTGACCTCGCATTGAGCCAGGGCGCGAGCTGCTTTAACCGTTATCAGTTCATTTGAATCCAGACGGGCACACCACGTCTCACCGGCACTTTTGAGTCAGGTTCTTCGTTGACGGCGCCCGACTTCCGATGGCCCCGGAATGCGCGACATGGTTCGCAAGGCGCTGGGGGTGATCCCAAAAGCCTGTTTAAATTTGCCGCTGAAGTGCTGTGCGGAACTGAATCCAAAGTGCATGGCCACGCCCGTCACGTCTTCCGCTGTCGTTTGGGCGAGGATTTCCTTGGCGGCATTCAGGCGCAGGCGCAGATGCATCGCGCCGGGAGCGATGCCAATTTCCTGATGAAACCGGGTGCAAAAATGGGCCACGCTTCGAATGGCGGCGACCCGGGCAAGGTCGTTGAGCGGAAGCCGGCGAGTGAGGTTCTGTTCCATGTAGGCAAGGCAGCGCTGTATGGGCAAAGAGCGCGGTGTAAAATCCAGCGAAAATGAAGACTCCGGTTCCTCGACCCGCTGCAATAATATAGCCACGATGGTTTCCAGATAGCAGCGCGCGATGGCGGCGGCCTGAGTCCTGTGCCTGATGGCTTGGGCGATCAGGCCTCGCAGCAATGGTTCCAACTCGGTGCCGCTGTGGAACAGGTGACTGTCCCGGCGCTGCAGCTCGCGCGCCAGCCGTTTTCCCGCCGCGCTGAAACGCGCCAAATCCACCCCGATCCAAAGGTGCTCATTTTCAGAATTGGGCTCCTGCCCGGTGCGGTGGGGTTGGCGGGGAAAGACCACGAAAATATCGCCGGTATTCTGAACGAAATCACGCCCGTCGACCACCCAGGAGGCGTGTCCGCGCGTGAGCATGAGGAATTCAAACCCGGAATGGGTATGCGAGGTTAGAAGATGTCCCCGCTCGCAAATCGCCTCACCGCAATGGGTGACGACCGGCAACGCGGCGAACGGTTCATCAATGATATAGCCGCTGAGGACTTGAAAACCGCGATAGATTTTCATGTCATGATGGCAAAAGGCGGTTCATAAACAGCAAGGCACGATTATACATTAAATATCGTCCAGGCAAAAGAAAATATACAAACCGGCGCAAGAAAATGGAAGCGCAAAAGTATGAAATCGCTTAAATTATCGCAGTTCAAACCGAAGTAGTACATAAACAATGTATATTCTATGAAAAAAAACCTGTATTCTGTTCTGTTCGTTGCCTGGTTCGCTGCATCGGCCCAGGCGAATCTCATTCCCGATGGCAGCTTTGAAGCCAACACCAACGGCACCACCGTCAGCAGCGGATCGGGGAACTTTGCTGATTCCACGACCATCACGGGGTGGCGTGTGACGGACGGCAATGCGGCCAGTGATACTTTCAGCGCCACCATCGTCCCCACCACCGACAGGAATCCGGGCGCCGGCACGAATGCCCTGCGGCTCGCCATCAACAACAATTCCGATATTGCTTGCTGGGTAGACCAAGGAGGGGCCAATCAGCCAACCCCAGTTTCCTATGGAAAAACATATTTATTTTCCTTTGACGCCGCCTGGGTTTCTGGGGGCACCTTCGACAACATATGGGTAGGCATCAAGGAATTTGACAGCAGTGGCACGTTCATCGTCCGGGATCAAATAAATTTAGGGTTCCATTCAATTGTGTCGACCAACTTCACCACTTATTCGTATACGTGGACGCCGACGGCCACAAACTGTGCCGGGATGTGCCCCATATTTTATCCTGAAGCGACCCGGACTAACTCGGCGACGTTGGATCTTGATAATGTGGTATTGACCACTGTCAGCTCTCCCGATGAGGCCATCGCCTTCGGCCATTTTCAGGGCGTTGCCCCCGGCACCAGTGTAAGCCAAACCACCGATAACACCACCATTCCGAGTTGGGAAGTCTATGATGATAATCCGGGCGCCGATTTTTTCACCGCCACCATCATCACCAATAACGACCCCTACGACATCACTCCTGGTGCGCATGCCATCCAGCTCGCCATCACCAACAATAGCGATATCGCCTGCTCTCTGAAGTCGGCGGTATCAATCCCCGCGTCCTATGGGACCACCTACTTTGTTTCCTTTGACGCCGCCAGAGTCGCGGGAGACGACGGCACCGCCGGAAACAACATGTGGGTTGGGGTCTTTGAATATGATAGCAGTGGCAATTCTCTAAACCGGCCGGGTTTGGTTGGGGGGGGGAACGGGTTCATGACGGTGGTGGCGACCAACTACACCACTTTTGCTTATGAGTGGACGCCGGATGATCCGAACTGTGCCAGCATTAAATTCATATTCTACCCCGAAGGCACCTTCAATAAAACCATGATTCTGAACCTTGCCAATATTACATTTGAAAGTAGTAAAAAGACTCCCAATTTGGCCATCAACACTGCCAGCTTTAACAACGCCGCCCAGGGCACCAGCATTAGCAACACGATTGATTCTTCGACCATTCCAGGTTGGCGTCTCTATGATAATAATCCCGTCGACGATTTTTTCAGCGCAACCATCATACCGAATACCGACCCGAATGATGTCGCTGGAAGAACGAATGCCATCGAGCTTGCCGTCTACAAAACCGGTTCCGATAATGGGTTGCAGTTCGATCAGTGGTATAACAATCAGCAAACCCCGGTATCCTATGGGACAACCTACTATGTTTCCTTTGATGCTGCTTTTGTCTCTGGTAGCTCCCAAAACCTGTGGGTTGGTCTGTGGGAATTTGACAGCAGTAACAACTACCTCTATCGGGATCAGTGGGATAATGCCGGGTGGATAGCGGTTTCTTCGTCCGACTACACCACTTATTCGTACGTGTGGACGCCAACTGATCCAGGTTGCACCAGAATGGGGTACTTATTCTACCCGCTATGCGTCCAATCCGGGTCGCAAACGTTGAATCTTGCCAACTTTGTGCTGACGACGCGGTACGTCAACCAAATGGCCAATGTCGAGGTCAGTTCCTCGGCCAATCCGTCGCTCGATGGTCAGCCGGTGACGTTCACCGCCACAGTCAGCGGGACGGGTGGCACGCCTGAGGGCAGCGTGATATTCTCCTCCCCCGCCGGTCCGTTCAGCACGAACAGTCTGAGCGGCGGCAGCGCCACCAGCCTGGCCATCACCAATCTGCCGGCCGGCACCAACCTCATCACCGCGACTTACAACGATTATCTGGGCGGCGCCAATACGCTGAACCAGGTCGTCAAAAATATTAAGTTCACGGGTATAGTCAGTGGAAATCCAACAACGTTAACGGCGCTTGGCGTACCGGAATATTATTACATTTTGGAACGTGCGACCAATTTGGCACCCGCCGTGTGGGTGGACGTGCAAACCAATCAGGCGACGATAAGCGGCGTGATCACCGCCAGCGACCATTTCAGCGATTTGGGCAGCCAGGCACCAAAATCGGCGTTTTACCGGCTGAAGTGGAACGGGAATTGAGCGTGGAATCATGCGGTGATGGCTTTTGGGCTGGTGCCATCAAGACCGGATCATAGGTGGGGTGGAGGCGGTGTTGAGAGATTGACGCCGCCTCCTTAAAATAAACCGACGCAAAACTAAAAACCAGACCCATAATGTGCTGGATTCGACGACCGGGAGAGGAGTATCCAGCGGACGGACTGCGATAAGCTAGAATGCGATTTTCGCGGGGACATTGAGGCCCGGCGGAGTTGATACACTGACTGGACGACAAAGCGAACAGAGCGCGCTGGCGAGGTGGGGACAGGACATTCGGGTGGTGCCCGAACCGGTGACGCGTGGGCGATGCTGAATTTCGGTTGGCTGCCGGGAATTGTCGGCGTGGGGCGGCCACTGCGCCGGCAGGCGGTGTAAAGCGGATTTGGCCGGGCCGGGCTTGTGGGTTGTTTTGGTTCCTACCGGATGGGTGCGCATTGAATTCACAGGCAATACCGCACTGACACAAGCCAGCTTGGCCATCAACCTTTTATTTTGCATAGGTCTCCTCCTATGCGGGAAACGTCGGATTAAAAGAGAATAGCCGTTTACATTTGAGAACCACGCAAGATTTTTGTGCGGCAAAAGATGATATAGATCAAAGCCATTAAATATGGTCGGAACAAAATAAAATGTACAAACACCCGCAATTAAATGAACGCGTGGCAGAGTGAAATCGTCTAGATTCCCTTCAATATGTACCAGCAGTGCAAATTTGCATCCTTCCATCGGAAATAATATATGAAAAAGAGATTTATTAATTCAGATATTGATACCCTGCTGGTTTCCACCGAAATAATGAGGAATCCGTATCCGGTTTACCAGCGATTGAGGAACGAAGCGCCGATTCTATGGAGCGAACGCTGGCAGTCCTGGGTGGTCAGCCGCTATCAGGATGTGAATGCCTCGCTTAAGGATAAAGAAAATCTTTCAAACGAAGCGAGGCAGTCGCTTTTATTCAGCCAGTTTACCCCGGATCAACTTGAGAAAACAGCTTTTTTGAGGACCTACTTCGCTCAAAAAGACATTATCAATTCCGATCCACCGGATCACACGCGAATGCGGGCCCCCGTTCAAAAGGCAATGATGCCAAGAGTGATTGCGGAGATGGAGCAGAAAACCAGGCGGTTGGCGAAGGAACTTTTTGACAAGGCCGTGCAAAAGCAGACCTTTGATTTCGTTGAGAATTTCGCCTATCCATTTCCGGTGATTCTGGCGGCTGAAATTATGGGCGCGCCGTCTGAAGACCAGCTAAAATTCAAGGATTGGACGGCGGATTTTCTCGCCTTTCAAGGAACCGGGCTGGCTGATTTTGAAAGGACGCTGCGGTCGCAAAAAAGCCTTGTGGATTTTGTCGGTTATATTGAGAGACTGGTTGAAAAAAGACGCTCTCAACCGGAGGCTGATTTGATCAGTGCCCTCCTGGAATCGGATTATTCGACCCCCGAACTTGTCTCCACTTGTTGCACCTTGCTGGTTGCTGGCCATGAGACCACCACGAATCTGCTTGGAAACATCGTCCTGCTGCTCCATCGCCACCCTGAGCAATGGAACGCCCTTAAAAACGAGCCGCAATTGATTCCTTCCGCAGTTGAGGAGAGTCTGCGCTATGAAGCCCCCAAACAGAGGAATTTCCGCCGGGCCAAGAAAACTCATGATTTTGGCGGCGCAACAATTGAGGCGAATGACATGGTTTTTCAACTGATTGGCTCCGGCAATCGGGATGAAAGATTTTTTGAAAACCCTGATTGTTATGATATCCGGAGGTCCCCCAATGCTCATCTGTCATTTGGATCAGGAATCCATTTTTGCGTCGGGGCCAGTCTGGCGAGACTTGAGGCGAAAGTCTTTCTGGAACTCTTTCTGAATTTCCCCGGAAGAATCCGGATGGCGAATGATGATTCATTCGAATGGCAGGATCGAGTCCAGATGCGAGGTCCTGGCAAAATGTTTCTAGATGTGCTCCCTTCCTAAAACAATCATTCGCAAGATGAATACCGACTCGCCTCAATTCCTCGTGCTGCCTAAACCGCGTTTGTTGAATGGGCACATTGCTGTGAGGCCAATGGCGACGCCAGCTTCACTGTTTTATGAGCAACTCGATACCTCCTCCACATACCATGAATAGCAGAGAACGTTTTGCCGCTATCATGGCGCACCGTCAACCGGACCGTGTGCCATTGGATATTGGAGCCACCTATCCCATGACCGGTGTGCGCAGCCAAAGAGAACTTGCCGAGTTCCTTGGATTGCCCGGCAAACCGAGACCGGTGGGAGCCTGGGGGTTTGACGAACGCATCATGGAGTGGGCGGAGACCGATTTTCGGGGTGTGGGCCGGATTGTGAATTTGCCGAGTCCTCACACGAAGACCATTTCCGCCACCAAGTATGTGGATTGCTGGGGCATTCAGAACGAACTCATCGCCGATGAATGGCAGATCACCGGCAATCCCCTCAAAGGCGCGGACGAAAAAGACCTGGCCGGGTTTCGCTGGCCAGAGCCGCGGGTGGATGAGGTGGTGCTGGCCAAATGGGCGGACGAGGCGCGGGAACTGCGTGCCCGCGGACGCCATGTCGTACTGGCGGAACATCCGGTGCTCGGGGTCATGGAATTGGGATGTTGGATGTTCGGTTATGAGGATTATCTCTACAACATCGCGGCGGAACCGGATCTCATCCGGCGGTTCAATGACAAGGTTCTTGAAATCCAACTGGAGATTGTCCGGCAGTATTATTCGGTGCTCGGACCGCACATTGATCTGACCATCAGCGGCGACGACTTCGGAATGCAGCAGAGTCCGATCATCTCTCCCGAGATGTTCGGAAAGTTCATCGCCCCGTATTTCAGTGAGCGCATCCGTCTCACAAAGGAGATCGCCAAGTGCCCCTATTGGCATCACTCGTGCGGGTCGATCTTCGACCTGCTCGACCAGATCATTGATTGCGGGGTGGATATCATCAACCCGGTGCAGACATCGGCGGCGAAGATGGATCCCAAGTCGCTGAAGGATGTTTTTGGTGACCGGATCGTATTCTGGGGCGCCATGGACGTGCAACAAGTCCTGCGGTACGCAACACCGGACGAAATTCGGGCCAGGACTCGCGAACTGGTCGCCACCCTTGGCAAGGACGGCGGTTACGTGATGTCCTCCGCTCATGAAATTTCAGCGGACGTGCCGCTCAAAAATATCGTCACTTGGGTTGAGGAATTAAAAAACATGGCGCTGAAGCCCGGTTTCCGCGACAAGGATGACGAACCAGAACGTCCTGATGAAACAATCAGGAAATTTGTTTCACCGCCTGCGCCTGCCGCAAGGGTTCCGGAAAGCGCAATGCAACGAGTCTAGTTTATGAAAAGCCAAACACAAACCATGAACCACTCAATCAAGATGCTGGTGACGATCGGATTTTTCGGGCTGGTGGCTGCTGGCTGCGGCAAAAATTCAAATAATCAGAATGATCCTGCGCTGGGTGAATTGAATCAGGCGCTGCGAATCGCCGCCATGTCACCGATGGGAATTCCTCATGATGTTTATGATCTCACCAATTTTCCGCCCCTAAAGGGCCACCCGTTTCCGGTTCCACCGGCCGGGAAAAAATATGTCATCAACCTTGAAAAGCGCCAGGTGGTCATCGCAGATCAGTAGCCCGTCCATATGCGCAATGAGGGCGATTCAACTGAGATTGAATAACGACGTGATAAATGGCAAACAGACAGCAAAGCATGCAAAACCTTTTTATGTTCAAATATGACCGTGGCGGGCGTTCGTTCACCGGACGAACAAGCCTTATGAAGAAAGCCTGGTTCAATTGGTGCGGCGGCCGGGCTGCTTTCACCTTGATTGAGCTGCTGGTGGTGATTGCCATTATTGCCATCCTGGCGGCCATGCTGCTGCCCGCCTTGTCCCGGGCCAAAGAGAAGGCCAAGTCCATAGCCTGCTTGAGCAACTTGAAGCAAATCGGCCTAGCCACGACGCTATATAATAATGACAATCAAGGACGCGTGCTCTCGGCCCTGAATTATGGCAACCTCGCCGGCGGCTATGTCGCCTTTGCAAATGCCACCGTCAGTTACACCTTCATCTACGGCGGCGCGGCCCAAATGTTAAACATTGGCAGCGCCAAGGTTTTTTGGTGCCCCAGTGACCAGTTGGACACCAATTCAACATCGGTCAGCACCAATGACATCTGTTCCTACCGTCCCCGGTGGGTAATCTGGTATAATACCGCCCTTTATCCCGGCCTCAAGGACACCGACTTTTGCAAACCATCGGGGCAGGTGACCTACCACGAGAACTACGATTTCCATTACAATCACTTAAAAGACGCCTATTCCTATATCCAGCCAAATCTCAATGCCAGCTATGCCGACGGCCACGCCGAAAAGTTCAAGGTCATGTTTCAGCAAGGTGGACCTGGATCGCTATATGATCCCAACTGGTTTTACAATGGTCCGAATGATGTACATAGCGGCTATGATCAATAACCCGCCGCTGCGGGTCAAAATGAAACTGCTATTTAACATTCCTGAAATTCCAGCCGCCATGAAAAGATACCCAATCATCACCGCAACGAGAATCCTGTCCATCGCACTGTTTCTCGTTTGTCTGCTGGAAACCGTCGAGGCGAAAAACCTCCTCGTGAACGGCAGTTTCGAAACAAACACCAATGGCGCCGGCATTTCTTCTGGTTTGAACTTCGTGGATGTCACGACTTACGCGGGTTGGCGTTTCTTCAAGGAGGTGCCGACCACCGTCACCAATTTTAGCGCGACCATTATCAGCAATGCCTCTGCGGGCAGCCATGCCATGCGTCTGGATGTCGGCAAAACGGCCGGCGGCAGCGGGGCCTACGGCTTGGACCGCGCCAACGCCCTGCTCCCGGTGACGGTTGGAACTTATTACCTCTTTTCCTTTGACGCAGCCTGGATCGCCGGAGCCACGGCCGGCAACCTGGGATTTTACATATCCGAATACAATGCCGCCGGGGTTTTCACCGGCAGCCAGACCGTGTTCCCGAACTTTACGGTCTCGTCGGCCAGCTACCAGACTTTTACGGCTGGCTGGACCTCGCAGAACAGCAACACGACGCAAATTAATATTACCTTTGCCCCGCTGTTGGGCATTGCGGGCGCGACGGCTTTGAGCATTGACAACGTGCAAATGGGCATAATGCCGCCTGCGATAACCCTTACTTTGCCCGCCAACGGCTCGTCTTACACCGCCCCGGCCAGTATCGGACTGGCCGCTTCGGTCACCGCCAATGGTCACAGCATCACCCAGGTTCAGTTTTATAATGGCGCCACCCTCCTGGGTTCAGCTGCCACCGCCCCCTACACGCTTACCGTCAACAACGTCCCTGCCGGCTCCTACACTGTCAGCGCCCAAGCTGTCTATGATTCCGGCAGCACTGTCAGTTCCGCCACTTCAGCGGTCACCGTCACCAATCTGCCGCCGGTCGTGACCTTGATCGCTCCGGCGAACGGTTCGTCTTACACCGCCCCGGCCAGTATCGGACTGGCCGCTTCGGTCACCGCCAATGGACACAGCATCACCCAGGTCCAGTTTTATAATGGCGCCACCCTCCTGGGTTCAGCCGCCAGCGCCCCCTACACGCTCACCGCCAACAACGTCACTGCCGGCTCCTACACTGTCAGCGCCCAAGCCGTCTATGACTCCGGCAGCACCGTCAGTTCCGCCACTTCAGCGGTCACCGTCACCAATGTTTTTCCGGAAACCGCGACGCCGGCGATCATCAACACGGTGTATGGCACCGAGGACGTGGTGGTCGCCGATTATGTGGCGACCAATCTGCGTTACGGGGCCGATCCGACCGGGGTTATCGACAGCACAGTCGCGATTCAAAACGCCCTAAATGACTGTTACAATTCCGGCGGCGGGACGGTTTATCTTCCGACGGGCACCTATATCGTCACCAACACCCTTACTGTGCCCTCGTTCGTCACCTTGCGCGGGGATTGGCAGGACCCTGATTCCGTCTCCAGCCCGTATGCTTATGGCACAGTGGTTCGAGCCAATCTGGCTTCCGGGGATAACGGCCCGGTTTTGTTCCAGATTGGCGGGAGCGCAGGAGTGATGGGCCTGACCACATATTATCCGAATCAGAATGCCAGTGCGCCGGTAGCTTACAATTATACGTTTAGCTGCCTGTGCGACATTTGGAGCAGCATACCCGGGACCTACATGTCTTCCAGCATCATCAATTGCACGATGTTAAATTCTTACCGCGGCATCGGCATCAGCGCGTTGGACATCACGCGGGCGCATGAACTATCCACTGTGAAGAATGTCAAGGGCACGGCGCTTTACCGGGGAGCCGTGGCTTATAACAGCGCGGACGTGAGCACTTGGGAAAACATCACCTTCAACAATTCCTACTGGGCGAATGCGGGCGCGGCTTACAACGCCCCCAGCCTCGCCACGCTGAACACGTGGACCCGCGCCAACGGGATTGCTTTCACCTTTGGGGATCTGGAATGGGATCAGTTCTATGCGCTCAGTTGCTCCGATTATCTTTATGGCATCAACATTGTGGCCGGCTCGCGCATCTCTTTCTGCGGTGTATTCCTTTGGGCCAACATCCAAAACACCACGATCGCGGTAAAGGTTGATGCCATTGATACTCGTTGGGGAATGTCCTTTTTGCGCAGCGTCCTGAACGGCAGCACTTACAGCATTCAAAATAATACGGCCGGCTACGTTCACGTCTGTGACAGCACTGTCAACGGGAACACGGGGGGGAGCGGGAGCAGCCAGATAGCGGTGACGACTCCGGGCACCAGTCCGACGTCCTATACGCAAACGACGTGCCCTAAAGTCACCCGCGCCGTACTTTATAATGTAATACAAGCACCCTATAACGCCCCGTATTCCGTGCCGCAGACCGGATTGCCGGCGGCGGATGCGACGGCGGCCATCCAGGCGGCGCTTAATGATGCCGGCAATGCCGGCGGGGGCGTGGTGTATCTGCCGGCCGGCTGGTATCGCCTCAATACCCACCTGAGCGTGCCGGCCAATGTGGAACTGCGCGGCTCCTCCTCCGTGCCCGAAAGGGATCAATTTGATTGCAGCCTGGGCACGGTTTTGCTGGGATATGAAGGGGCCGGCACGGCCAATCCGAATACCGACCCGGCTTTGGTCACCTTGAACGGCTCGAACGCCGGCATCCGAGGCATCCGCTTCTTCTATCCCAACAACAATCCGGCCGGCGGGACGGTCACCACCTATCCCTATTGCATCCGAGGCAACGGGGCGAACCAGTATGTGGTCAATATCGCGCTGACCGGCGTGTATAACGGCGTGGATTTTGCGGCCAACCGTTGTGACAACCATGTGATCCGAAAAGTGCGCGGCGTGGCTTATCTTCATTTTATCTGTGTTGGCAGTTCCACCCAGGGCTGGGTGGAGGGATGCCACTCAAACGGCAACGCAGTGGATCGGTGCAACTTTGGAATTCCCGGCTGGATCGTGGAGGCGAATATTTTGACCGCCGTGATCAATCCTATTACCCGGCCGAATGAAATCTTGCTCCTGATTAACGGCGCCAGCAGCGAAAACGTGCTAAACATGGGCGCCTATGGTGTCAATATTGGCGTCAATACGGCCAACTGCGATGTGAACGTCTTCAACCTAGGCACCGACAATCTGGGCACGGGCGGCTATAGCGGCGGTGGTTTCAACACGAACATCAAACTGCTAAATGTAATGAAGTGGAACGGGCCATATTCCAGCCTTTCCGGCACGGGAACGATTACGCTCTATAACCCGATGACGCTATAGCTCGGATTACTCCCATCCGGTTGGGAAGCCTGAATAAATATTGATAATGAAACCTGATTACTTGCTCGGCTTTGACATTGGCGGCACCAAGTGCGCCGTGGTCCTCGGCCGAAAGGTGCCGGCCGGGGTCGAAATCTTGGAGCGCACCGCGTTTGCGACCGAAACGGCACTCGGGCCGCAATCGGTTCTGGCCGCGCTGGAAAACCGGACCCAGGAATTGTTGCCCCGGCACGGATTGGTTCATTCAAATATTTCCGGTATTGGGATCAGTTGCGGCGGCCCTCTGGATGGGCGGCGCGGCGTGATTTTAAGTCCGCCCAATCTCCCGGGTTGGGATGAGATTCACGTCACCGGGTACTTTGAAGCGGCGCTCCAGATCCCCGCCCGCCTGCAAAATGACGCGGATGCCTGCGCGCTGGCGGAATGGAAATGGGGTGCCGGCCGCAGCTGCCAAAACATGATCTTCCTGACCTTCGGCACCGGCATGGGTGCGGGCCTGATTTTGGATGGCCGCCTCTATACCGGCACAAATAATCTTGCGGGTGAAGTGGGCCATGTGCGCCTGGAGAAAGACGGTCCGTTGGGATACGGCAAGCCGGGTTCCGTCGAGGGGTTTTGCAGCGGCGGCGGCATCGCGCGGCTGGCGCAGCAGGAAATCCGCCGCCTCTGGCAAACGCGCAAGGAGGTTTCATTCTGTCGCAACGAAGCCGCGCTCGCGCAACTCTCCGCGCGCGAGGTTATTGAGGCCGCGCGGGCCGGCGACCCGGTGGGCGTCAGTATTTTCAACCTGGTCGCCGAACATCTGGGCCGCAGCCTGGCGATGTTAATTGATATTCTCAACCCCGAGATGATTGTGATCGGCGGAATTTTCATGCGTCACCACGATTTATTTAAAGTCCCGGTCGAACGTGTAATCAGGGATGAGGCTCTCGCTGGCAGCGCCCGCGCCTGCCGCGTGGTTCCGGCGGTTTTGGGAGAGGCGATCGGTGATTATGCGTGCCTGTCGGTGGCGGCTTCTGTACTGGAATGAACTTATGCCTTTGAAACCATTCAGTCTGCAGGTCGGCGAAGAGCTGTTGCTCCGGTATCCGGCCTTGGCGCCTTTGAGCAGTCCCATCGTCCGGGCGGTGGAAATCATTTGCGACTCGCATCGTGCCGGCGGCCGGTTGCTGGTGTGCGGAAATGGCGGTAGTGCCGCCGATGCCGAGCACATCGTCGGGGAACTGGTGAAGGGCTTTGTTTTGCGGCGGGCGATTGGCCCGAAGGATCGTGAACGGCTGCAACAATCGGGGTGCGACGACTGGCGGGAAATCGCCGAAAAGCTGCAAGGCGGCGTGGCGGCGATGTCTTTAACCGGTCCCTCGGCGCTGACCACGGCGATAGCGAATGACGTGGCGGCCGAAATGGTTTTTGCGCAGCAAGTGTATGTGCATGGCCGCCAAGGCGACGTGCTGCTGGGGTTGAGCAGCTCGGGCAATTCCAAAAACGTCCTCGCCGCGCTTAAAGTCGCCCGCGCTTTTGGCCTGACCACTCTTGGGCTGACCGGCAGCCAGCCGTCGCGGATGGGAGGTCTTTGTGATGTCATCATTCCCGTGCCGGCGACGGAGACATTCAAGATCCAGGAGTTGCACCTGCCCATTTACCACGCCATTTGCCTGATGATTGAGCGCGAGCTTTTCAGTGAAACGCCGCCGGAACTGTGATTGATGAAACCGCTGAACAACCACGATTAAGAAGCAATAAGCCATGAATTTTCCGATCTGTCTGACTATCTTAACCGGGGACCCCGCCAATGGACGTCTCCATCGGGCGCAGCCCGCCGACAGAAGGCAGCAATAGAAGCATTTTACAATGACTCCAACAACTCCCACAAAAATCAAGACGGTTCACATAATTTTCAACGCCCATCTGGATCCGATCTGGCTGTGGTCCTGGCGCGACGGGCTGGATGAGGTGCTCAACACGAGCTACTACATCTGCAATCTGCTGGACCGCCATCCGGACATCATTTACAACCGGGGCGAGGCTTGGGTCTATGAGCAAATCCAGCGGTTGGACCCGGCTTTGTTTGAGCGCATCCGTGTGCACGTCAAAAACGGGCGCTGGAATCTCGTGGGCGGCTGGTATGTTCAACCGGACTGCAATCTTCCCAGCGGTTTTGCCATGGAAAGGCAGATTGCGCTCGGCAAGAGGCTCTTTGGCGACTATTTCAACTCCTGGCCGAAGGTGGCTTACAACGTGGACAGTTTCGGCCATGCCGCCACCCTGCCGGGGTTGATGCGGAAGGCGGGTCAGCCTTTTTATGTCATGATGCGGCCGCAGGAACAGGAATTGAAACTGCCGGCGCGGCTTTTTCGGTGGCGCGGCTATGCGGACGGCCCCGAGGTGACCACCTTTCGCATTGCCCAGTCATACACCACTGCGGCAGGACTTGATGAAGCCCATATTCGCGCCTCACTGACGGAACTTCCCGAAACGGTCCACCACACCCTGTGTTTTGTCGGCATCGGCGACCATGGGGGCGGGCCGACGGAGTCCATGATCGAGTGGTGCCGGGCGCATCGCGAGAGTTTTCCCGGGATCCGGCTGGAGTTTTCCACGCCCCAGAGATTTTTTGTGGCGATCGCGCCGGAGATTCCGCAACTTCCCTTGGTGGTGGGTGAACTGCAAATACACGCCGTGGGCTGTTATTCGGTGCATCGTCCGGTGAAGGTGGCGTTGCGCAAAGCGGAGCATCGGCTGACCCAGGCGCAAATCGCCACTGGTTCCGACACGAAGGACGACGCGCTCGAAGCCGCGTGGAAGCGCGTCTGTTTCCATCATTTTCACGACACCTTCGGGGGCACCTGCCTACCCAGCGCCTTCCAGGATGTGGACGCCCAGCTTGGGCAGGCGTTGGCCGCAGCGGATGAGACTGCGGCCTATGCCCTGCGCCGGCGGCTGGTGAGTCTGGCCGAAAATCCTGCCCAGCGGATCGTCCTGCTCAATGCCTCGGATCATCCGTTTAACGACTATGTGGAGGTGGAACCGTTTCTGGAATGGACCCCGTGGAAACCCTCCTGGCGGCTGATTGATGAAAAAGGCAGGCGGGTTGCCTGTCAGGTGATGCATCCGGAAAGCACGGACAAGCTGCTCGTCCGTCTGCTGTTCCCCGTAATGGCCGAACCCGGTGAAATGAAGACTTTGCGGATCGTGCAGGCGTCAGAGGGCGATGGCGGGGCAGTGGAGAAACTTGTGTCAGTCGGGCCAAGCTGGTTGCAGGCCGGGAATGGACCGTCCGTCAATCTGGGAGCCGCCTCCAGGCTGGAATTCCCCCACGCTCCACATTTTCCCTTGCCGCAATTGGCGACCTACGAGGATCGATCCGACACCTGGTCACACGGCATTGATCGTTACACCCGGATCAGCCAACAAGTGGTTGTCTGGGAAGAGCCGCAACTGGTTGACCAAGGCCCGTTGATGGGCTCGTTGATTCAAAACGGAAAGATCGGCGCCAGCACCGTGCAAGCCGAGTGGCGGGTTTATCACAACCAACCCTGGGTGGAATTACTTTTGCGGGTTCTCTGGGCGGAACGGTTCCGCATTTTGAAACTGGAATGGGAACTGCCGCTGGAAATTGCGGAAAGAGAGGATGGCATCATGGGCGGTTCGTTGATTCGCCCGACCGATGGCCGCGAATCGCCGTTGCGGGACTGGGTGCGCCTGCACCTCAAGAAACCGGCGGCCGGGTTGGACGCGGCGGTGATCTGCCCGGACGTGTTCGCGCTCGATGCGGAACCGCACCGCCTCGGATTCACGTTGCTCCGCAGCTCCGTGCTGGCATGCCAGGAGACGAATGCCGTTCCGCCCGCCCGCGGGCATTTCAGCGATCGCGGCGAGCATTTTTTCCGGTTCCGATTTGTGGCCGGAGTGCCTCTTTCCAGTGTTGAGCTTGACCAGGTGGCTTGCGCCTGGCAGCGCCCCTTGCTCTCCTCCGAGGTCACCCGGGGAATGAAAACCCGCTTTTTGAGAGGTGACTATGCCCCGCCAGAAACACCCATTTTACCCCGCTAAAAACGTGAAGAATCAATAAATCCACGAACCAAATGAAAATAAAATCCATTAACCAAATGAACACAATGAACCGAATCTCAATGGTTGTTGTTATCGCCCTGGTAGCCGCCGGCGCAGTCGGCGCGGCTGAAACCAACCCTGCCCCGCCGAAGCCGACGAGACCGCCGAACCACCCTAGCATGGTGGACACCACAGGCGTGCGAGGCAAGGTGCTGTGCGGTTATCAAGGCTGGTTCCGCTGCCCGAAAGATGCAACCGACTTGGGTTGGTGCCATTGGAGCCGGGATACGCAGCGGATCGCGACGAATCTCCTGAGTTTCGAGATGTGGCCGGACATGTCCGAATATTCTGCGACGGAGCGTTATCCCGCGCCCGGCTTCACCTATCCCGGAGGCAGGCAGGCCGAGTTGTTCAGTTCGGATGACCCCAGGACGGTGCTCCGCCATTTCGAGTGGATGCGCGATTACGGCATTGATGGGGTCTGGGTGCAACATTTTCTTGTGGGTTTGCCCGGCGGTCCTGACTCGAGGTGGTATCCATCCCATATGCGGGTGCTGAACCATATCCGGGCGGCGGCCCTCAAGACCGGCCGGGGGTGGGCGCTTTCCTATGACTTCGCCCAAATGCCGCCGAAAGACATATATGACGTCCTCACCTCGGATTGGAAGAAAATGGTGGATGAAAAGATTGTCGAAGACCCGCGTTACCTGCGCCAGGGGGGCAAGCCGGTGGTGCAACTCTGGGGGTTCTTTAACATGCAGAACATGCATGATGTCGTGACCCCCGAACTGGCCAACCGGCTGATTGACTTTTTCCGCGCGCCCGGGCGTTATTCCGCCTATCTGGTCAATGGGGTTGACTGGGACTGGCGCAACAATCCCGATCCCGCATGGCAGAAGCTCTATCGGCGGTGCGACGCTCTTACATTCTGGAGTGTAAGCCTTTGTGACGTGGACAAATCCGGGGTGCAACACGCGCTCATGAAGACCTGGGCGGAAGACAAGCGCGAGTGCGACCGGCTGGGAATCCTTTGGTTCCCGGTGGTCTGGCCGGGCTTTGGTTCAGCCAATGTGTGCCGGGAACCAGCGGGCCACAACCAGGTGTCGCGGCAGGGTGGCCGGTTATTATGGGAACAGTTCCATGAGTTATCGAAGCTGGGGGTGGACACCGTGGATGTGGCGATGTTTGACGAAGTAGACGAAGGCACGGCCATTTTCAAAGTGACCAGTTCCTTTCCCACGCAGGGATTCTTTGTGGGCTACGAAGGTTTGCCCAGCGACTGGTATCTGCGGCTCGTCGGGGAAGCGACCCGCCGGCTGCATGCCCACCAGCCGGTGCCGCCTGAAATCCCCTTCAAGCCTTGAACCAAACGTCAAACCCGGACAGGTCTATTGACGGCCGGGCTAAAGCGCAACTTGCTATCATGAAAAAAAATATTGTCGCAATGGTAATCGGACGGGTGAAAGGTTTGGTGCCGGCGCGGGCACCGGCCCGCCTGATGCCGGGTTGTGTCCTCGCGTTCCTCGTCGCCGCCGGCACAGTTGGCGCGGCTGAAACCAACCCTACCTCGAAACCGACGGGCCATCCTGCCATGGTGGACACAACTTCCTTACGGGGCAAGGTGATGTGCGGGTATCAGGGCTGGTTCCGCTGCCCGAAAGATGCGGCCGGCATGGGTTGGTATCATTGGAGTCGGGATACGCAGCGGATCGCGACGAATCTCCTGAGTTTCGAGATGTGGCCGGACATGTCCGAATATTCTGCGACGGAGCGTTATCCCGCGCCCGGCTTCACCTATCCCGGAGGCGGGCAGGCCGAGTTGTTCAGTTCGGATGACCCCAGGACGGTGCTCCGCCATTTCGAGTGGATGCGCGATTACGGCATTGATGGGGTCTGGCAGCAACACTTTCTCGCAGGCTTGCCCGGCGGACCACTGGCGGATATTTGGAACTCATCCCATGCCCAGGTGCTAAACCATGTCCGGGCGGCGGCCCTCAAGACCGGCCGGGTGTGGGCGCTTTCCTATGACTGCGCCGCCATGCCAGTGAAAGACATTTATGACGTTCTCACCTCGGATTGGAAGAAGATGGTGGACGATAAGATTGTCGAAGACCCGCGTTACCTGCATCAGGGTGGCAAGCCGGTGGTGCAAATCTGGGGCTTTTACAAAGGAGACATGCACGATCAAATGACCCCGGAACTGGCCAACCGGCTGATTGACTTTTTCCGAGCGCCCGGTCGTTATTCTGCCTTTCTGGTCGGCGGCGGCGACTGGAACTGGCGCGGCAATTCCGACCCCGCATGGCAGAAGGTTTACCAACGATTCGGTGCCTACTGTCCCTGGAATGTTGGCAATTACAAAGTGGATCAAGCCGGCGTGAGGCACGCGGAGACGAAAACCTGGGCGGAAGACAAGCGCGAGTGCGAACGACTAGGGATGCTTTGGCTACCCGTGGTCTATCCGGGATTCAGTTGGGATAATCTGACCCGCCAGGCACCGGGCACAAGTTTGTTTCCGCGCCGGGGTGGCCGGTTCTTGTGGGAGCAGTTCCATGAGTTATCGAAGCTGGGGGCGGACACCGTCTTTGTGGCGATGTTTGACGAGGTGGACGAAGGCACGGCCATTTTCAAAGTGACCAGTTCTCCGCCCACACAAGGGCACTTTGTGGGCTACGAGGGTTTGCCCAGCGACTGGTATCTGCGGCTCGTCGGGGAGGCCACCCACCGGCTGCATGACCACCAGACGATGCCGCCTGAAATCCCCTTCAAACCTTAACCCAATTTGCTGTCACCCGATTAATTATGCACCAGCTCGCACTTGTCGATTACGTCATTATCATCGGATACCTTGGCTTAAGCCTCGTCGCCGGGGTGATCATGACAAAAAAGGCCGGGTTAAGTTTGGATCATTACTTCCTCGGCGGACGCACCCTGCCGTGGTGGCTGCTCGGTGTTGCAGGCATGGCCAACTGGTTTGATCTCACGGGGACGATGATCATCACCTCCTTCCTCTACATGCTGGGGCCGCGCGGGTTGTATGTCGAATTTCGGGGTGGCGCGGGGTTGGTGTTGATTTTCATGCTGGCTTACACCGGCAAATGGCATCGGCGCTCCGGCTGCATGACGGGGGCGGAGTGGTTGACTTACCGCTTTGGCGAAGGCAAGGCGGCCGAGGGATTGCGGTTGCTTAGTGCGGTGGTCACGGTGCTCGGCACCATCATGTTGCTGGCCTATCTCATCCGGGGGGCCAGTCTGTTTCTGGGGGTGTTTTTTCCGTGGCCGCCGATGTATACGACATTTGTGCTGGTCACGGTAACGACGCTGTACACGATGTGCTCGGGGTTTTACGGCGTGGTGCTGACGGACTTGGTGCAGAGCCTCATTATTCTGGCGTCGAGCGTCATCATTTCTTTCATTGCATGGCATCTGGTGCCGGACAACGCCAGTCTGGCGGCCACAGCCCAGCAAGTCACCGGCAATGCCGACTGGATCAACACCCAACCGGCCTGGCACACGCCGATGCCGGCCGGCTACGAAGCTTATTCGCCGCTCATTATGGTCGCAATGTTCTATCTCTTGCGGAACATGGTCGGCGGCCCTGGAACGGGTGCCGAACCACGCTATTTTGGCGCGAAGAGTGACCGGGATTGCGGGCTGCAATCGCTACAGCAAGCGGTGATGTTAATGTTTCGCTGGCCGCTGATGATCGGCTATGCCGTGATGGGCATTTATCTGGTGCACAGCCTTTATCCCGACCCGGCCATCGTGCAGCGCGCGGCGGTACTGATTCATGCCCAATACCCGGATACCACGGCAGCGTTCTGGCACGACCTGACCAGCAATATCATCAATGCGCCGGCAAAACAGCCGCCGGAACTGATTCATAATCTCCAGGCATTGTTAGGGGCAAACTGGCAAGGCAAGCTGCCACTGGTGGGTTTCCACGGCACGGTCAATCCCGAGCAGATTCTGCCCGCCGTGCTGCTCAACATGGTGCCGACCGGTTTGAAGGGGATGATTGTGGTGGCGATGTTCGCCGCGATGATGTCGGCCAAAAACGGCCTGATAAATTTCGCCAGCGGGTTTTTCGTGAAGGACATCTATCAGAACTTTCTGCGTCCGAAAGCGGCCACCCGGGAATTGATCAATGCCTCCTACGCCTCGACGCTGGGGATTGTCATCGCGGGTTTCTATTTTGGTGTAATGGCCACGAGCATCAATGATTTGTGGGGGTGGATTGTCATGGGCTTGGGGGCAGGCGGGATTGCCCCGGGAGTGCTGCGGCTTTACTGGTGGCGCTGCAATGCATGGGGCATGATCGGCGGCACGCTGATGGGCATCGGGGGCGCGCTCGCGCAGCGCATCCTGTATCCGGCGATGGCCGAACCGACGCAATTCATGCTCATGATGGCGCTGTCGTTCTTTGGCACCATCGTTGGATCCTTGCTCACGCAACCGACGCCGATGGCAATCTTGAAGAACTTTTACCGGACGACGCGGCCGTTCGGCTGGTGGGGGCCGCTGCGGACGGAGTTTCAGGGGGTCGAACGGGCGGCGATTGACCGCGAGAACCGCAAGGACATCATCACTCTGCCCTTCGCCCTGATCTGGCAGGTGACACTGCTCCTGCTGCCGATGCAGCTGGTAATCAAAAACTACGGAAGTTTCTGGCAGACGCTGCCGGTTTTCCTCGTGGGCGCGGCGGGAATGTATTGGTTCTGGTGGTGCCCGCTGATGCGCCCGAAAAGCTCAATGGTTGAGGCATATCCTGCTCAAGATAAATCCGGTGCAGAACATTGAAATTAAAACATAACCACCAAACAAAACCAACACCATGCAATCAATTGAAAGAATCCGCAACACCATTGCGGGGAAACCCGTGGATCATCTTGCCGCACAGCCGATGTCGATGATGTTCTCCTCCAAACACGCTGGAATCCCATTTATCGATTACACCAAAGACGGCATTAAAATGGCCGAAGCACAGCTTAAGCTGGTGGCGGACTTCGGATTGGATTGCCTGCTCACTTGTTCGGATCCGGCCCGCGAAGTGATTGACATCGCCGGTGAAGGCAGCGTCGAATGGTTTACCGACCAGGGACCGGCCATCAATGAAAATTTCGCCGCGTTGAAAGACATGAACCTGCTGAAAAAATTCAAAGTGCCGGATCCGAGCAGCGGCGGGCGCATGTTCGACCGCGTCAAAGGCATCGAGCATATGCGCAAACAGGCCGGCCCAGGCATGTCTATCGTCGGGTGGATTGAAGGCCCATTGGCACTCGCCCAGGAATTGCGCGGACTCAATACCATCATGACCGATTTTTATGACGAACCGGAGTTTGTCAGAGATCTGCTCCGTTTTTGTGCGGATGTCGCCCTGCGCTATGCGCCGGTTCAGATTCAGGCCGGGGCGGACACCATGGGCATGAGCGACGCTGCGGCCAGTATCATTGGGCCTCGATTATACGAAGAATTTGTGTGGCCCGAACAGTTGCGCATCATGAGCACGCTTCAGAAGCAACACCCCGCAGTTATCCGACGCCTTCATATGTGCGGACTCACCGACTCATTGTTCGACAAGATGGCCGAACTTCCGATGGATATCTACGAGTTGGACTTTCCCGCGAACTTGGCTGAAGGCCGCGCCAAGCTGGGGTCCGGCCGTGTCATCACCGGAAACGTATCCACCATCACTGATCTTTTTGAAGGGACGCCGGAACAAGTCTATGCCGCGTGCGAACGCTGCCACAAAACCTGTGGCAAGTATTACATCGTCGGCGCGGGTTGTGAAATCTCTCCACTGACCCCGCCTGAAAATCTGAAGGCCATGATGGCTTATGCCCGCGACCATAAACCGGAGGATTTTCAGCCACAGTGAGCCTCGCATCATGGGTGACATTATGCGGGCAATGAATGAATCCTTATGCGGGGAGGTCCCCGACCGGGAGCGAGCCCTGGCTTTGCTGCCGATAATGCAACGGGGTCAGTTTAGTCGCCGCGCGAAAACGTCGGTGAAACAGGGACATATTGGAAAATCCCGAGGACTGCGCCACGTCGAGCACGGAGAGGTCGGTTCTTTCCAGCAAACGCCGCGCGTATTCCAAACGAAACTGTGCTATGAGGTCAGTAGGCGAGAGGCCAGTGAATTGGCGGCAGACGCGAGCCACATGCTCGCGGGATCTGCCAGCCAATCGGAAAAATGCCTTGATCCCAGCGATCAGATTTGTCGCTTCACGCATCCCGGTAATGGCGCGAACCAGCCAGTCGGGTGCTCCAGCACGGAGGTGGATGGGCGCGACCTGCCGGTGGATTTCATGAACCAGGGCGCTCAAAAAACGGTCGCCTGCCAAAGCGGTGATGGGGGTGTCGGCAAGGTCGCGGGAGATAATCCCCAACGTCAACAGTTGTTCAGGGGAAAGATTCCAACGTGCAGGAGCACTTCCCGAAGCCCACGGCAGAAGCGCCAACCCATAGTCCGCCCAGCGTTGCTGGAAAGCGGTCGCTATTTTCATTGGCAAGGCAAAATTAGCCATGGTGAAGGACAACTTGGTCGTCTTGGAGCGGAAGCCATGTTGATCTTCAGCGCGGATAAAGACCAAGACGCCGCGCTCAATGACCTCCACCCGTCCGTTGATCTCATGAACCACGCTGCCATCTTCAACCCAGAAAACTTCGCAGAAATCGTGGGCGTGCACAGGAATTTGCGCGTGCGGACTGAATTTTGCCCGGGAGAAATGCCATATTTCCCCGGACTGGACGAATTGATTCAAACGCAGGATTTTCATCGGTATATCACGACAATACACTTTTTTGTCACTACCCGTCCACGATAATTGTTTGCAAATCTTGTACCTTGGACACTACATATGAATAATCAATCTACATTACAAGGCCGCCTCTCCCAAGACCAAGTTGAACATTTTTTCTGCGAAGGTTACGTCGTCCCGACCGGGACGATTTTTCCAGAGGAGAAGTATCAAAGGCTAAAACGACATTTTGAAAAGAAACTGGCGGCCTTACCAGCGGATCAGCGGCCCGAGGGGATGGATGTGCCTCACTTCACTGACCCTGCATTGTTTGAATGGCTCTTCGCCGATGAAATTTTGGATCTCGTCGAGCCGATTATCGGCCCGGACATAGCGCTCTTCGCCAGCCACTTCATCTGCAAACCCAAGGGCAACGGCAAGCGTGTGCCCTGGCATGAGGATTCAGCCTACTGGAAACCGATGCTGCCCGCCTCGATGGAAGTGGTGACCGTCTGGTTCGCCATTGATCCCTCGCGCCGCGAGAACGGTTGCATGCAGGTCATCCCTCGCACCCACAACACCGGCAAAAAGGGGTTTTCTGATTACGATCCGACTGACACAACCCGTAATATTTTCCCCACCGAAATCACCAAAACGCAGCGTGACGAGACGAAGGCGGTCGCCATTGAACTGGAACCCAATCATGCCAGCCTGCACGACGCCCGCATCATCCACGGCAGTGAACCGAATCTGAGCAACCTGCGCCGTTGCGGTTACACCATGCGCTTTATGTCCAGTAAGACGCGACTATCAGAGAGCGCCAGCGAGTTTCACCGCATCTACCTTGCCCGGGGCCGCGATCTTGCCAACCAGTCCTACGCCGATCCGACCAAGGTCTATGACGATGTGCAGCGTTACCGCACCGCCCACGGCAAGAACGGACATTGACCAAGACCATGAAAATCGTCACTGCCAAATCCAAGTGGGAGGTGGGGTCCATGCCGCTGCGGGATTTTGTCGGGCGCGTGGCGCAGGCCGGCTTTCAGGCCACCGAAATTTACCTGGGCGAACTGCTAGACTCGCCGACGGCTTGCCGGGATTTACACGCCGAGTTTGGTCTTCAACTGATTGGACAAATTGCAATCCGGATGCCGACGCTGGACGGCCAACTCCGCGCGCTGGAGCAAGAGTATCTGCGCGCCTTGGCATTCGACCCCATAAAAATCAACGCTCATCTTGGACGCGACATTCTGTCGTTTGCGGACAACGTGAAGATCATGTCACTGGGCTGCGAATTGGCGGCGGCACATGGCGTGCCGCTCTGCGTCGAGACACACCGGCATCAGGCGCTATTTCAATTGCCAGAAGTGCGGCGCTATGTCGAGACATTGCCGGAACTTCACATTACTGCTGATTTCTCACATTTTGTCTGCGTGCATGAATCCACGTTGGAAGACCAACTGGAAAATCTCTCGTCCATCTTGCCGCGTGTGCGTCACATTCACGCCCGTGTGGGACATTCCGAAGGGCCACAGGTGTCCGATCCTCGCGCACCCGAGTGGCAGTCCTGGACCAAACTTTTTTGCGGGTGGTGGAACGAACTATTCCACCTTGCCCGCAAGCGGGGTGATGTGACATTCACAATCACTCCTGAATTTGGTCCGCCCACTTATATGCCTTGCACGCCATTTGATAATCGTCCAGTCGCGGATGCGTGGGAGATCAACGTTTGGATGCGAGACATGCTGTTGGAGCAATTTGCCACCCACCCGCCCCATTAACCAATCCGATTATGACTAGCAAAGAACGCATGATGACCGCCTTGCACGGGAAAATACCCGACCGGCTTCCAATCACGATTCATCAATGGCAGACCTATCACCTACAGCATTACATGAACGGCATGGATCAACTCGATGCTTTTCTCGCCACAGGGCTGGACGCTTCGGTGACGCCGTGGGATATTTATTCCGAAAAACCCTCCCCGGACTGGAAATGCTCCGTTGAAGAATTCCCTCCCCAAAAAAAACGAACCTCACGGCGCTACCGAGTGCAAACGCCCAAGGGAGAACTCACCTGGGTCATGGCCACGGACGAAATTACCACCTTCCATACTGATCACCCAATCAAGAACCAGCGCGACGCCGAAATATTTGCCAAGTATTGGCCGTCCTGGCACTTGAATCTGAAAAAACTTAGTGCGTGGTATGATCGCACCGGTGACGCTGGTATTGTCCGCGGCTTTACCACTGCATTCTGCCAACCGGGGGTATGGCAGGACTTCTGCGAATTGGTTGGAACTCAGGAGGCCATTTTCTGGGCTATGGATGAGCCTGAGTTTGTTCACTGGTTTCTCAAACAATTGACCCAGCGCCGGCTCGATTATATCCACGAAGAAATGCCGGGCGCGAAATTTGATCTGATTGAGCACGGTGGTGGCGCGGCAAGTTCGACCGTGATCAGCCCCGCGATGTTCGATGAATTCTGCGTGCCCTACGATCGCCAGGTTATCACGGCTCTGCATGACATTGGATTGCCGGTCGTGTATCACACCTGCGGCGGGATGATGGCAAACCTGACGCATATTCCCGCCAATGGCTGCGATGCGAGCGAGACGCTCAGCCCGCCGGGCATGGGTGGCGATATCCATGTCAAGGACCGCATGACCGTCAAGCAAGTGCTCGGCAGCAAGGTGGCCCTCATAGGTGGCGTGGATCAGGGGCGCACCTTGACGGAAGGCACTCCCGAAGAAGTCGTCGCCGAAGTGCGCGGCTGCTTTGAAACCTTCGGCGTCAACGGCGGCTATATCTGCTCGGCCAGCGATCATTTTTTTCACGCGCCCGTTGAGAACCTCAAGGCCATGGTGCGCACCGCCGCCGACTGCCGCTACTCATAAAAACCATTATGACAATTGAGACGGCTACAATCGCACCGAAAATCGCGCTGCTGTCCTGCTCAGTTTTTGAACGCGAAATCGCATTGCACACGCGCGGGGCGGAGCATATTGCGGAGACACGCTTCTTTGAAATGGGTTTGCACGACCGGCCTGATCAACTGCGGGTTATTTTGCAGGAAAATCTTGCTGCTGCAGATGCACGGACGGACATCGAGGCGGTGGTGCTGGCCTATGGCCTGTGCGGACGCGGTACCGCCGGGTTGCGTCCGTTGCGCCACAAACTCGTTATTCCCCGCGCCCATGATTGCATCACGATGTTCATGGGCAGCAAGGAAGCCTATGCGGAACACCAGCATCGCTGTCCGACCTGCTACTACTACACGCCCGGATGGAATCGCGGACGCCGCGTGCCCGGACCTGAAAGGTTGGAAGCAATAAAGGGGGAATTGGCGGCCAAATTCGAGCCGGATGATATCGAGTTTCTCATTGCGACCGAGCGAGAACAATGGGCGATGCACGACACCGCCACTTACATTGAACTAGGCACGTCCGATGCGCAGACTGAAGAGGAGTATGCTCGCCAGTGCGCCAACTGGTTGGGGTGGAAATTCGAGCATCAACCCGGCGATCCGAAATTGCTGCGTGATCTGCTTTGGGGAAATTGGGATAATGAGCGCTTTCAAATCATCGAGCCGGGAATGCAGTTGGGCCAAGCTTCGGACAAAACGGTCCTGCGCGCCGAACCGGTGCCGACCAAACCTCCAACTGCATGAGTCATATGGCTCACATTCAGGTTGAATTGGACTCTGGTGGACGGCGGGAGTTTTCCATCACGCGCGACAACCGGTCGCTGGCTGATGCGTTCGCGGCGCACGGGCTGCCGCTGAACACCCGCTGTGGTCAGCGCGGACTTTGTCGCGGGTGCGAAGTGGAGTTACGCGAGGGGGTGTTATCAACTGATAGTGGCAATGTCAGCTCTCCGGCCATGGTGCAAGCCTGTCGTGCGAGACTTGCCGGCCCGGCGACTATTCATGTTCCGGCGCGTTCGCGCATCGAACACCGGCCGCAGGTTGGCGAGACGTTTGAAATCGCCATCCCCTACGCGCATCAGCCGTTGTTCCCCTTTGTTCCGGGCAAGTGCGACACGGCCTTTGTCGTGGATGTCGGCACGACGACGGTGGTCGTGCTGCTGGTGGATCTCGTCACTGGCGAAGTGCTGTCGCGGGCCGGCGCGTTCAACGAGCAAATCCGTTTTGGTGACAACGTCATCACACGCATCGAGGCGGCGCGAAATCAGGAAACTCTTTTTGCCATGCAGCGCGCCATTGTGACGGAGACGATTCAGCCGCTTCTGGCCAAGGCCTGCAAACGGGCCAGCTGTCTGCCGGAACGCATCGCTGGTGGCGCGATTTCGGGCAATACCACAATGTTGCACCTGCTGGTGGGCGAAGATCCGACGCCACTGGGCTTCGCACCATTTACGCCGCGGTTCATCGCTGGACGGCGGGTGAGCGCAGGCGATATCGGGCTGGTAGTGCCTGGCCTTAGCGCGGCACTGCCTCTGCAACTTCTGCCCGGCATCGCCGCTTACATTGGCGCGGACATCACCGCCGGAATTTTCGCCACCGGCATGGTGTTTGATCCGACACCGAGCCTGCTGGTGGACATCGGTACAAACGGCGAAATTGTCTTGCAAAGCGGCGGCAAGCTCACCGCCTGCGCCACCGCCGCCGGGCCGGCGTTTGAAGGTTGCGGTTTGCGTTGCGGAACTCGGGCACGCGAAGGCGCAGTCAGTGACCTGCGACTCACGCTCAATCCATTTCAACTTGAAGCCAAAATCATCGGCAATGTGCCGCCAGAACGCGCCAATGGACTTTGCGGTTCGGCGTATGTGGGTTTTCTCGCCTCGGCACGGAACAGCGGATTGCTAGGGGTGACCGGCAGGTTTGAACCGGCGGCATGGGAAGGTCTTCCGGTTCGAAACCGCCTCACCGACAAGGGCGAACGCGCTTTACGCCTGACGGAAGCGAACGGGACGGGCGCGTTGAGCATCAGTGAGGTGGACGTGGCGCTGCTGTTGCAGGCCAAGGCGGCGATTGGCGCAGGCATTGAGATTTTGTTGGGAGATGCGGGCATCCGCGCGGCGGATTTGGGGCGCGTCTATCTGGCGGGCGGTTTTGGCATGCACTTGAATGTTGCCCATGCCATTGCCGTCGGACTCCTACCGGGCATTCGCGAGGATCAGGTGCGCGTGGTGGGCAATACGGCTTTGGCGGGCGCATTGCTGGCATTGGTGGACCGCACTACACTTGTTGAAATGGAAAATGTGCGCACGCAGGTCGAAGTGATTGAGTTGAATCTTGCCGACCATTTTGAGGATCGTTACGTTGAACATCTGATGCTGCCGTGAATGATTTCCCCGCCATTCCGCTGCTGGAACACCGGCCTTACGACCGGATTCGCGAGTTGTATCTTTTTCAAGAGCCGCTGTTGCTGGCGGCCATCCGGCGCGGCGATCGAGGTGAAGCGCGGCACATTATCAACCACGTCCTTGTTCATATCTACAGCGCCGGCGAGGAGCGGAGCGATTTGCTCAAAGGTCTGCTGTTGGAGTTGGTGGTGATGATCTCGCGCGCGGCGGTTGAGGCCGGCGCGGTCCAATCTAAGGTGCTGGGCTTGAACTTCCGTTTCCTCACCGAACTCGCGGAACTTGACGATGACGAAGACCTGGCAGCGTGGCTACGCAAGACGCTGGAACATGTCATGTCCGCCATCGAACGGCAGGAGAATTTCACTCCGCCGCTGCTGGTGGGCAAGGCGCTGGAATTTATGCGGAAGAATCTGCACCGCGACATTTCGCGCGACGAAACGGCGCGGCATGCGGGGATTTCGCCCAGCCATTTCTCACGGCTGCTGAGGGAGCGCACGGGCCGCTCGTTCACCGAGCTGCTGCGCCAATGCCGCGTGGATCTTGCCTGCGATTTGCTGCGCGGCACGGAGCAGGCTCTGGCGCAAATCGCCGACATCTGTGGCTTCTGCGACCAGAGCTATTTTACGCGGGTTTTCCAGGATGTGAAAGGCGTGACGCCGAAACAATTTCGCGACGCGGGCGCCGGGCGAACGGTGGTTAAAGTTTCACCGCCCGGGAGGCGTGACTCATGGCGGCAAGATGCGCCGGCGTCGTGCCACAGCAACCGCCGATGATGCGCACCCCGGCGGCGAGCAGGCGCGTGGCGGTGGCGGTCATTTCCTCTGGCGTGGCTTTGTAAATTGTCTTGCCGTTTTCCGTGTGCGGCGAACCGGCGTTGGGTTGGACGATCACCGGTGCTTTGCCGACGGCGGCCACGAGTTGTTCCGCCAGCTTCACATAATCATCAAGGTTCAAACCTGTGCCGCAGTTCGCCCCGACAATATCTGCGCCGGCAGCGGTGGCGTGGCGCACGGCCTCGGCTGCGGTTGTGCCCATCATGGTGCGAAACTCGCCGGGTGCGGTCTTTTGAAAAGCGTAGGTGGCAATCACCGGCACGTCGGCGGCGCAGGCTTTCGCCGCTTCAATCCCCACTACGGCCTCGGCGGGGTCGCTCATCGTTTCGACGAGGATGACGTCTGCGCCGCCTTCAATAAGCGCGGCGATTTGCGCCTGAAACGCCTCGCGCAATTCATCCGCCGTCACGTCGCCGACGGGTTCGAGGAAATCGCCGAACGGGCCGACATCGCCGAGCACCCAGCCGTGGTCGCCGGCGGCGGCGCGGGCCACGCGGGCGGCGGCGCGGTTCAATTCTGCCACGCGTCCGGCCAGACCGTGAAGTTGTAGCGCGAACCGTGTGCCGCCAAACGAATTGGTGGTAATGAGGTCGCAACCGGCGTTGCGGTAGGCGAGATGAATGCCGCCGACATCGCCGGGGCGCGTGACGTTCCACGTCATGCCACATTCGCCACTGGCCAGGCCGCGGGCGAGGAGTTGCGTGCCCATGGCGCCGTCGCAGACGAGCGGACGCCGGGAAAGTTCTTGAAGGAGCGGGGTTGAATTCATAATTCAGGTGGGTTAATCGAAAATCACCGTGCGGTTGACGCAGAGAAATACGCGATCTTCAAACACCAGCCGCAGGGCTCGGGCGAGCACCACTTGCTCCACGTCGCGGCCGGCCTGCGAGAGGTTGTGCGCTGTGTGGGTGTGGTCCACGGGAATGACTTGCTGTACGATGATCGGTCCTTCGTCGAGCTTCTCGGTGACGAAATGCGCGGACGCGCCGATGACTTTAACGCCGCGGTCAAACGCCTGTTGATACGGCTTTGCGCCGACGAATGCCGGCAAAAACGAGTGGTGGATGTTGACCAAGCGCGCCGGAAAGCGACGCACGAAATCCGGCGTCAGCACGCGCATATATTTTGCCAGCACCAGATAATCGGGCTGTAATTGATCAATGATCTTCAGCATTTTCGCCTCGTGCGCCTCGCGGGTCAGGGATTCGTGGCTGATGCAATGAAACGGCAGGTCGAACTTTGCGACGAGCGGTTGCAGCGCGGCATGATTGGAAAGCACGGCGAGCACTTGCGCGTTGAGTTCGCCGAAGGCGTGGCGGATCAGGATGTCGCCTAGGCAATGGTGTTCCTTCGACGCCAGCACCACGACGCGCTTGGGTTTCAGGTCAGAAAGCCGGACGTTGGCGTTGGCCGGCAGCGCGCGGCGGACTTGCGCTTCGAGCTGCCCGGCCACTACCGTGCCGTCAAATTCCGTACGCATGAAGAAGCGCGCCATGCCGCGTTCCACAAATTCCTGGTTGCCGACGACGTTGACACCGTGTTGCAACAGCACACCGGTGATGGCGTGAACCAGACCGCGCCGGTCATCGCATTCCACCAGCAAGACTTGGGAACTCACGCGACACCTCCACTGAAGTCACGGTTGTGGCGGGCCAAGATATTTTGCAGGCAGTGGTCGAGTTGCATGTGTCAGGAATGTTTAAGCTGCTGCGCGCCGGGAGGCAATCTCGAACTGACAGAAAGCACGGAAACACCAAAGATACGCACCGGATCACAAGACTTGGACAGCGTCAGCTGGCAAACTCTGTGTCGCATTATGAATGATCTACATCCGCTCACGCAGGCCATCATCGCCGGCAAACGCAAGGAAGTTCCCGAACTCGTCAACCAATGTCTCGCCGCCGGAGAGAAGGCTGGCGACATCGTTGAGAAGCGCCTCGTGCCAGGCATGGCCATCGTGGGCGAGAAGTTCAAGCGGAATGAAATCTTCGTGCCCGAAATGCTCATCGCCGCCCGCGCCATGAAAGAGGCGTTGAAAATTTTAGAGCCGGCGCTGGTGGCTGCCGGCGTGAAGCCGGAACACAACGCTGTCATCGGCACGGTCGAGGGCGATTTGCACGACATCGGTAAAAACTTGGTCGCGATGATGTGGAAAGGTGCGAATATCGAGGTGATTGATCTGGGAGTGAACGTGCCGCCGGTCAAATTCGTCGAAGCCGTCAAGCAACACCATCCCAAGCTGGTCGGTTTGTCCGCGCTTCTCACCACGACGATGCCCGCCATGCGCGACACGGTGAAGGCGATCCGGGACGCGGGCATTGCGGTGAAGATTGTGGTTGGCGGCGCACCCATCACCCATGAGTATGCCAGGGATATTGGCGCGGATGGCTATGCGGCGGATGCCGGCAGCGCCGTGGATACGGCGATGGGGTTGTTGCAGGACAAAGCCTGAAGGTTGAAAGAAAATTGTTCATGCACTACAAATCGCTTGCCATCTCTGACCCGCTGGAGCTCACCTTCGGCCTCGCGCCCAAACCCGTCACCACGCGCAGCGGCATGGTGATCGGCGGTGGCACGGTCTATCCGGAACTGAACTTCACACTGCCGCCGATGACGATTGACGCGTCCACCATGCCGGAGGTGTGCCGCAACTACGAACAGATCATTGAAGGCGCTTTGCGTCGGGCGGCGGAACTGGAAGTGCCCGGCGTGGTTATTGAATTCGAGACGCTGCCACCGATGACCGAGCACCCGCAATGGGGCTTGGATATCGCGAAGGTTTTACTTGATGGGATGCAGCGCGAGAAAGACCGCAGCGGGCTGAAGAGTGTGCTGCGTATGACGCCCAATGACAACCGCGAGTTTGAGCGCCCACCGTTGATGCGGCGCGGGCGTTACTGGGATGCGATGCTGGAATTGTTTGAAGGCTCGGCAGCGGCGGGCGCGGAATTATTGAGCATCGAATCCGTCGGTGGCAAGGAATTGCACGACGAGGCGCTGGTTAACGGTGATCTGGAGGCGAGTATTTTCTCGCTTTGCATTCTTGGTGAACGCGATATGCGTTTTCTTTGGACGCACCTCCAGAAGATTGCCGACCGGCACGGCGTGAAATGTGCCGGCGACACCGCCTGCGGTTTCGGCAACACCGCGATGGTGCTCGCTGAGCAGAAGATGATTCCGCGCGTGTTCGCCGCCGTGGTGCGCGCCGTGACCGCCGTCCGCTCGCTCGTCGCCTACGAATGCGGCGCGGTCGGTCCGGGCAAGGATTGCGGTTACGAAAATCCCATTCTCAAAGCCATCACAGGCTACCCGATGGCGATGGAGGGAAAGACTTCCGCCTGTGCCCATTTGAGTCCAATGGGCAACCTTGCCGCCGCGTGCTGCGACACTTGGTCGAACGAATCCGTGCAAAACATCAAGCTGCTAGGTGGCATGGCCCCGACGTGTTACATGGAACAACTCGCCTACGATTGTCGCCTTATGAACACCGCCCGCAGTCACGGTAAAGCCTCCGCCCAACAGCTTCAGCACTGGCTCGTCGAGTCCGACGTGGCCACCGATCCGCAGGCGTTCATCATTTCGCCAGCATCCTCGGTCAAACTCGCCAAAGCCATCGTGGCGAGCAATTCGCATTATCACGCTGGCGTGGCCGTGGCGCGCAAGGCGGTGGAGTTACTGCGCGGCGCCCATAACCAGGGCGAGTTGCGTATCGCACCCAACGAAGTCATCTGGTTTGATACGTTACAAGACACGCTCGATGAACTGCCCGAAAGCGAATCAGTATTCATCGCGCAACAATTAGCGGTGGCCGACAAGACTAAATTCCTGCCCGCAGAATACGGATTAAAAACATAGTTTAACCTCAACCTAATAATATTATGACTCCTACCATCATCATGTTTATCGCTGTGGTTCTCTACCGCATCCTCGCCGGTTATTGGGGCGCTGAATATTCCTGGCTGCTGAACTTCTCGCCTTTGGCCGCCGTTGCCTTGTGTGGACCCTTGGTGTTTCCCCGCTGCGTGGCGCTAATCCTCCCGCTGGCCATCCTGCTGGTTTCCGATCTGGTGCTCAATGCCCACTTCGGCGCGGCCCTGATCACGGGCGAAATGCTGGCGCGATATGGTGCGCTGGCGTTCGTCGCGTTGCTGGGCTTGCGATTGCGGGAGTGTCGGCGAGTGGGGACATTTCTGCTGGCGAGTTTGGCTGGTTCAACCGGCTTCTATCTGATCACCAACACGGTCTCGTGGCTGACCGACCCGGGCTATGTCAAGACCGTCGCGGGTTGGTATCAGGCGCTCACGGTCGGGCTGCCCGGCTATCTGCCGACTTGGACGTTCTTCCGCAACTCGCTGGTTAGCGATTTGTGCTTCACGCTGGTCTTTGTCGGCTGCCTCGCTTTGGTGTCCCAAACCTCAGTTGTTAAGAAATTTAAGATGCCACAACGGGGAAACCTTGCCAATGCCTGATCTCCTAAATCACCTTAGACATGAGTATTGCCGCTGCCGGCTGCCATCCGCCGGGGTTATTCATCGACCTCCAGCCGCATGATGTGGGCACTCGTCGTTCTTTCGACCGACCTTCGGATCGTTTCTACACACCCACGTTGATCGAAGTCTGGCGTACCGCTCCTTATCTGCATGATGGGTCAGCAGCCACGATTCGCGACGTTGTGACAACACACAACCCGGACGACAAACTCGGCACAACCTCAAACCTATCGGCCAAAGAAAAAGATGACCTTTGCGCGTATGTCCTCTCGTTATGATTCAACTCGAACCAGATATGATGCAACCTAACGCGAGCATCAAACCCGGTTGCTTTTATGCAATCTGAACCGTCAGCTGGGCAGTTTCTGTGAATTAATAGTTTATAATGCACAAGCGCTTCTTTCGATTCACCCGCACGGATAATTCCCGCATCACTTCCCATTCGTTCCCACGCCGCCAGGTGTATCCGTTTGCAACAATCAATCCATCCCGTCCTTTTATTCGAACACCATCAGCCGCAATGCAAATTGGTTGCCCTCCATGATGGTTCGCTCCGCTCAATAGAACGACGCGCAATCAATTCACGGTTTCCATTTACGATGCTCATTCCCGCGCGCGTTGCCCGACGTTCATGCTGGCGGCGGCGGCTGACGCCACCGCTACGCCAGCACCGTGCCGCCTCGCAGGTGCTCGGACATCACGGTCGGCGGCACTTTCACTACACCGCGCACGATTCACCCCGCAGGTTATCGTGAGTCTTCCGTGCATTCCATCCATTCAGGTTGGCGGATGTTTTCAGGCGCGGTGTCGGGCAAGAAAATAATCTCGTCGCTAACGCTCCTCGAAAACGCTTCGTTCGCCAGCCGCACACACCAACCTGCGCTGATCCCGTCGAACGCTGCGCGTTCGCCTGGGAGGAAATGTTTTCTGAAAGACAGGGGGTTTTCGGAAAACCTACTGCCCAATGGAAAACCCCAACGCTTCACAGAGCGGACACTTGCGCTCGTGCCTCGCGTCAAATATCCGCACTGTTCAGCACCCGCGCACGCTGGCCTGACTCACCTGGTTTGCTGCACTCCATTTCATTCCGCTTCGCAAACACGGCGAGACAGGCACACGAAAGTGATGACCACAATTCGCGAAGCGAACTGATTGTTTGCCGCGAAATACCGGATTTTTTGGCAAGCATTTTGAGCGAAAGGTCGCGCTTTTCGCGCTCCTCTTTCAGAACACAGGCCACATGAGAACTGATAGCGTCGCTTAATTTGTCGGTCGGCACGCCAAAGCAATACCGAAAAAAGGGGTTGACAAGGGATGCCAGAATTCTTACATGGTGTTCAGAATTCTGAAAAGTTTATGACAGGCAACGCCAATCAGACCGAAAGACCGGGAAGCGCAACGGCATGAAAAATTTGCTACCCTTTGTCGCAACCGTCGAAAAGTTCCTCCCAATTGCAACGCAAGGCGGACTTCAAATGCGCCAGCGTCGGCAGACTTGGAAAGTATTCTCCCGCTTCGAGGCTTTGAACGTAGCGCGCACTTGTGCCAATTTTTTCGGCCAACTTTTCCTGCGTCAATTTTCGCCGGCCTCGCAGCGAGACGATGTTTTTCCCGAAACTTGTTCGATGTGGACAGCTTTTTGGTTTGCGCACAGGCATCGTCAAATCCTGTCGAAAATACGCCTCGCAAAACACGAGGCTTTACATCGTGCTCCGATTTTCCTAATTGTGGACGCACAACGCGCGAGTGAGCATTTTCAATTTGGGGCTGTCCTAGATAACTAGGTTAGGAACTGCTGAACCCATTGATTTAACTGCTTCAATTGGGTTTGCGGGTTTGGGTTGTTAAAACGCCACTCGCACTCCTTCAAGAATAGCGGAAAATGGGCTTTGGGAACACCGTTAAATTTGCGCAGGTGACGCTTGGCCTGGTTCCAGAAATTCTCAATGCCATTGATGTGGTTTTTACCTGCCGCAAAGAGCTTGGAGTGATTGATTCGCAGATGACGAAAGCCAGCGACCGCCAGCGCATTGTAGCTGGGCAATGAATCGCTATAAACGATGGAGTCGGGCACAATCCGTTCCTTTAAGATGGGCAGCAAGGTGGTCGCCTTGGCATCGGCGATCACGACCGCATAGACCTTGCCGCCCCGTTTTAACAGGCCAAACACCGGCACCTTGCCCGCCGCACCCCGCCCGCGCTTGCCTTTGCGGTGGCCACCAAAATAACTCTCATCAACTTCAATCTCCCCGGCCAAGGGTGCAGCATCGGCGATGGCTTGATAGATTAACTCCCGCAGCCGATGGTAATAATACGCTGCCGTGGTCTTGTTGACGCGCACCAGCCGCGCGGCGGTTCGAGCCGTCGTGCCCGCCACAAAATGCTCCATCAACTTCGCCTGCTTCCCACCACTGATTCGACTCTTTCTCATGCCGCCTTTGATAACACATTTTTGCGTTATCTAGGACAGCCCC
>CAIXPZ010000299.1 GCA_903921455.1 uncultured Verrucomicrobia subdivision 3 bacterium | reverse complement strand
TCATCCGTCTCCGGCAGAACCACCGGTTCGTCCCAGAACCGAAACCTGTCCACGCCGGTCTTGCTCTCGGCGATGGCGAAAAACGATTTGCGATCCACGCCCTCGGTGCGGACGACGAGCACGATGTTCTTGCCCCACTCCATCGCGCCGACATTGAACGCGGCGTTGACGCCGAGCCGTTCCAGCAGCAACGGATTCGTCTTCGGGTTCAAATCGTAACGCCAATCCAGCGGCGCGTGGTCGGCGGTGATTACCGGATTCTTCCACCGCTCAAACCAGCCGTTGTAAAAGCCGGTGTCCACCGTGTTGCGCCGTTTCAGCAAGGCGGCATGGCGCTGCTTCAGACTCTTCAGGTTCTTTTGGAATTTAGTCATGGCTTTATGATTCGTATAATAATATCATCGTTGGATATTGTCTTGATGCGTCGCAATTCCGGCGACGCTCGGTTTTACGGATTAAATCTCTACCTCCACTTGGTGGGTGCCACTGGTGAAAAGCGGCAGCGTGTTTCCTGCAATCAACTTGCCATCCACCTGGATGCGGCGAGCGCCGACGCAGCGACCGGCGGTGTTGTCGAGCGTGATGTCGTAGGCCACCCCACGAAAATTGCGGCGCAGCTTCGCGCGCGGGACGGACTTCGTCAGGCATGGCGCGATGATGAGCCCGTCGTAACCGCGTCGCGCGCCAAGGATGTATTCCACCAGCGCCACGGTGAACCACGCCGCCGTGCCGGTGCGCCACGGGTAGCCGCCCTTCCCAAAGCCCGACGGCACGCGCGAGTAATGGTTGATGAATGAAAACGGTTCTGCGCCGGAAACGCTGAGGGGGAGATGCGGCCCGTCCGGCGCGACCTTGATGAAAGTTTGCCACGCTTCCTCCGCGCGACCCAGCAGACAGTCGGCGACGCATTTGAAGCCGGCGGCGTGATTGTAGCAGCCGCCATTTTCCGTGTGCAACGGCATCTTGGTGGTGAACCGCCCGATGCGCTCATCGAAAGTGGAGCAAGGCGGATCGCAGATGGGATAACCTTCGGCCTTGGTCAGAAATTCGTCCACCGACGCCATGCACCGGCGCAGGCGTGACTCGTCGGCCACACGGCCCAGCACCGCCCAGCTCTGGGTGTTAATAAAAATCTTCGCCTCGGCATTCTTGCTCGAACCCAGCGCGTAACCGTCCTCACAAATGGTCCGCGTGAACCACGCCCCATCCCACGCCGCGCGATTGATGTGCTCGGCCATTTCGCGATGGAGACGCAGACATTCATTGGCGCTGGCGATGTCATTGTGCCGTTCGGCCAGCGCGGCAGTTTCAAGCAAGCCAGCGCAGAGTTGCTGGCTGACCATCACGCTTTCGCGGTCGCCGGTTTTTTCCGAAGGCTCAAGGCCGTCGTTCCAATCCGCGAAATGCTGGCGGCACAGACCGCGTTTGCCGAGATCGGTGCTCAACCAGTGGTAAGCTCGCTGCATGTGTTCCCAAACTGTGCCGGTTTCGGCGGATTCAAAGAACGGCACGCGCTCGTCGAGAATCGCGAAGTCGCCGGTCTCTTGGACATACCACGGAATGGTCTGCAACATCCACGCCGGCTTGTCCGAGTATTGATGGCGGTTGAGCGGTCGCCAACTGTGCAGGCTACTGCCGTCCGGCTTCTGCACGGCGAGGCATTTTAGGATGTTCGCCCGCGCCAGTTGCGGCTCAAACAAAACGAGCGCGTTCGCGTTTTGCATATTGTCGCGCACGCCGCCCTTGTCCATGGCGTAGGAATAAATCTGCTTCTTGACGAAATTATTCATCAGCGCGTCGCGGTGGCAGTTCGCCTCGCCGGTGTCCACCGTGAAGGCTTCGGCGCGACGGCGTTCGACGGTCATCTGCTCGGCGGCAAGTTCATCGAGCTTGGCTCGGGAAAGACGAACACGCAACGCTTCCACTTCCTCCGCGCCGATGCACGGACCGGCGAGGAAATCCACGCGTTCTGAGCCATTTGCCGGAATAGCAAGCGTGCATTGCACGATGGCGGCGGTGTCCCAGACGTAACCAGCGTTGTTGTCGCAGTTCCAGCCCCAAAGAATTTTCGGCGCGGCCAGACTGTAATCGGCGCGGGTGAAATCATCGCGACAACCGTTGGCGGCGCGGAAATGATTTAGCGCGACTAAAAAACCGTTCCTCTTCTCCAACGGCATCTTGTGGGCGCGATTGATGACGAGCACTCCAGCCAGATTCGGGTGAACTTCCGAATACTTGTCCGGCCAAAAGCCGCGTCCCTCGTGGTCATTGCACGTAAGCGCAAAGGAGGCGTAGGCAAAAACGGAAACGCGGCGCGGCTGATCTGTTTGGTTTTCAAGTTTAAGCGTCCACGCTTCGAGACATTCGGTGCGCGGCACAAAAATCCGCTGATTCACGCGCAGGCCAGCGCAAGTCGAAACGATTTCGGTCTGCGAAGGATATACGCGGATGACGCGGTCAGAAACTTCCGTGGCGACGGGCATGCCTGCGGGATTGAAAACCGTGTTCGTCTCGTCGTCGCGGATGTAAAGATACTTGGCGTCGTAACTGATGACATTCACCGTGTTGCCGCGCGCATCCCGGTAACGCGACATGCCGTCGCCGATATGCGTGGCTTCGGCGTAGTATTCCTCGTCACCCCACTGGTTGTAGTGGAGGTTGCGCCACTTGCGCGGCGGTTCGGCGGTGATCTCGAAGCAGCCTTCGGCGGGCAGGAAGCGACCGTATTTTTCAACCCTGCTCATGCGTTGGGATTGTGTTGCAAGCGGCGCTTGAGCCAGCGCAGGCAGTCGTCCGTCCACGGAACGCCGTCCTTCATACCCAGGCCGTGTTCGCCGTCCTGATAGACATGAAATTCAAAGGGCACGCCCGCGCGATGCAGCGCGTTGACGAACAGCAGCGGATTCGCCACCGGCACGACAGGGTCGGCGTGCGTGTGCCAGACGAAACACGGCGGCGTGTTCGCGGTGACATGACGCTCGGTGGAAAGTTCAGCAATCAATTCCGGCGACGGATTTTGTCCGAGCAAATTATCGCGCGTCCAGCCGTTGGTCGCCTCGCCCATCGTGATGACGGGATAGCACAACACGCCCAGGTTCGGCCGGGAACTGACGCGCTCCACCGGATCGGGATGATTGGGTTGGCCGTTGTCCCAGCTTGTCAGC
>CAIXPZ010000298.1 GCA_903921455.1 uncultured Verrucomicrobia subdivision 3 bacterium | reverse complement strand
TGAAATCTGTTATATCATCTTATCCAGATACGTCAATATGTTGTTGGCGTTAAACCATAAAATTAAATGAGCAACCGTTACATCTTCTCTTCTGAATCCGTCGGCGAAGGCCATCCGGACAAAGTGGCCGATACCATTTCTGATGCCGTGCTGGACGCCTGCCTGGCGCAGGACAAGTTCAGCCGCGTCGCGTGCGAGACTTACGTGAAGTCCAACGTCGCCATCATCGGCGGCGAGATCACCACCAAGGCCAAGCTTGACTTCGTCGCCATCGCCCGCAAGGCCATCCGCGAAATCGGCTACGTGAACGACGACGACGTGTTTCACGCCGACAAGGTGTTCGTCAATGTCATCGTCACCCAGCAATCCCCCGACATCGCGCAGGGCGTGGACGCCCGCAAAGCCAAGGGCAAGAAGACCGCGAAGCAGGGCGCGGGCGACCAGGGCCTGATGTTTGGCTACGCGTGCAACGAAACGCGCGAGCTCATGCCGGCGCCGATCATGTTCGCGCACCGTCTCGGCCGCGAACTCACGCGCATTCGCAAGGCCGGCGGCGCCGCCTGGCTCCGTCCTGATGCGAAGTCGCAGGTCTCCGTCGTTTACGAAAACGACAAGCCGGTGGCCATCTCCAACGTTGTCATCTCCACGCAGCACGCGGCGGATGTCAGCCACGCCGAGATCGAGAAATTCTGCATTGAGAACGTCATCAAGAAAGTTCTCCCGAAGAATCTGCTCACGCCCAAGACGGAATTCCTCATCAACCCGACCGGCCGCTTCGTCGTCGGCGGACCGCAGGGCGACACCGGCTTGACCGGCCGCAAGATCATCGTGGACACCTACGGCGGCATGGGCCGTCACGGCGGCGGCGCGTTCTCCGGGAAAGACCCGACGAAGGTGGACCGCAGCGCCGCCTACATGGGCCGCTGGGTCGCGAAGAACATCGTCGCGGCCGGCCTCGCCTCGCGTTGCGAACTCCAGTTCGCCTACGCCATCGGCCATCCTGACCCCGTCAGCGTGCACGTCGAGACGTTCGGCACCAACACGGTGGCCAACGACAAGATCATCCGCGCCGTGAACCGCGTGTTCAGCTTCCAGCCGTCGGACATCATCGACCAGCTCAATCTGCGCCGCCCGATCTACGGCAAGACCACCAATTACGGTCACTTTGGCAAGAACGACAAAGATCTCACCTGGGAAGCGACCGACAAAGTGGCCGCGCTCAAGAAAGCCCTGTGACCAACCGCGTTGAATCGTTGAAACGTTAAATCGTTACAAGGGTTCGGCGTAAAACGATTCAACCATTTAACGAATAACCACAATGTCAAAAATCAAACTGTCCCCGTCCCGCAAGACCATCCTCAAATCCGCCGCCAACGGCGCGGCCAAGCCCGACTACGCCATCCGCGATCTCGCGCTCGCCGAATGGGGCCGCAAAACCATCCAGGTGTCCGAGCATGAAATGCCCGGCCTCATGGCCATCCGCAAGAAATACGGCAAATTGAAACCGCTCAAGGGCGTGCGCATCACCGGTTCGCTGCACATGACCATCGAGACGGCCATCCTCATCGAGACCCTCGTGGAACTCGGCGCGTCCGTGCGCTGGGCCAGCTGCAACATCTTCTCCACGCAGGACCACGCCGCCGCCGCGATCGCGGCCGCCGGCATCCCCGTGTTCGCCTGGAAAGGCGAGACGCTCGAAGAATACTGGGACCTCACGCTCCGCGCGCTGACGTTCCCCGGCCAGAAAGGCCCGCAGCTCATCGTGGACGACGGCGGCGACGCCACCTTGCTCATCCACAAAGGCTACGAACTCGAAAACGGCAGCGACTGGGTCAACACCAAGAGCGGCTCGCACGAGGAACAGGTCATCAAGGACCTCCTCAAGCGCGTCCTCAAGGAGCGCCCCGGGTTCTGGCATGAAGTCGTGAAAGACTGGAAGGGCGTTTCCGAGGAGACCACCACCGGCGTGCATCGCCTCTATCAGATGCTCGAGCAGGGCAAATTGCTCGTGCCCGCCATCAACGTCAACGACTCCGTCACCAAGTCCAAGTTCGACAACCTCTACGGCTGCCGCGAATCCCTCGCCGACGGCATCAAGCGCGCCACCGACGTCATGATCGCCGGCAAAGTCGCCTGCGTCTGCGGCTACGGCGATGTCGGCAAAGGCTCCGCCCACTCCCTGCGCGGCTTCGGCGCCCGTGTCATCGTCACCGAGATCGACCCCATCAACGCCCTGCAGGCCGCCATGGAAGGCTTCGAGGTCAACACCATCGAGAGCACCCTCGGCACCGCCGACCTCTACGTCACCACCACCGGCAATTGCGACATCATCACCCTCGAACACATGCAGAAGATGAAAGACCAGGCCATCGTCTGCAACATCGGCCACTTCGACAACGAGATCCAGGTGGACCGCCTGAACAACGCCAAGGGCGTGAAGAAATTGAACATCAAGCCGCAGGTGGACAAATACACCTTCATCGGCGGCAGCAGCATCTACATGCTCGCCGAAGGCCGGCTCGTGAACCTCGGCTGCGCCACCGGCCATCCGAGCTTCGTCATGTCCAACAGCTTCACCAACCAGGTGCTCGCCCAGCTCGACCTCTGGAAGAACCAGGCCAGCGCCAAAGTCGGCGTCTATCGCCTGCCGAAGATTCTGGACGAAGAAGTCGCCCGCCTGCACCTCGAGAAGATCGGCGTGAAGCTGACCAAGCTCACCAAGAAACAGGCCGACTACCTGGGCATCCCCGTGGACGGCCCCTACAAGCCCGACCACTACCGCTATTGATTTTGTAGCGGCGGTCTATGACCGACGCACAATTTTACGGCGCTCACAGAGCGCCGCTACAACCAACCGGCGAACGGAAAGTTCCGTTCGCCGGTTTTTTTGCTGCGGAGATGCGATGGAACGGCGGAGCGGGAATGGTAGGGGTTGCAGCCTATCTTCATATTTGGCCACGGTCTCATAACGGATAATCGCTCTTAACGTGACTCACTCCATTGGTAGCATCCCCACCAACAAGCACCCAAAAACCTTTTGTTTTATTGAATGATTTGGTTGTCGCCCAATACCTCTCGATATAAATTGTGCATCCTCCCGTCGGGATACGACCTTTACCTTTTAGCAGGCGGACAACAAAAGTGCGGTTCAGGTTTTCGCCTGACTCATTTTTAATCACCTGCTTAGGCCATACCAAATAGTCAATGAACAAGCCATTGGTTGATTGAGATTCCACTTCATCAACCCGAAGCACTGCAACGGCATTCTTGGCCAAATTGACATCAAACAACTTGTCTTCCGCTCGCGCCAATATCTCTAAAGAAAAAAATATAACTAAGACAGAGATTTTCATAGGTGTGAAGTGGCCAAACAGATAATTGACGTCGGCCTGTGTAGCCTGTCCGATTTCATAATGCGACGCTAGGCTCGCCGAAAAGCGAAGTCGAGCCAAAAGCTGGGCTGGCGCGCGGGTCTCCCCAGCGGCAGGTTACGGCACCGCCAAGCCACCAGCTGTTGACCGCAATCCACCCGGTTTACCCCTCCCGCCACCCGTCCACTGTCGCTTTTTGACCATTTCCAACAGGGTTAGGGCGTTTTCCCGCCTTTTTGCCACATTTTAAGCCATTCCTGCCGCCAACCGTCGCCAGATTGGCGTGGCTGGTGGGAATATTGGCGCGGCTAGCGGCGCTGGCGGCATGGCTGGTGAAAAGATTGGCGTGGCTAGCGGCGCAGGCGGCGTGGCTGGTGAAAAGATTGGCGTGGTTGGCGGCACGGACGGCGTGGCTGGCGCGAAAATTGGCGCGTTTGGCGGCACGAACGGCGTGGCTGACGGGAAAATTGGCGTGGCTGGTGGCACGAACGGCGTGGCGGGCGGTAAAATCGTTTCCCTTCCGGCGACTTATGGTAAGTTGGCCCCCGCCATGAATGACCAACCGGAGCCGCCCTTGGATGCGATGGTGCTGAACGAAATGCAGTTGCTGCTCGCGGAGAAGCGCACGGCGCTGGCGACGCTGCGCACGGGCATCGCCATTTTCGCCTTCCCGCTCTCGGTTCTGAGCGTGCTCATCGCCACTTCCAAGGCCTACGAGCTGCACGAGGTGCTGCACTGGCTGGTGCCACTGGTGGTGATCAACCTCGGCCTCATCGCGCTGGCGGTGTATCTGACCGTGCGCGCCCTGCGCAAGATGTGGCACTACGACCGGTTGATCGCCCAATACAAGCGCACCCACGCGCGGCTGGCCCAATTGCTGGGGTGATCGAGTCGGCGGAGCGCGGCATTTACGCCGCTTCAACGTGCCTAGGAGGCGGACGCATAAAATGGGTCCTTACCTGTCGCTGATGAAAGCTGAAGCGGGCTGAAGCCCGCGCTCCACAAACATCACTTCGCCGGCGTCAGCTTGTAGAGCACCACGCCGTGCGCGGGCACGGTCAGGGGCAGGGCATCTTTCGCGGTATCCACCGTCGCAATATCTTTCTGCCGCCAGAGGTCGCGGGCGGTCTGTTGGCCGGCGAGGCCGAGCGGGCCGAACTGGTTGAAGTCGAGTTTCAGCGGTTCGGTGCCGAGGTTGAAAAAGCCGAGCGCACGGCTGCCGTCGGCGAGCGCCTTCGCGTAGACGCGCAGGTTGCCGTCGGTGATGACGCAGGTGGCCTGTTGGCCGAGCGGGTCCTGGTCGAGCGCCAGCACTTCGTCATTGCTGAGAAGGTTCAGGGTGAAGTCGTCGAACTTTTCCATGTCGCAGCCGATGAGCAGCGGCGCGGCGAGCAGGCACCAGAGGCTGATGTGGGTGTATTGCTCGTCGGGCGTCAGGCGCGTCGGGTGCAGGTGGCCCCAGCCGACTTCGCCGACGATGAGCATGTCGGGGTCGTTCCAGTTGCCGGGCTTGGCGTAGGGCGCGGCCTTGTCCTGCTTGAAGCCGATGCCGCTCATGCTCTTCCAGGTGTCGGTGATGTCGCCGGTGGTGCGCCAGCAGTTGCCGCTGACGGAGTCGCCCCATTTCCAGACGTCGGCCATGCCGTATTGGCAGAGGCTGAAGACGATGTCGCGGTTCTGCGCGCGGAGGAATTTGCCCATGACGGTGTAGGGGTAGATGGCGCCGGCGTCGTTCGTGGCCTTCTTGCCCCAGAGCGGAATGTTTTTGACGCGCGGGTCGCCGCCGGAGGCGATGGTGCCGTAGCTGCACCAGTCGTATTTCAGATAATCAAAGCCCCACTTGGCGTAAGTCTGCGCGTCCTGCTCCTCGTGCTGCCAGCTCGCCGCGCAGCCGCCGCAGGTCCACGGGCCGGGCGAGGAATACAAACCGATCTTCAAGCCGAGGCCGTGGATGTAGTCGGCCAGGCCCTTCATGTCGGGAAAGCGGACGTTGGGCACGATGAAGCCCTGCGCGTCGCGAAAGTCGCCGTGCAGCGTGGGATCCTTGGAGTCGCGGTGGTTTTCCCAGAAGTCGTCAATGTTGATGTAGGTCCAGCCGTGATTGATGAGGCCGCTCTTGACCATGGCGTCGGCGGCCGCCTTCACCTTCTCGGCGGAAACGGCGTGGGCGAAGCAGTTCCAGCTGTTCCAGCCCATCGGCGGCGTGAGCGCGAGCTGGTCGCCGCAGACGATGCGGAAGGGTTTTTCCGCCGTGCCGAGGGCGTTCTTCGCGCCGAGCGTGACGGTGAACTCGCCTTTGTCTTTCAAGGTGCCGGTGATGATGCCGGTCGCGGCGTCGAGCTGCAAACCGGCGGGAAGATTTTTCACCGAAAATTCCATGGGGCGGTTGCCCGTGGCGGGAATGGTGAATTGGAACGGCGAGCCGGGCCGCACGCCGAAGACGCTGGCGCCGTTGATGCGCGGCGCGGCGGGCGCGGCGGGCGTGAGGATATAGGGCGCGACCGGCGCGAGCTTCGGCTCGCCGCCGACGGTGGCCAATTTGCCGGCGGCGGTTTCGAACCTGGCATTGGCCCAGTCCGCATGGTCGTAATCAATGCCGTCGCCGGCATCGGTTACCTCGAGCACGAGGGATTTCACGCCGGTCAAATCCACCGAGCAATCCTTGGGCGCGCTGTCGGCTTTGAGGACGCCGCTCTTCCACAGCGTCTTGCCGTCGCCGCGCACGATGAATTCCACGCTGGCGTCGGCGTTGCCCTTGACGTCGTCATCGAGGCCGACGGTCGCGGCAAAGCTCTGCGCGCCGCCGCCGAGGTTGACGGTCAGCTTGCTGTTCGCGTGCGTGCCGAACCCGCGCTCGAACTTTTTGCCACCGAGGATCAGCGGGTGGTTTTCCACGGACTTGTTCTTCTGGGGCGTGCCGTAATCCTGCGTGGCGGCGGCGAGGTTCAGGTCGTCGAGCCAGACGGTTTCGGCCGAAACGATTGGGGGAGTGACGACGGCCAGCAGGCAGCCCAGGCCGAGGGCGAAGCGTGATTTCATGGCATGATATTGCCGGTGGAATTTTCCGCGTCAAGCTCGCCGCGCTACCACATTCGGGTTATTATCCCCGCATGACGACGCTGCTCATCGCCACGCGCAACGCCCACAAGGTCGGAGAAATCCAGGCCATCCTCGGCGCCGACTTCCACTGTCTCACGCTGAAAGCATTTCCCGAGGCGCCGGCCGTCGTCGAGGACGCCGACACCTTTGCCGGCAATGCCACCAAGAAAGCCGTGGAACTGGCGAAGTGGCTTGCGGCTGGAGCCCTCAACCCTCAACCATCACCTATCCACTACGTCCTCGCCGACGATTCCGGCCTGGAGGTGGACGCGCTGAACGGGGCGCCCGGCGTGCATTCCGCGCGGTTCGCGGCGCTGGACAAAAGCGAGAATTCCCACGACGCCGACAACAACGCCAAACTGCTGCGCCTGCTGAAAGACGTGCCGCTGGAAAAACGCACCGGGCGGTTCCGCTGCGTCATCGCGCTGGTGCCGGTGCCGGCCGGAAAAATCGAGAGCGCCTCGCCGGTCTGTTTTGCCGACGAATTTGAGGCGCAGATCTTCGACGGCGCCTGCGCGGGGCGGATACAGCTGGCCGCGAGCGGGCAGGGCGGGTTTGGCTACGATCCGCTGTTTGTGCCGGACGGATTCACGGAGTCCTTCGCCGAATTGGGCGAAGAAGTGAAGAACACCTTAAGTCACCGCGCCCGGGCGCTGGCGAAGCTGAAGATATATTTTAGTGGCCAATTAGAATGGGGCGTGTATATGGAAAAAGGCATACGTAGAGAAATATGCCAATAATTGAGCCAGAGAGAGCGATTCCTAAAACACACCAGCCATCGGTTGATAAGATAAGCCTTTGACGATTCTGAGATGCTGCTGCAAAAAATGTCCAAATTGCTGGAACAAGTAGCAGACATAACCCTTCCCGCCGTAAAAACAAAGCAATCGTTGTCCACTTGATGCCGTAAGCTTCATTTGGATACCCGTTGATTTTCATGACGATTCCCAAACCGAAAAATCCAATAATAATCAGTATTGTCTGAATCAAACCCAGAATCGTGATGGTGCGTGACATCGTTGAGACGATCTAACGGCTATTTCAGCAAGCTGCCGATCTGAAGTTGCTTCCGCAGCTTGCCGTTGTCGGCGCACATGCGCAATTTGCCGTTGGGAGCAGGCAGGACGTAAAATTCCCCGCCGGCATTCTCCACCAGCAGCGAGCCGGCGGCCACGTCCCAGAGGTTGATGGTGCGTTCGATGTAGGCATCCAGCCGGCCGCTGGCGACATAGACCAGTTCCAGCGCGGCGGAGCCCATGATGCGGACTTTTTTGGCCTGCTTGGAAATGCGGATGAGGTGCGGCAGGCTTTTCTTCAGATTGTCGCGGCTCTTGGAGAAGCCCATCGCGATGATGCAATCTTCCAGCCGGGCGCGGTTGCTGACCCGGACAATCTTGCCATTCAGCCGCGTCGGCTGGCCCTTGGTCGTCGTCCAGATCTCATCGGTGAACGGATCGTAGATCACGCCGACCACGGATTGTTCGCGGTGCTGGAGGGCGATGGAAACGGCGGCGTGCGGCAGGCCGTAAAAGTAATTCACCGTGCCGTCAATCGGATCAATGACCCAGCGGTATTCGGCATTCACATTGCCGGTGTCACCTTCCTCGCCGAGCACGGGGATCTGCGGATAGGCCGCCGCGAGAATCTTCTCGATGAGCGCCTGGCAGCGCACGTCGAGTTCCAGCTTGATGTCGTTGGCTTCCGCGGAGTTCACGCGCTTGGGCCGGTGCCAGTTGTCATGCATGACTTTGCCGGCGGCGCGGGCGGCCTGGATGGCGACGGTGAGGGCGGACTTGAGGGAGACGGGTTTCATAAAATTAGGGAATGATTTCGCGGCGCTGCTCCAGGCACTTGAGTTGCGTCTGATGTTTCTGGTCGAGCAGGTTTTGCTCGTTGGCCTCGATCACCTGGAGCAGGTCGGTGGCCTCCAGCAGGCGCGGCGCGGTGACGTAGCTGGCGCCGGCGGTGTAAAGTTTCGGCACGTCGGACAGCAGTTCGGCGTGGACGATGATCTTCGCGTCCGGGTTCAGCTCGCGCAGCTGGCGGAGCATCTTCAGATTGTCCGCGCCTTTGAGCACCATGTTGGGGAGCGAGCAGATGATGAATTCCGCGCGGGAAATCCCGGCGTGATGCAGCACGTCGCGCGCGGTGATGTCGCCATACACGGCATGGACGTTATGCTGCTTGAGCTTCTCGTGGACCACGGGATTGAAATCGATGACCACCATGGCGGGAATCAGATCGGGGCGGTTGCGCTCGATTTCCGCGAGCAGCGAACTGGCGGTCCACGAAAATCCGAGCAGGCAGATCCGGCAGGGCTTCGCTTCCGTCCGCGCGAAAAAGGCCGTGTGATCCAAGTCGTGCAAATCCAGCCGCTTGAACCACGGCGTGGCTTTGCGGAGCAGGGTGTCGTTGCCCAGGATCGCATACGTCGAGCCGACGGCGAGGAAGGCGAAGGAAAACGCCGCGATGCCGATGACATTGTCCGAGACGTCGCCGCTGGCCCGGCCCAGCGCCAGCAGCACGAGCGACAGTTCGCTCATCTGGCAGAGATTGATGGCCGGCAACAGGCTGACGCGGTAACCCTGCCGCATGGAATACAGCGCCGGAAAAATCGTCGCCAGCCGCGTGGCGACCAGCACCAGGCAGACAAAAGCCGTCCACAAGATGTAAGGCACGGTTGGCATCGGGATCAGCATGCCGAGGCCGACGAAGAACAGCGTCACGAAGAAGTCCCGCAGGCTGGTGACTTTCGCCGCGACATCGAGCGTGTAGGGAAACGTGCTTAACATCACGCCGGCGATCAGCGCGCCCATGGCGGACGACAGCTTCAGCCAGTCCGCAAACCCGGCCATCGCGAAGCACCACGCCAGCGCGCCGACCAGCATCAGTTCCGGCAGGCGCGCGATGAATTTGAACACCTTGGGCAGCACGAACCGGCTGACGACAAAGCCGACCGACACCAGCCAGAGCACTTTGCCGATGGCCACCAGCATCACGCCCACCTCGGGGTGTTTCAAGTTCGGCTGGATGGCGAGAAATAAAATCGTCGCGACGTCCTGCAACACCAGCACGCCGAGCGTGACGCGGCCCGCGAGGGTTTCCAGTTCGCGCTTGTCGTATAGGATTTTGACGATGATGACCGTGCTGCTCATCGCCGCCGCGACCGCGATATACAAGGCCTCCAGACTGTTTTGGGCCGGGCCGATCAGCCCGAAAATGAGCCAGCCGAGCAGGATGCAGCCGAGAATTTGCGATCCCGCCGTGAACGTGATGGTGCGCCCGGCGCTCAGCATTTTTTTCAGGTCAATCTCCAGCCCGATCATGAACAGCAGCAGCGACAGGCCGATTTCCGAAATCGTCTGGATGGAGTTGGCGTTCGTGACCCATTTGAAACCATGCGGACCGACCGCGAAACCCGCGACGAGATAGGCCAGCAGCAAAGGCTGCTTCGCGACTTGGGAAAGGACGGCCACCACCCACGCGGCAATGATGCAGATGGCGATATCGGTGACGAGTCCGTGCTCCATGACGGCAGAAAATTAACCGCGCACTGCCCAAAACACACGCAAGAATAGTGGTTGGCCGGCAATTTTCTTTCGGGTAGTAAAACCCAGCTCTGTCCTTCCTGAGTGCTGCGGAGAGCCTTCCCTTCCTGCTGGGGGAGCTACCTGCTGCGGAATCGGAGCCACGAAACGTCACCCGGTAGCTACGACACGCCGGAAACTAGCTACTTCTCATCGCCAACTAGTTAGTTTCTATCGCCAACTAGCTACTCGGCGGCGCAAAGTAGCTAACTGTCGGTGATTGGGATCTCCGCTGCGTCGTGCTGGAGCTACCGACTGACACTCCGTAGCTCCCCGGCGACCCCAAGCAGCTACCGCGCGTCCTACCGGAGTCACCGGGCGACGTTCTGGAGCTGCCAAACCTCAAGTCGTCGCTCCGACGCGACGGAAACTAGCTAATTCCCGTGGCCAACTAGCTAGTTCTCGTCGCAAACTAGCTACCGGACGATGAGAAGTAATTAGAGTATGATGAAAAGATGCTGCCGAACGATGATTTGGAGCCACGAAATTTGAATCCGTAGCTCCAAAGTTAAAAAATGAAGCCTCGGAACAGCGTTCCGAGGCTTTGCAACAAGGCGGGCTGGTTTCTATGCCAGGCTTTAACCCAGCACATCCAGCGAAGCCTGTGTATGCGCCAGTTTGGTTTTCCACTCAACGAGCCGCTGCTCGTGCTCGGCGAGGACGGCGGGCGGCACTTTTGTGGTGAAGTTCGGGTTCGCCAGCTTCTGCTCCACTTTCACGATCTCGGATTGAATCTTTTCAATCTCCTTCGTGAGGCGGATTTTCTCGGCGGCGACATCAATCAAACCTTCGAGCGGCAGGAACAATTCGCCGAGCGGTGACGCGACAACGGGCGTGCCTTTCGGCGGCTGATAGGCGTCGTTCACTTCCAGCGACTCGGCGTTGAGCAGGAGCTTGATGACTTCCGCGTCGTGCGGCGTGAGATGTTGCGCGGGCTTGAAGACGTATTTCACCTTCTTCGCGGCCTGGATGTTGCCGGCGCGGCGCAGGTCGCGGCCGTTGCGGACGAGTTCGTATTTCGTGTCCGTCATCTCGATGTAGCAATCATCGAGGCCGTAATGGCCTTTGAAATCCTCATCGAACGGCATGGGCCACGGCGCGTTCATGATGGTCTTGCCGCCCTGATTATCCGGCATGTCGGTCGCGAAACCCATGCCGTGCCAGAGTTCCTCCGTGATGAACGGCAGGAACGGATGGAACATCCGGATGGTATGGCTCAACACGAAATCAATCACCGCGAGCGTGTTCGCCTTCTGCTTGGCGTCGGTGCCGAAGAACACGGCCTTGCTCGCCTCGACATACCAGTCGCAATATTCGCTCCAGAAAAATTTGTAGAGCGCGGCGGTGGCCTCGCTGAACTTGTATTCGTTGAGCGCAATGGTGACTTCGCGGATCGCGGCGTCGAGCTTGAGCAGAATCCATTTGTCATCCGGCGTGAGCAACGTGCGTTCGATCTCGCCCTGAATTGGGAAGTCGGCACTGCCGACCATCTGGCGGAAGCGGCAGGCATTCCATAGCTTGTTGCAGAAATTGCGGCCGAGTTCCACGTCCTTCTCGTCGAAGAGCACGTCCTGACCGAGCGGCGCGCTGCGCATGGTGCCAAAGCGGAGGGCGTCCGCGCCGTATTGGGCGATGAGCACGAGCGG
>CAIXPZ010000297.1 GCA_903921455.1 uncultured Verrucomicrobia subdivision 3 bacterium | reverse complement strand
GGCACGATGTCGCCGTATCAGCACGGCGAAGTTTATGTGCTCGACGACGGCGCGGAAACGGATTTGGATCTCGGCCACTACGAGCGTTTCACCAGCACCAAGCTCTCGCGGATGAACAACCTGACCAGCGGCCAGGTGTATCAGAAGGTATTGAACAACGAGCGCGAAGGCGTCTATCTCGGCAAGACCGTGCAGGTGATTCCGCACGTCACCGACGAAATCAAACGCCGCATCCATCTGCTCGCGGAAACGAGCAAAGCGGACGTCATCATCACGGAAATCGGCGGCACCACGGGCGACATCGAAGGGCTGCCTTTTGTCGAGGCCATCCGTGAATTCGCACTCGAAGCCGGCATCGGCAACACCTGTTTCATCCACGTCACCTACGTGCCGTTCATCAAGGCGGCGGGCGAATTGAAAACGAAGCCCACGCAGCAAAGTGTCGCCAAGCTGCGCGAAATCGGTATCACTCCTAATATCATTGCCTGTCGCTGCGAGAAGCCGCTGGACAAGGAACTGCGCTCGAAAATTTCCATGTTCTGCAACGTCCCACTCGAAGCCGTTATCGAGGCCAAGGACGTGGACCATTCCATTTACGAAATGCCGCTGATGCTGCAGCGCGAGCGCATGGATGACCTGGTCTGCCGCATTTTGCATCTCACCACGCCCGCGCCGAACATGACGCATTGGCAGGAGATTATCCGCAAGCTCATCGCCCCGCAGCACCGCGTGCGCGTCGGCGTCGTCGGCAAATACATCGGACTGCAGGATGCTTACAAGTCGGTTTACGAGGCGCTCATCCACGGCGGCATCGCCAACGATTGCGGCGTGGAGATCGTGCAGGTGGACGCGGAGGAAATCGAGAAGCACGGCGCGAAAAGCATTCTGAGCGGCCTGGGCGGCATCTGCGTGCCCGGCGGCTTCGGCGAGCGCGGCATCGAGGGCAAAATCCTCGCGGCCAAATTCGCGCGCGAAAACAAGATCCCTTACCTCGGCCTCTGCCTCGGCATGCAGATCGCCACGATCGAATTTGCCCGCAGCATCTTGAAACTGGAAAAGGCGCACTCCACCGAGTTCGACGAAAACACGCCGCACCCCGTCATCGCCCTGCTCGACGCGCAGCGCAAGGTCACCAAAAAAGGCGGCACGATGCGGCTCGGCGCACAGCCCTGCCAGATTGCGCTCGGCACGAAGGCGGCGGAGCTTTACGGCTCGTTCGTCATTCAGGAGCGCCATCGTCACCGCTACGAATTCAACAACAGCTACCGCGAGAAATTTGAGAAGGCCGGCTTTGTTTTCAGCGGCACGTCGCCGGACGGCAAGCTGGTGGAGATTATCGAGTTGAAAGATCATCCGTTTTTCATCGCGAGCCAGTTCCATCCGGAATTCTTGAGCAAGCCGCACCAGCCGCATCCGCTGTTCAAGGGCTTCATTTCCGCCGCGCACCAGACGATTCATCACAAGCCGCTGTATGTGATTTAAGCTCGCCGCATGAGCTACGCCGAAGCCATCCAGTTTCTTTATGGCCTGCAGATGTTCGGCGCCAATTTCGGCCTGGAACCGACGCGCCGGCTCGCCACGCTCGCGGGCAATCCGCAGGAAAAACTTCGTTTCATCCATGTCGCCGGCACCAACGGCAAAGGCTCGACCTGCGCGATGCTGGAAAGCATTTACCGCGCGGCCGGCCGGCGGGTCGGGCTGTTCACCTCGCCGCACCTGGTTTCGTTTCGGGAGCGGATTCAAGTCAACCGGCAGTTGATTCCCGAAGCGGCGGTCAGCCGCCTCGTCGGCGAACTGCGCGCGGCGAACCGGCAAAACGAAGCGACGCTATTTGAATTCGCCACGGTGATGGCGCTGAAATATTTCGCCGAGCAGAAATGCGACCTCGTCGTCTGGGAAACCGGTCTCGGCGGACGGCTCGACGCCACGAATATCGTCACCCCGCTCGCCAGCGTCATCACCAACATCACCTTCGACCACACGCAATGGCTGGGCGACACGCTGGGAAAAATAGCGGCGGAAAAAGCCGGCATCATCAAATCCGGCGTGCCCGTTGTGACGGCGACGGATGCGCCGGAAGCCTTGGCAGTGATTCAGGAAGTCGCGCGGCAAAAGCATGCTCCGCTCACCCTATTGACCGCGGACAAGGTCGAGTCACAGTTCGCCGGAACGCCCGCCCCGCCGTTGCCGGGTGAACATCAAAAGGTAAATGCCGCGCTCGCCCTCGCGACAGTTGAGGCATTACAAAAGCAAATTCCGATCACCGCCGCCGATGTCTGCGCCGGAATGGCTGCCGTGAACTGGCCGGGCCGGTTGCAATTGATTCAAAAACCCAACGGCCAGAGAATCCTGCTCGACGGTGCGCACAACGCGGCCGGCGCGGAAACCCTGCGCGCCGCGCTGGAGAAGGATTTCGGCGGGATTCGCCCCGTGCTCATCTTTGGCGCGCTGGCGGATAAATCCTGGCGGGACATCTGCCGGATTCTGGCTCCGCTGGCGGCCAAAACCTTCACCGTGCCGGTGGCAAGCGAGCGCACGGCGAAGGCCCACGAACTGGCGGAAGGCTTTCGTTCCGCCAATCCCGCGGCTCCAGCCGTTGCGGCTGCCAATCTGGCCGTCGCCTTAAACGAGAGCCAAGACGAGCCTTTCGTCGTCGTTACCGGCTCGCTGTATCTCATCGGCGAGGCGCTGGAACAACTCGGGTTTTCGCCCGCCAATCCCCGCGAACGCGGCTTGAATGAGTGGAGAGCCGCGCCGGTTTCGAGATAAGTCGGCAGCAAGTTGAGTCAAAGGGGGACTAATACCTTTCCCAAGGCGCTCCCCTGCGTTGACGCTGATGGTGATAGTAATTAGATTAAACCGCGTTATGCCTTATGCTGATACTCTGCCGAAGCAACGTGGCTTCGGCGAAACGACCCGTCCGGATAATTGGTGGCTCCAACCACTGGCTGTCTTTCTCGGCTTCTCCGCCTTCATCCTCTACTCCACCTGGGCCGCGTTCCAAGGCGTGGGCGACATGAAGACCGGCGCTTGCAGCTACTGGTTTGGCGGCAACGGCGCGAATTATCTCTCGCCATTCTACTCGCCGGAATTCTGGGGCACTTCGCCGCATGCGATTCTGGGGGCAACGCTGCCGTCGTGGTTTCCGACTTGGGCGCCATTCTCGCCGGCCTTCTTGATTTTGTGGATTCCGGCGGGCTTCCGGTTCACCTGCTATTATTACCGGGGCGCCTATTACAAGGCGTTCTGGGCCGACCCGATCAACTGCGCCGTCGGCGAACCGCGCAAAACCTTCCTTGGCGAAAAATATCTCCCGCTCATCATCCAGAATGTCCACCGCTACTTCTTTTATCTGGCCTTCCTGTTCATTCTTTTGCTTTCACATGATGCGTGGAAGGCGATGTGGTTCACCGATTTGACCGGCAAAGCGCATTTCGGCGTTGGCGTCGGAACAATTGTTCTGACGTTGAACGCTGTTTTCCTCGCGATGTATACCTTTGGCTGCCATTCACTGCGGCATCTCATCGGTGGGTTTCTGGATTCAAAATCCAAGGCTCCGAAATGCGCGAAAGCCTACAATTGTGTGACCTGTCTGAATATTCGCCACATGATGTGGGCGTGGATCAGCCTGTTCTGGGTCGGCTTCACGGACGTTTACGTCCGCCTGTGTGCGACGGGTCATCTGCATGACGTTGTTTTCTTCAAATTCTAAACTCCGAACCGAAAGATTCTTGTGGCTACCAATTACGAAACTCACGAATACGACGTCCTAGTCATCGGTGCGGGCGGCGCGGGCCTGCGCGCGGCGATCGAAGCGTCGGCGGCCGGCGTCAAAGTCGGCCTGATCTGCAAATCCCTGCTCGGCAAGGCGCACACCGTCATGGCCGAAGGCGGGATGGCCGCGGCCATGGGCAACGTGGACGACCGCGACAACTGGAAGGTTCACTTCGCCGACACGATGCGCGGCGG
>CAIXPZ010000296.1 GCA_903921455.1 uncultured Verrucomicrobia subdivision 3 bacterium | reverse complement strand
CGGCACCGGCTCGGCGGGCATGGCACCGGCTGCCAGCTGCAAGAGCAACTCCAGTTGCTTGCGATCAACCTGTTCACTACTGGAGCCGAAGACGCGGCGCACCAACGCATCAATCTTCTGCCGCAACAGGGAGTTCTCTTGCCGGGATAGTTCCAGCGCTGCTTGCAACGTGACAACGATCTCGCGCAACTCGGAAAGTTCAGCGGGCAGCGTGGTGGCGTTCATCGTCGCGCTTTCGGACGACAATCACGAATCGAAGGTTAAAGCTTTTTGAAATTATTTTTTAGTCCTCGCGCTCATACCACGGACGCAATTTGGCGCCACGCAAATCTACGCCATCGGTCAACAGCGCCAGGGCCTGCGGCGTCAGTTTCAACTTGGTCGTTTCGGGTGCCAAATGTTTTGGCCAGGCAAAGGTTCCTTGTTCCAGCCGCTTGGTCAGCACCCAAATCCCCGTGCCGTCCCAGCAGATGATTTTGATCCGCGTGTGTCGCCGGTTGCTGAACACGAACAACGCCCCGTGCTTCAGGTCTTCGCCCAAGCGCTCCGCCACCAGTGCGTGCAGCCCGTTGAAACCTTTGCGCATGTCGCAAGCCTCCACCGCCACAAACACCTTCAAGCTGCCGGAAAAACTTAGCATGGCTTGGCCAAGGCCCGCAGGAACGCCACCGCCAGTTCAACTTGTCCGACCTCATGGATCTCAAGGTGCCCATGGCCAGACAACTGCAAAATCAACGGTGTGCCAGCCGCAGCCATCTGGGGCGATTCAACGACCGCTTCCAATAGCCGTAGTTGGGGCGGTCGCCCGGAGCGTTTGGAACCACGACTGCGTTGCACCCAGTTGGCCAACGTTGAATACTTTAATCCAGTCCGCTGCGCAAACTGGGGAAGCGACTCACCGCTGCGGGCCAATGCCGCAAGAATGTCCCGCCGTTGTGCCTTCGACACCCGCAGCCGTCCTTTGGTGTCCGCGATTACCGGCAACTTCGGCATCACCGCCGCAGGTTCCACAGAAGAATTATCAGAGCCACTCGTAGTTATCATAGCTCTCAGAACTACAATAACCGTCAGAATTTAACCAGAGGTGCTACGGGTGACGCTTACCAACGACCGGCATAGCCGCGCTTAAAACCGTCGCCGTGACGTTCGTCACCCGCTCACCCTGGCCGTTGGCTAGGGTTCGCTCCTCGACGAGGCGCGACCCCGCCGGCACGGTGTAAGTCTTCACCTTCACCGTCTCCTGATCCTGGCGCGACACGGCGGCAGGATTTTCGGACTGGACGACGGTTTGCTCGACCCCCGCCGCCGACTTTGTGACCGTGGCCCGCCCACCCTTGAGCGGCGCAATGCCACAACCCGCACAGATCAGCACGAGCATGAAAATCAAGAATCGCAGAATCATAATTTGCCTTTCCCCGTCAGGTAACTCACCAGCCAGCCGATGACGGACCCGACGGTCCCAGCCAAGCCGGCAATCAAAGCAATCGCCTTCCACCCGCCCCGCGCCTCCGCCGCCGTCGTCTTCAGCGCCTCGAGATCCGCCTTAGTCGATTCCGAATCTTCTTTCAGGCGGTCGATGGTGGTTTGCAGTTCCAGGCACTTCCCCGGCGCAGGACAGGACCGCGCTCCAGCCAAGGCCAGCGACGTCTCGAGCCGGGCCAAACTAGACACAATCGTGTCGAGCTTTACCGAGAGGTGATTATTCAACTCGCTTTGCGCCCGGGCCCGCTCTTCGAGCGTCGCCACGCGTGATTCAAGATTGGCATCCATTTTATCTAACTGGAGTAAGTCCGCCGCACAATGCAGGTCCACAGCACGCCGAACGGGTCCAAATGCGCCGTGACCACCGTCCGCAACAAGGCATCGCGCGCGCCGGAGAAGACCAGCCCCGGCGCGATGCTCGCATTCGCCCCAAGGGACGCCGCCTGGCAGATCATCAATTCGTCATTCGGCAACACATTCAGCCCATCCACCCGCGCCGCCGGCACGCGCATGAGCAGCGAGGGAATGACAACCGGCTCCCCCGGAGCCGGCCAAAGCTTGAGCCAGGTCCGAAACTGCTCGTCGGCCGCCCGCTCTGCCACCAGCAGGGGCGAATCACTCACGATGTTCGCGAACGGCCAACGGAACTTTTCAAACAGATCCGCCTTGAACCGCTCCGCGCAGGCCCGCAGCGTCTCCAGTTCGACCGCATTCGCCGCGCCCTGGCCGTTGGCTAGGGCTTGCTCGCGGATCGTCTCCCGCCGGAGGATGTATGTCTTTCCTTCGGGTTGACATACAGCGCCGCCCATTGGCGCTCCCGAGCCGGCGGATCCTGCCGTCCCCGTCAGTGAGCCGCCGGTTTTGAGGACGTCCCCGCTCCTCAAAACGCCACCCCCGGGCAACACCAGCGACCATTCCGAGCGCCCCAGTTCAGACCGTAGTTTGTGGTTCGCTTTCGCGACCTCGCCGGCACAAGAAGAATGAAAACAGTGGATCGTCGGCGCCCCGTCGATGTTCACCCGACAGTCTTTTTTCCCCGTCTTGTGCGTGTGCAGGCTTTCGCCCGGGCAATGGCAGAGCCCGGAGACTTCCGTCTCCCACTCCACCGCGCCGACGATGCCGGCCGCAATTTGACGGGGATCAGTCATTGGCTCGCCAGGACAATTTCAATTTGTGCCGGGAATAACTGCATCGTTCCGGCCCTCCAGATACGCCGCAATCACCGTCGCCGCCGCAAAAGCCGATGGCGCTCGTTCGATCATCGCCAAAACGGCATGGCCGGGCTGGACGCGCATATTCACCGCGTGGTGGTGGATGCGCCGCAGAACCTTGACCTTCACGGTCTCCCACCGCTTGCCGTGCTTCCCGCGAACCTCGCGGATCAGCCGGCCGATTTCTTCGTCTGTCGCCAAAAGGGGATTTTTATCGTGTCGTGCCATTGTCATTCCTTTCGTTAGAGCTTTAGTGTCGGCTCGGAAAATTCGCGGACTTTGGTCAGGAAATCCCCAGGGCGGAGAATGATCTCCCGCGCGACGTCCGCCGGCAGGCGCATAAGATCGGGAACCTTGAAATGCGCCTTGATGAAGCCCTCGACTTGCCGCTCCGTGACCGGATCGCCGCCGACCAACCGATGCAAGTGTTCGACCACTTGCACCGGCAGCCTGCCAGGCCGAGGTTCGGCGCCGGTTTGCGGGTCCAGTTTGATATCGCCGCTCATAACGCTTTCCAACTCGCCCGCAAGAGAGCGCGAAAGTTGCGACATTTCTCCCGCTGGACGTGCCGATGCAGCCCCCGCAGCGTCCAGCCGTGCAACCAAACGAGCAGCCGAAACCAGAGCCGATCAATTTTGCGCATCATATGTTTTTTGTTGGCCCGTCCGGCACGGACTTCACGCGACCACGCCGAGCTTGTCGGCAATCGCTTTGGTGAGGTTCAAATCCTGCCGAAGATACGCGATAGCCGCGTCCGGATTCGATTTCCACAGCGCCGCGAAGTCTTTCCCGCTCCCCGCCTTGTCGCCGAGGCCGAAGTGTTTCGCGATGCTCGCCAGCGAGCCCTTCGCCATCCGATCACCCAACTGCCAACAGTCCCGAATGTCGATAACCTGGTCGCCCCAATACCGGCCGCGCCGGATGCCGCCCGGGATTGAGACCCCGTGTTTCCACGAACGCCGGATGAGAAACGGCAGATCGAACAAGTTCGAGTTGAACCCGATCAACGGATTCAGCCGCCCATGATCCCCGCGCACCATTGCCCAGAAGTAGCACAGCAGCGTCTTTTCGTCATCGTGCGCAATGACGGAAAACTCGCCGGCCAGGTCCGCCGGTTCGCGGTTCAGTTCCCCCGCGTGATCGTCGTAAGCCGGCGTCACCCGCAGGACGCCGATCGCCAGCACGCGCCCCGTCAGCGGGTCCAGCGCTGCGCGCTCGATGAAGTCCCGCTGATGATTCTCCCGCGCCTCGGCAATCTTCTCCGCCACTTTGGCGGGATCCTTGAGGTTACCCGTTTTCACTTCCGCCGGATCAAACGGCGGCAGCATGGCGAGCAATTCTTTTTCGGGCAGCGGCCCGGTCTCGATGTCGAAATAAATGCGTTTCATATTTTCGTAGCAGCCGACGTGAGGAGGCTCTAACTCCCCATGCCGGCCAGTTGGATTTTTAGAACGGGACGTCCACGCTGGCGATTTCCTGCTCAGTCGGACCCGCATTCGCAGGAGCCGGCACAACTTCCGTTTGCGGACCGAGATCGGTCCCCTCGCCATCGTCCGCCGGAGCCGGAGGGCAACCCGTGGCAGGTGCACCAACAGCCGGCAGGCCTTGCTTCGCTTTCCATTCGGCGAAACGCTTGCGCGCCGCCGCCGGATCGTAAGTCCCGGACGGGACGAGCTTCTTCGTCGGCTTGCTGATGGCGTCGATGTTCGCGTAGGTTTTTTGCCCGTCGGGAGACTTCGTGTGACTGATCACCAGCGTGCAGCAAGCGCCTTTCAGTTTCTCCAGATCGACGGATTCATTCTCGCCAATCGGACGGCCCCGCCACTTGCCGAGCATGATCGCCAGCGTGGCCTTCGGGTTCAGGCTCGCCGTGACCGAGCGCGAAACAGTAAAGGGAACACCCTTTTCCGTGAGCGCCTCCAACTCGAACACGATTTTGATTTTGGGTTGCAGTTTCTTCACCCCTTGAAACGAGGTTTCCATCATGCCCAGGTCCATCACGTCGATACAGACCGACGGATGAATGCCTTCGGGAGCCGGCTGGAAATCGCCGCCGCCGCTGTTTGTTAGTGTCAGACTCATTGCATTTTTCTTTCTCTTTGGCGGGAGGCTCACGCCCCCCTTTGTTTTGTTTGGTTAATGCCCACGGCTTGCGCGGACAAATTTTGATGTTTCGAAAGTTGATTGGTAGGACCGCCAACAAAACCGGCGCGCTCCAGCCGGGCACAACGGACGCAGACCGGATCACCGTTGTTGATAACCGTCGCCCGTCTCCCGCATTCGCAGTTTCGCGCGCCGATTTTCTTGGCGTAGAAGCTCATGCTTCACGCTCCCGCCGCCGTCTCGCCGGCGATCAATTCCCGTTGCATTTCCGCTTCCGTCATCGGCTCGACGCCGACGACCTCGCCCGTGTCATTCCGGATGACGCGCTTCTGGTCCGCCGCCGGCTCGCCCAGGTATTCCGTGCAGCCCACATAACGGAACTCATAGCCCGTCGAAATCTTGCCGGCCAACGATCCCAGTTCGGCCTCGAGCGCCGACGTCTTCGCCTTGAAGTCGTCCGCAATCCGCTTGCGGTCGCCTTCGATGACGCCCAGTTCCAGCGACTTGTCGGCTTGCAGCTTGCCCGCCGCCAAGAGTTCATCCTGCGAGAGAGTCACGCGCAGCCAGCGCCGCGACGTCTTGGTTTCAGCTTTGATTTTTTTTGCCATTGTTCGGGTGCCGTGTCTGATGTCAGCGCCGAGCGGTAACCCCGCCCAGCAATGACGCCAGTTCTCCGCCGCACGGCGCGACGGTGTTTTGTTTTGAAGAATTGAGAAAATACGTCCCCAGCAGCAGCGCGTCGGCCGTGGCTAGCGTCACTTTCAAATGGGGAAACCGCCGTTGCGCTTCAGCCTTAAGCTTGTTCTTCCAGACCTTCCCGCCGCCACAACTCGCCGACGTGCCAAGGTGAAAAACCTTCTGCCAGTCTTGCGGCCGGACCAGTTCCAGCGGAATCCCCAACGTCTGGATGACGCCCTTGATGAAGCCGTAGCCCTCCCCAAACTTGAACATGGCGGATCCCGGTTGTTTCTTCCCCACGAAGCCGCCCACCAGTTCCAGCACACACACCGGCTCGCGCGCCTCAATCGTCGCGCTCTGGTGCAGTTCGCGCAGCAGGTCGAGCAGATCGCCCGCCGTGTCCGGCATCGCATACGCGAACGGCTTGCCGGCTCCAAACACCGCCAGCCCGCCCGCCTTGCCCGGATCAATCGCAATCACCATGTTCATGGCCGTCCTTTCGGTGACACCGCCTTTGCGACCGCCGCCTTCGGCAGCAGCTTTTCTGTCGGGGGTGTCCTCATCGGATGGCTTTCTTGAGGCGGGTTTCCAGATAAGTGCGCGGATGGATGCGCACACATTTGCGGCTCTCGTGGATCACGCCCGGCATCGTGCGCAGTCGCGCCCGCACCGTGCGCAGCGGTGTCTTCGACCACGCGGCGAACTCCTCCACCGTCAGCAGCGCGTCCAGATTCATCGGCGCGCACAGTGGCGCCGTCGGCGCCAGAGTCTCCGGAATGGTCGCGCTTTCCTTCATGCCGTGGGCTCCCGTTTGCCGGCCAGATACGACAGCTGGTTGCGCACCGCCTCGTTCAATATCCGCGTGCGCAGACCGCGTTTGTTCCCGTGCTTGCCGGCCATTTGCGTGATGCGCTTGTCCACCAGGCTGCTCACGTCCCGGTCCGGTTCCACCGTCCATGTGATGCGTTTTGTCATAAACTTTTCGTGTCCACAGTAGGACAGTTGTAAGACTTGGAAAGTCCGAAATGCCAAACAAGTCTTGCTTTTGTCTTACAAAACTGGATTCTGTCCCGATGTCGCTTAAGAAATCGTCCAAAAAAATAGTTGCCGCGTCCGCGCCCAAAAAACGGGTCACCTGGACCATTCAGCCCTCCGACGACGTCTTGCAGCTGGTCGAGCGAGTGCTGGGGCCGAACCCCGAGCGCGGCGCGCTGACCAAGCTGATCAACACCGCCGTGCGCGCGAAGAACCACGCGGCCTACCTCGCCGTGCTCGACGAGGAGATCGTGAAACTGAAGGCCCAGCGCCAAGCTCTCGGCAGT
>CAIXPZ010000295.1 GCA_903921455.1 uncultured Verrucomicrobia subdivision 3 bacterium | reverse complement strand
CGCGAGCAGGCCGTTGCTGGAAACGAACGACTGCGGCGCGGCGAGCGTGAGATTGATGGCGTTGGTGTTGTTGCCGGCGAGGCTCAACAGTCCCCATTCAAGCGCGAGCGGATTGCCGCGCAGGGTGAAGCCGCCGTTGCTCAAGACGATTTGACCAGCCGCCGTCAGCAGATTGTTGGTGTTGAGCGTTCGCGTCGCACCTTGAAAAACCAGCAGGTTCCAGTTTGCCGGCGCGGTGCCGTTCCAATTGGCGGCGGTGCTCCAGTTGTTGTCGGTGCCCGCGCCGTTCCAGACATTCGAGCCGACGGTGGTGATGGCGAGCGTGCCGGCGGTGGCGAGGCTGGTGGAATCCCAGATCAATCCGACGGGCAGCATCGGCAGGTTGAGGGTCGTGAAATTTCCCGCGAAGCTCGGCGCGCTGAATAGCGTGAACGTGTCGCCCGCCGCGAGCGTGCCGGTGCTCTGGTTGACGATGGTAAGCGTGCCGCCGTTCGTTAATGCGCCGATGGTCACAACAAGTTTGCTGGCGGTGGCGGAAGCATTTTTGTTCACGACCATTTGCATTGTGCCGGCCAGCGTCGCATTGGTTGTCACCGTCAGGATGTTGGTGCCGCCAAAGGTGAGCGAGCTGCCGGCGGCGGTATTGAGATTGGCAATGGTCTGGTTGAAGCCAGATAGCACAAGTGTGGCGCCGCTGGAGATGGGCACCGTGGCATTGGCACCAATGCAATTAGTCACGCCGCAAATGACTGTGCCAGCCTGAAGGTTTAGCGCGAGGTTGGCGCTGGTCGCCGTGCCATTCAAGACCAGCGAACCCGTGCCGCGCTTATAGAAGCCGAGACTGGTGACATTGAGCGGCCCATTGATGGTAAGATCACCTGCGGCGGTGTTCGCACCCGGATCGGTATAACCAATCATGCCATAGCCGTCGCTGATCATCTGGACATTAGAGTCAACCACCGATCCCGAGGCGTTGGCGGTGCAATAGATGCCCTGGCCGCTGTTGATGTCGAACGTGCCGATGCTGGCGAGACCGGAGCCGTATTGTCGGATAGTCGTTGGCGCACCCAGTAAAGTAATCGTCCCGGCAGAGTTATAAGTCTTCCCACCTTTCAGATAGAAACCATTCGTGTCGGATACTCCATTGCCATTGACAGACAGGCTGGTGCTCGCGTAGCCGCCGCCGGTGCTATAACCAATCTTCAGCGTCGCACCCTGAGCCACCGTGTAAGGAATGTCGCCGGACTTGTTTTGCATTTCGAGTGTGCCCGCGCTCACGGTGGCCGTGCCGGTGAAGGTGCTGGCCGCACTAAGAGTCAAGTAGCCCGCGCCAGTTTTAGTGAAACCCTGCGTGCCGGCCACCACGGCACTAATGATGTTAGTGGCGCTCTTGACGGCGATATTGGGCGTCCCGCTGCTGGTCGCGAGGGTTAGCGGTCCGCTGCTGCCGGTGGCAAGCGTCCAACTATGCTTGTTAGTCGGATTCAAATCATCGAACACCAGTGTGCCGTTGGTGCGGGCGCCATTGAGCGAGACGGTCGGGCTGGCGCTCAAGCTCAAGGTGCTGAAATCGGCGGCGGCATCAATGCCGCTGGAGATAAGTCCGCCGCTCCAGTTGTTGCTGACAATCCAGGAGCCGCCGCTGAGGTTGGTCCAGACGCCGGAGCCGGCTGGCGCGGTGATGAGCAGGAAGGCCGGCGCGCTGGTGACGCTGTTGGCGACGACGGTATAAGTGCCCACATCGGTAATCGCCGCGCTCGTGATGGAGTAGTTGAAGTTAGTGGCGTTGGCGATGTTAGTCCCATTAAGTTGCCATTGGTAACCCGCAGGAACCTGGCCGACCACCGAGGCCGCGAACGTCGCCGGCAAGCCGCCGACCACTGCATTAGTCAGCGGGCTGATGGCCACGCTGGCCGGGCCGAAGACGTTCGTGCCGGTCAGGCTGTAACTGTCCAAACTCGCCATGTGGATGTTGGGATTGAAAGACTGGAGCGCATGAATGAACACGCCCGCGTAGATAGTCGAACCGATGCTGGTCAGGTTCGTGTAGTTCACTACGGTCCAGTTTACGCCGTCCATTGAGACGGAGTTGGTAAACCAGTCGCCCACGCGCTGAATCTTATACCAGTTGTTGCCACCGCCCAGATTACCGGACCACGCGTTGGCATCGCCGTTGCCATTGCGCATATAGTCATTCTCGTAATAAGTGCCGCCGCCGACCGAGCTAAACAGCGCAGTGAAGCGCGTCGCGCTACCGTCGCCGAGCGGTTGCCCGACAACCGTATTGGTAGTGCCGCGAAAGATGATGCCCGCCCGCCAACTGCTGTCCGGAGAAACCCCGTCCAGTCCAGCGGTGTTCGGCGTGATGCTGGCCAACCGCCCGACCAGCGTGCAATCGCCGGTGACTTTGCGGCTCAGGAAATTCATGCCATCGCCCAGCAATGTGGTGGTGTTGCCCTGGACGCTCACGCCCGAGGGATAATTATGCATCTCCAACGGATTCCAATACCACGCCCCGAGCGACGAGTTGGTGGTCACGATGCTGACCGGGGCGGAATCAATCATGTTGGTGGTGTTATAGACCAGCCGCGCTCGCACCAAGTTGGTCGGCGCGGTCCAGACCATGGAATTGAACACATACGGCGCGCTCGTATCCTGGCCCATATAGTAATCCACGCCGCTGCTGGGGCGGAAATAGTAGGAGTAATAGTCAGTAAGATAGAACCGCACGCTGTTGATGGTGTTGCCATTGGTCGTCACCGTCGCACTGACGCCGATGTTGGAGTTTGGGAGGCTGGCATTGTTGGTCGGCGAAGCCAGAGTGATGGCCGGTTCGCTGACGCCGGGCATGCGCGAGTAGGCGGAAGCGGGCACGTCCGTCTTGGTGATGCCCGGACCTTCCCAGGCCAGGCCGATGCCATCGGTGTAAGCGGTCGTGTTGACTGGGTTGGCCGCGCCTTTGAAGAATTTCACATTGAAGGTATGCTGTCCCGCCGCCAGTGCGATGCCGCCGCTCATGAACTGGGAAGAGTCGTGCAGCCCGTCGAAGCTGATGACGGTGTTGGTGTCAATGGTCAGCACGCTGCCGTCGCCCGAATGCAGCGTGAAGGCATAAAACCCGGTCGTGGGCGCCGTGATGAAGCCCGTGTAGTTGAAGCCGTAATTTATGCGCTGCCGCCGCGGCGTCACATCCGTGGTCGCCACCGCGCCCTGATACACCGGCGTAAGCGCGCTGAAATTTGGCAGGCTGCCCCAGTTGCCGGAACTGGACTCGTAGTATTGGAACGTCAGGCCGCCGCCGGAGCCGATGGCATTGGTGGCCGCGCTGGGCGTGACCGTGGCCGGCGTGATGAGAATCGCGGCGTTCGTGTTGAAGAAGATGTCCGAGATAGTCAGCCGCACATAGGGCGTGGCGATGCCGGAGAGGTTCAATAATTTCTGCCGCGCCTCCGGGTCGTTGTCATAATAAGTGACCGAGACCGCGCCGGTGTAACTGGAGTTATTAAAGACATCCACGCGGTAGCCGAGCTGTGGTGAGCTGGACTGGGGCATCTGCCATTGCACCAGCAGTTGCGTGCTCAGGACGCTCGCGGTGTAGTTGGACACCAGGATGGGATCAAACGTGGGCAGCGCCGGCTGGCCGGTCATCGTCAGGGTGTTCGGATTGTTATACAAACTCGTGTAATCGGGACCGACATCCGATTGCACCGCCGTGTTGGTATTGATCAAATAAGTATGGCCGTTCGAGGTGCAGGAAAGCTGGTTGGCCATCTGCCACGCGCCAGTCTTGTGGTAATAGCCGTTGGCATGATTAACCTTGTAGTCACCGGTGTAGCCCGTGAAATTTTCCTGCCAGCCGCTCATGCCGTTCACGCCCGTCACGGCGAAGGGATACAGAAACGTGGCGACGTGATACCAATTGCCGCTCACCGGCTCTTTGATCCACATGCCCTGATAGCCCTGGTGCGGCGTGCCATCCGCCGGCAGCCAATACCGCACTACTTCCCGCGTCCACAGGTTCGTGGTGAACTGCGGCCAGTAGCCCTTGATCGAGCAACTGCTGCCCTCGCCAATTTGAATGTTCGGGGCCATGTTTGTCCCGGCATAGAACGGAATTTGCTGCGCGTAAGAAACCGGGAAACTTCCGCCCGCTGGCCAGCAGACATATTGCACCAGCGTTGATGGGTTGCCGTTGACGTTGTTTTGGTGGGTAAAGCCGCCATAAAAATAGCCCGTCCCGCCGTCCGAACTGGTGTGGTATTCCTCGTGGATGGCGTCGTAGATGCCGCCGGGAACATTCACGGAGCGGTAGTCCTGCATGATGCAATCCGAGTTGTTGCTGACGTTGAAGTAATGGTATTGCGCTCGCCCAGTCAGGGGCGACAGCAGGATTAAAGCGAGACTGCCGGCGAGCGACAAGTCCGCCAAACGGGATGGGTTTTTCATGGGTGAATCAGGTGGGACTTTAGGCTGGGTTGAAGTAAGCAAACATGGCGCAATTGAAAACGTCCAAAAATAACACACAATACCCTGTTCTGCCATCCCACATTAGGGGGAGACATGCGCCCAACGCCGGGGCGCCACGGGTTCCCAACATGGAAAATCATTTCCCAAGACACCGAAACCGCTTCCCAGTCATAATCAGCCGGTTCCCCAGCTCGGGAAACGATCTTGGCTGGTGGGTTTCCGGGTGGGGCAATGCCTTGTGTCCAGCCGAGACCGGACGCAATGAGTGGCCACACAAAGACCGGAGGCTAGGGGGGTAGTTTCAGGGGTGGCGACAAGCGGACGCGAAACGCTCGAGGGAAAAACTCAAGCCGTATCTGCAAACCGGCGAGTGGAGTGAACAATCTTATTTCGCTGCTGACAAAAATTATTTTTTGGCTTTCCGTAGCAGACGAGCAATTTCTCCGTGTCCTAGATGATGTGCTAAATCTAAAGGCGTGAGTTTTTCCAAAGTATTTCTTGTGTCAATTTTTGCTCCTTTTGAAATGAACAATCTAACCAATGATTCCTGCCCTCTTGTAACCGCAACAGCCAAGGCCGTATCTCCGTAGATGTCCTGTAAATCCAGCATCGCGCCAAAGTCGAGTAACATTTTTGCTATCTCAAGATTGCCATATCGCGCCGCATACATCAGCGGCGTGGTTTTTTGTAAATTGGCAATGTCTGGATTTGCACCGCGTTCAAGCATGAGCTTGACCATTTTCGGATGCCCTTGGGCAACAGCAGCCAAAAGCGGAGTCCAACCATTGCCAGCTTGTTCATTTATATTTTTCCCTTTTGTGAGAAACTGTTCAATTAAATCCTGCCTGCCAGCAAATGCTGCATCGTGTAAAGGAAATCCGATGCAAGCCTGTTCCATAAAAGTATCTTCAACCGAACGGTCTATTGTGTAACTGAACAGTGCTTGTTGTGTGATGGGTTTTCCTAAATTTTTTTGCAAAAAATCGTTTGCATGCTTTTCAAGAAAATTGATTTTCAATGTCATTTCTCTGAAATTTTTGGGCGGGTCTTCGTCTTTCGGATAAGTTTGAACTTTAAGACCCGCTGCTTTTGGATTTTGCAATTTAATCCGAACAGCTAAATTTTCTGGTTTTTTATTATTTGGATCGCCGTCCTTTGAATAGGTCTCAAAATAAAATTCCTCCAGAGTCCGCGACCTTAACATGATGTTACCCGAATCTTTGGAATAATGCTGCCGAAAGGCATTTTGCTGTTCTCGAGGAGAAGCATTTGGAGGCATTATTTCTTTTACTTTCTCTGTCAATTGCTTGTCGCGCTTGTTAAGAAAATAAAGGTAGTCGTGCATCTTGAAAATTTCCTTCAGTTTGAAAATTCTCTGATGCACTGGGATGTGACGCCCTTCCGCATCGTAACAAAAGAAAAGGCTGACTATTTTTTCAACAACAAAATAAGAAATCGGCAACGCCGTGATCCAAGGAGCAACCTGCAAAACCGCGAAAGGTGCGTGGCAACTTGCCACATAAGAAATAGACAACAAAATCAACACCATCGGCCAGCAACTCATATAAACACATCGCGTGGCGACTGGAATTGGAGAAAGTGGGAATTTAGCTGTTTCCTCGTTAGAGCGAATCATTAAAGTCGCAAAAATTAACACGGACGTTAAAGCTCCGACTGCGAGTCCGATGAAAAGATAAAAAACAAACCAAAGACGCGAAACTTCGGCGAGTGCCGTTCCTTTAGTCAAAGTCGGTAGATTTATCCAAATTGCGGCTACGGCTAAAATTAAAACAGCGTTGAAACGAAATCTGGCCACGAAATTATGGCGAGCAACTTCCTCGGATTGTTTCCACTCAATTAACAAAAAAAGAAACTCGACTGCTAGAATTATGCTGACAACGAGCGGGAACTTGCTTGGGTCTCGCAGTTTTACGTCTAAAAGCGGCAATGAAGTTGCGTCACTTAATCCGAAAATCTGCCAGAAAATCAACAGCAGAGCGGTGACAAGAACAAGTTTCTCCCAAGTATAATATCTTTCAACAAGCGATTTTTTATCTTGTTCGCTCATTTAATTTATTTATCCCTTTTCAAAAGAAATTCCGCCAGCGCTTCGAGGGCGACGGCGCGGCCTTTGAAGATTTTCAGCGCGGCAAACGCCTTGGCCGTCAGTTGCGCCGCGATCTTCCGCGATTTCTCCAGGCCCACGATGGCCGGATAAGTCGCCTTCTGCACGGCCACGTCCTTGCCCGCCGTTTTGCCGAGCTGCTTGCTGGTCTGCGTCACATCGAGGATGTCGTCAATCACTTGGAACGCGAGGCCGACGTTGTAGCCAAAGTCGGTCAGCGCGGCGAGCTGCGCGGGCGTGCAGTTGGCGCTCATGCCGCCGAGCCGCACGGAACAGCAGAGCAGGGCGGAGGTCTTGCGCTCGTGGATGAACTTCAATTCGGCGAGGGAAAGTTTTTTGTTCTCACCTTCCAAATCCGCGACCTGCCCGCCGACGAGTTGTAAGGAGCCGGAGGCTTTGGCGATTTCCAGAATCAAATCCTTGTGCGAATAGCGCGGCCAGCCCTTGGCCTGCGCGGCGATCTCAAACGCCTGCGTCAACAGCGCGTCGCCCGCCAGCACGGCGATGCCTTCGCCGAAAACTTTGTGGTTGGTCGGTTTGCCCCGGCGGAAATCGTCGTTGTCCATCGCGGGCAAATCGTCGTGGATGAGCGAGTAGGTGTGGATGCACTCGACGGCGCAGGCGAGCGGCATGGCGGCTGCGTCGCTGCCACCGCAAGCCTCGGCGGCGGCCAGGAGCACGGCGGGGCGCATCCGTTTGCCGCCGGCGAACAGCGAGTAGCGCATGGCTTTGTGGATGGTGGCGGGCTTGGTCTTCTCGCTGGGCAGGAATTTGTCGAGCGCGGCGTTGACGGTCTCGGTGCGCGTGGCGAGGAATTGGTTCAGGTCGAAGGATTTTGGTGCGGCCATAAAGTTATCCACCAAAAATGCCGGAAACGCGGGCAAGTGAGAAGGGAATTTTTAAGATTGCTTTGAAGCGCGCGGCTGGTATTCTGACCCGCTCGTTTTCTGAAACTATAATGAACGCTGAACTTTGCAAAAAAGCCCTGGAGATTGTTGGTAACCCCAACGTGCTGGTGAACATCGTGTCGCGCCGCGTGCGCCAACTGAACGCCGGCGGCGGCGGTCTGGGCCGCCCGCTCGTGGATGTGCCGGCCAGCATGGGCCTCGCCGATGTCGCGCTGACGGAAATCATCGAGAAAAAAATGGGCTGGGAAATGCCGGAAGAAAAAGCCGCTGTCCGCCCGATCGCGAAGAAGCGCAAGAAGCATTAAGCGCCGCCTGAAACTTTACAAAAGCCGGAGGATTTATTCTTCCGGCTTTTTTATTTCCCAAAATCCGCGTAAGCTGCGCAAAAGATTCAGTTCATGGCCGACATCGTGACCAACCATAAAGCCCGCCGGGATTACCACATCCTCGACACGTTCGAGGCGGGCATCGTGCTGCATGGCACGGAGGTCAAGTCGCTGCGCGCCGGCAAAGGCCAGATTGCCGACGCCTTCGCGCGCGTGGAGAAAGACGAGGTCTGGCTCTACAACGCGCACCTTGACGCGTATTCGCACGGCAACCTCCAGAACCACGAGACGAAAGCGCCGCGCAAACTGCTGCTGCACAAATCGGAGATTCGAAAACTGTTCGGCCTCGCGGCGGTGAAGGGCAACGCGCTGTTCCCGCTGGCGTTCTACTGGAAGAATGGCAAGGTGAAAGTTTCGCTCGGCGTGGGCACTGGCAAGCAGTCCTTCGACAAACGCGACGACATCAAGAAACGCGAGTCCGATCGCGAGATGAAGCGCGCGACGATGAAGTGGACGAAGGGGAGATGAAAACGAGGATGGCAGATTGAGGATAGATGATGGAAAAGAAAAATGGCGTTCATTGCTGAACGCCATTTTTCATTTTCAATTCTCTATCCTCGCCGGAGGAAATTACGCCTTCTTCTTGGCTTCGTCGCCCTTTTTCCAGGTGCGCTTGGGCGCCTTGGTGACGAGGCCCTGCTTAAGGGCGGTCGCCGCGACGCGGATGTAGCGGACCTCGCCGCTGGGCAAGAGCGCCTTCACGCGCTGCAAATTCACATGGAACTTGCGCTTGGTGATCGCGGTGATATGCGTGCCGATACCGCCAGTTTTCTTGGCTTTACCGGAGCGCCAAATGATACTGCCCTTCATCGGGCGTTTGCCGGTCAATTCACAAATGCGTGCCATATAATTTTCTTTCGTTAAAGAGCCGCAAAGCGTATCAGCGAATTCCCCAGTGACAAGTTATTTTTCCGGGAAATTCTGCGTGCCTTTGCCGCGCGCCAAACGTATCTTCACGACGCAATTTTTATGGCTAACTTAAAACCTTTTGCTGCCCTGCGACCGCAACCCGAACGCGCCGCCCAAATCTGCGAACTGCCCTACGACGTGATGTCGTCCGACGAGGCGCGCGCAATGGCTGCCGGCAAGCCGTTGAGTTTTCTGCACGTCAGCAAACCGGAGATTGATCTCGCGCCCGGCACGGATTTGTATTCGCCGGAAGTTTATGGCAAGGGTGCGGAGAATTTTCAGAAACTCATTTCGCAAGGTGCGCTGAAACAGGACGAGAAGCCGAATTTTTATTTGTATCGGCAAGTCATGGGCAAGCACGCGCAGGTCGGCCTCGTCGCCGCCGCGAGCTGCGAGGAATATTTGGCGAACATCATCAAGAAGCACGAGCTGACCCGCCCCGACAAGGAAGACGACCGCGTCCGCCACATCGAGGCGCTCAATTCGCAGACCGGCCCGGTGTTCCTAACGTATCGCGCCGTCGCCGCCTTCGACGAATTTGTTGCGAAGAAAATTTCCGAGACGCCCGCCGTGGATTTCACCGGCGCGGACGGCGTGCGCCACACGTCATGGACGGTTTCCGGCGCGGATGAAATCTCGTTCGTCGAGGTGCAGTTCGCGCAGATTCCGTTTCTTTACATCGCTGATGGACATCATCGCAGCGCGGCGGCGGGGCGCGTTTTCAAATCGCGCAATGGCGCAGGCCACAGTGGACAATTCCTCGCCGTGATTTTTCCGCACAACCAGATGCAGATTCTGCCCTACAACCGCGTGCTGAAAGATTTGAACGGCCTGACGCCGCAGCAATTGATCCTCAAATTGGAGAAAGTTTTTGAAACCATCCGCGTCGGCGACGCCACGCCGAAAGGCAAACACCAGCTCGGCCTGTTTATTGAAGGCAGGTGGCACCGGCTGACCTTCAAGCGCGAGTTCACGCTGGGCAAAAACCTGATTGACGGCCTCGACGTGACGCTGCTGCAAAAGCACGTCCTCGCGCCCATCTTCGGCATTGACGATCCGCGCACGAGCAAAAAGATCAATTTCGTCGGCGGTATTCGTGGCACGGCGGAACTGGAAAAGCTCGTGAACAGCGGCGAATACGCCTGCGCCTTCTCGATGTTTCCGACGAGCATCGAAGACCTCATGGAGATCGCCGACGCCGGCGGTATCATGCCGCCCAAAAGCACCTGGTTCGAGCCGAAGCTCCGCGACGCGATGTTCTGCCACCTGATCTGATTTTGTAGCGGCGTTTGTGAAAACGCCGAATCCGCGCTTTTACAAGCGCGGCTACATTTCTTTTTCGTGTCTTTTCACACATTTCGCGGTTAATAATTTCCGCGTGTCAACCGCCCGCCTGCAACGCAGCCTGCGCGCCACGTTCCTCGGCCTCGCCGCGAACGTCACGCTGACTGTCGCGAAATTTCTCGCGGGCATCCTCGGCCATTCGCAGGCGCTCATCGCGGACGCGGTCGAATCGCTTGCGGACATCTTCAGTTCCATCATCGTCTGGCGCGGCCTTGTGGTCGCCGAGACGCCGCCGGACGAAGATCATCCTTACGGCCACGGCAAAGCTGAACCACTTTCCGCCGCCATCGTGTCTGTCATGCTGCTGCTCGCGGCAGTGTGGATTGCCTTCAACGCGCTGCACGAATTAAATGCACCGCGTATCGCACCTTCGCCGTGGACACTGGTGATTCTCATCATTGTCATCGGCGTGAAAGAAACTTTGTTCCGCTTCGTGCTGCGCGAATCCGAAACCGTTTCCAGTTCCGCCGTGGAAACGGATGCGTGGCATCATCGCAGCGATGCCATCACCTCGTCGGCGGCGTTCATCGGCATCAGCATTTCGCTCATCGGCGGCAAGGGCTACGAGGCGGCGGACAATTGGGCTGCCGTCGCCGCCGCCGCCGTCATCGCGTGGAACGGCTGGCGGCTGCTGCGTCCGGCGTTCAATGAGCTGATGGATCGTTCGCCCGACCGCGAACTCATCGAAAAAATCCGCTCCGTCGCGGAGACGATTCCCGGCGTGGACGGCGTGGAAAAATGTTTCGTGCGCAAGATGGGCTATCAATTCTTTGTGGACATGCACCTCGAAGTTGACCCGCAGATGACCGTGGAAAATTCCCATCGCCTCGGCCATGAAGTGAAAAACAAAGTGCGCGCGGAAGTCCCGTCCGTCCGCGATGTGCTCATCCACATCGAGCCGCGCAAAAATAAATTGTAGGAGACGACGTGAGGAGTCTCTAATCAAATGAAAACGCTGAACGAAGAAATAGATTTGAGTCTCGTCACCTCGACTCCTACAACGCATTTCAAGGGCTGGGCGAAACCGGGTATCGTTCCGCCCGGCTTAAGTTCCGGCATCACCGTTGAACCGCACGAAACGCTCGATGCCATCAGCGGACATTTCCGCTTGTTTCAATTGCGCGACGGCCACCGGTTTTCCACCGACGATATTTTGACGGCGTGGTATGGCACGAGCTGGTGCTCGACGGTGCGAACTGTGCTCGACCTCGGCAGCGGCCTCGGCACCGTCGGTATGATCTGCGCGTGGCGGCTGCCCGGCGCAAAATTTGTCACCGTCGAGGCTCAAAGCGACAGCGTGGTGCTCGCGAAAAAGTCTGCGCGCTACAACGGCCTTGAAAACCGTTACGAAATCCGTGAAGGCGATTTTCGCGAACCAAACATTCTCCGCGCCGACGAACAATTTGATCTCATCACCGGCAGCCCGCCGTATTTTCCGCAAGGCGCCGGCATTGAAAGCGAGCATCCGCAAAAGCTCGCCTGCCGGTTTGAACTGCGCGGAACCAT
>CAIXPZ010000294.1 GCA_903921455.1 uncultured Verrucomicrobia subdivision 3 bacterium | reverse complement strand
CAGCAATCACGGATGGCCAACGGCTTCGTCCTTGAACCGGCGCGCACAAATCTTTAGCATTGGAAAATTTGATGAAAGCGATTTTAGCCCTCGAAGACGGTTCGGTTTTTCACGGCACGGGTTTTGGCGCGAAAGCGTCGGCCTGCGGCGAAGTCTGTTTCAACACGTCCATGACAGGCTACCAGGAAATCCTCACCGACCCGTCGTATCGCGGACAGATTGTGACGATGACCTATCCGCTCATCGGCAATTATGGCGTGAACGCGCAGGACATCGAGTCGTGGCGACCGCACGCGGCGGGCTTTGTCATCCGCGAACTGTCGCCGGTCGTCAGCAACTGGCGTGCGGACTGGACACTTGCGGATTATCTGGAGAAGAACGGCATTCCGGGAATTCAAGGCATTGACACGCGCTCACTCACGAAGAAACTCCGCGTGCGCGGCGCGCTGAACGGTTTTATTTCTACCGAGGACATCTCCGACGCGGAGGCGGTGAAGCGCGCGAAGGAATTTGTTTTTGTCGGTGTGGATTACGTCAAGGAAGTGACGCACAAGCAGGCGTTCAAGTGGGATGAAATGGACGAGCAGAGCGCGGCGTTCGACCTCGTGCGCGGCTTGAAAGCCGCCGATGCGCGCAATGTCCGCAAGCCGCTGCCCGCCGCTGACATTCCGATTGTCGCGTTTGATTACGGGATGAAATACAACATCCTCCGCCGGCTGCGGCAGCACGGATTTGCCGTGCAGGTTTTGCCCGCAACGGCCACCGCCGCCGAGGCGCTCAAATACAAGCCGGCGGGCATTTTCCTCTCGAACGGCCCCGGCGATCCGGCGGCGCTGGGCTACATCGTCCGCGAAGTGAAGACGCTGCTCGACAGCGGCATTCCCATTTTCGGCATCTGCCTCGGCCACCAGATTCTCGGCCAGGCGCTCGGCGGAAAAACTTTCAAGCTGAAATTCGGCCATCGCGGCGGCAACCAGCCGGTGAAGGATTTGGAATCCGGCAAGGTGGAAATCACCTCGCAGAATCACGGCTTCGCGGTGGACGCGAACTCGCTGCCGGCGGATGTCGCCGTGCATCGCATTAATCTGAATGATCAGACCGTAGAGGGCTTGCGGCACAAGACCAAGCCGATGTTCTGTGTGCAATATCATCCCGAAGCCGCGCCGGGGCCGCACGATTCCACGCCGTTATTCGCAGAATTTCGGCAACTGATTGAGAAACGCGGGTGAGCTTTTCAGATTTGCGTTTGACTTGAAACGCGCCGCGCCCATAATCATTTCCAGTTATCTATGGCCAAACTTGTTATCCTGAATCAAGGCATGTCCGGGCGCACGTACGAGTTGAACGTGGACCGCACCTCGGTTGGCCGGGTGGAGGATAACACGTTTCAGATTGCCGACCCGTCCGTCTCCAGCCGGCATGCCGAGATTCTCCTGCGCGGCACCGAGATTTTTGTCCGCGACCTCAATTCCACCAACGGCACGTTTCTCAACGGCGAAAAAATTTCCGAGACCGTGCTCAAGCCCGGCCAGGTGCTTCGCTTCGGCCAGGTGGAACTGAAGATTGACGACGGCCAGCCCGTTTCCGCGCCAGCAGCCGCGCCGGCGCCCGCGCCGGCACCGGCGGCTAAAAAACCGGTGGATGCCACGATGATTATTCCGCGCGGTGTCAGCCTCAACGACCTCGAACAGAGCGGTGGCCGGCCGACGGGCTTTGACACCAACACCGCCTTTTCCAAAAAGACCAACAAAGCCAACAAATATTTCATCATCGGCGGCATCATTGTCGGCGTGGTTATTTTGGCGCTGATTGCTTTCCTGATTAAGTTTGCGGGCGGCGGGGCCAAGTAATTCTTCTTCGCGGTTGCAAACCTTGGGTCATTGTTGCATTACGCAATTCAGGGATGCGAGAGTCGAAAGAAAATATTCCCTCTTGGCAGTGAATTGGTCGCGACATTGTTGATAATCGGTCCTGCGTAATTACCCCAAGTGCCGGCGGTCAAATTGTCGTTGGTTTGAAGCGTCCAACCTGAAACCTCAGACGGCCAAGATACGATGGCCTGATTTATAGAACAAACAATCGCCAGTAACGGTGGCGGCTCTGGCAGAATTGTAAAGAAAGCGGCTTCACCCACGCCCAAAGTGGGAACTGAATCCCACGCACCGTTTCCAAGATAGGTGCTCGTGCTGGTCAGAGACGCCACCTGTTCGCCGAAGTAAGGCATCCGCCCAATGATGTTCAGAAAGATATTTGTGCCGGTGTTGTTGACGACTGGACACTTGTCACCGAGCAGATAAACACCTGCCGGGCCGGAAAAAATCGGCGGCGGAAGAGGAGGATGCAGGTCAGGATCATTTGTTAAAGGACTCCCATCGTGATTCAGCAAATAACCGGCGATAGTATTGGTGAATGGCGATGGGGCAAATACCAAAGCACCAGTCCCCGGTGGCAATGATAGATTGGTTGACCAAGAACCGTTAGTATATGTAGCTGTTGTGTCGAAAGAAGAATTGGTCGGGCTCCACAAAGAAACGCTTGTGCCTTCTGGAGGGGGAAATCTAATTTGAAACAGATTAGTGAGAGTATTGCTGCCTGATTGCAATGGGTTATTAAAAAGGTTGCTCCCGACAATGAATCTGGAATTCACATAGCCAACGATGTGTTGGCTATAAATCTGAGCAGGAACATTTCTGGTTCCAGCAACCAGAAAAAAGACCAAAACTACCAATTTGTAGAAGTTTGAACTCATAATGAGAACTCAACGATGATCGTTAAATCCACTAAACATTAATAGGCCAAACTATAAGTAAAATCAAGCCACCCGTGCCCGAAAACTTTTCCACCACGTCACCGGCAGCAGGCCCAGCGCGATGAAAACCAGTTGGCTCACCACAAACAACACCAGCCATTTGAAGGCCGCTTCCGTGAAGCCGTAACTGTGCAGTCCGATGCCCAGCATGTTCACGCCGAACCACGACCAGCTCGTCACGATGTTGCCGCCGATGGCGCAGACCGCAAGGCCGCGTTCGCGGATGAGGCCGCCCCAGCGCAGGTGCAGGATGAGCGCATTCCACAGGACAATAATCAGCGCGCCATTCTCCTTGGGGT
>CAIXPZ010000293.1 GCA_903921455.1 uncultured Verrucomicrobia subdivision 3 bacterium | reverse complement strand
TGGCGGGTCACTGTGGAAGCCTGGCTCCGCTGCCAGAACTTGATCGCCGTCCGCCAAAACCAAAAAACAAATGTGTCAACCAATTATCAGAAAATATGGTCTCACAATTAACTTGGACGCACAGTGCCTGTTGGGAATTGGCATCATGAGGTCTCGGCGGGAAATTCCATCTCCAGCACAACCCTCCACACCGATCAACGTAACGCCAGCAATCCGAATTAACGACTTGGCGATGGCAATGTTGTCTTCTATCAACGCGTCAGACGGATGATGTTCATCAAACAGAAACACGGTTGGGGAGTCTACCTGCAAAGAAATCCCGGTTACGGTTGCCTGATGCTCCGCAGTTAGAATCTGTTGAACGGTGGTGGTAAACGTGACTTGATTCATGGTATTGGGGCTATTGGAGCTTGCTGACTCCAATAGGTCGCGGTGTTAAGACAGAAGATCACGGGGTTCATGAAATAAGAAGGGTGAGTTCGATAATCCGCAACGTTTCAAAGCCTTGCGCGTGATAATAATTGCCATGCCCCATAGCCTTAGCGATTGCTTTAGTCTCCGTGACGAGGGGAAGTTCGGCGTCAATCCGGTAGCGACCGCAGCGAGGCAAGAGACATTCACTTTCAGATTCACCATTGTCACTGGTGAGTTCCAAATAAAACACGTTGGCACCCTGTGGACACGAAATCACCAACTTGATGGGGTGTTTACTGAATCCGCTCACAAAATGCCCTCCCAGATTGGATTCGTTTAGACTGGTCGAGGCATACGCAGGATCATGAAAGACACCGTCCCGAACAAACCTGTCGAAATCTTCAGCGAAAGTAGCTCGAAATAGCCGGATTGATTTCAGGACACGACTCTTACAGATGGCAGAATCAAGCTGTCGGCACTGGACAGGGTCTGGCGGAACCGCACCTTTATTACCACGCAAGCGGGCGTTCAGTTGGTAGGCCAAATCCTTGTAATTCGTTAGCGCAATTATCTCTTCAGGCAGAAGTTCCTCGGTAACTTGAAAAAGCGGGTTAGATATAAAGTTGTTCATGCGGTTGGTTTGTTTGTCGATGTCTATGCATGTTCCAAATAGTGGATGAAATCGTGGATTGCTTTCAGGTCGTCATCCTTCAGCGCTTGTTCGCGGGCGGCAGGTTTAGCTGCGATTTCCTCGGCAATCAGGCGTTTCGCCTCTTCCACGCTGCCCGAAAGGCACTCGTAGCAGGCGAGGAGGTAGCGAACTCCAGTCAAGCATTCAGGTGATTTGTTCTTAAACTCGCGCAACAGCCCGACTGCACTCGGCAGATTGCCCTTTGCCTTAACAATGACTGCAAGATTCTCCACGCAGGTCAATGTTTTAGGGTTTTCCGGGCCGAAAGCTTTCTCATAGCCTGCTAGTGCTCGCCGATACATCGCTTCCGACCTCGCGTAATCGCTTTTCGTCGAAAGCAGAAAACCAATCCTGGCCACGGTAAAGAGCGTCTCTGGATGCTCAGTGCCCAAGGCTTGCTCCATACCCCCCAGGGCTTCTCGATACAGAGTCTCAGCACCATCGCAATCGCCTTCCGCCCCGATCAAGTCTGCGAGGTTGCGCATACTTTTGAGGGTGTCGGGATGCTTTGGACCAAGGGTCTTCTTGTAACCATGCAGCGCCCGGCGGCACATAGCTTCGGCGCCGACGTTGTCGCCCATGTCATGGAGTAAGTCCCCAAGGCTACTGACGACTTTCAGCGTCTCTGGATGCTCCGGGCCAACGATCTTCTCGTAGGCCGCCAGGGCGCGGCGGTAAAGCCGCTCGCTGGCATCATGATTATTCCGATTGTGGAACACCCCTCCCAAACAGGCGACGGTCTTCAGTGTGACCGGATCATCCTGGCCGAAGACTTTCTCTCTGCCCGCCAAAGCTCGAAGATACATTTCTTCTGCTCTTTCGTAGTCACCCTTTTTACAGAGCACCCCTCCAAGTGAGCCAAGACAATAGAACGTGTCAGGATGCTCCGGGCCAAGAACTTTCTCGCTACCGTATAAAGCTCGGCGAAACAGTGTTTCTGCGCCTTCGTAGTCGCCTTTATCTTCAAGCACATGTGCTAGGCTTTTGACCCGACAAAGTGTATCCGGATGTTCCTGTCCAAAGGCTTTGTCAGAGCCCGCCAAAGCCTGCCGACACAGCGCCTCGGCACCCTTGTAATCCGCCCTATCTTCGAGTAGTGATGCAAGGTTATCAATACTCCTTAAGGTGTCTCCATTCTCCAGACCGAGCGCTTTCTCGAACCCTGCTACTGCACGACGAAAAAGCGCCTCGGCCCCCTCCTTATCACCTTTATTGTTCAGCGATTGTCCAAGGTCGTTTGCGCTGTCTAGCGTGGACGGATGCTCTGGGCCAAGCGCTTTTTCATACCCAGCCAGCGCCCGCCGAAACAGCGCCTCCGCACCTTCATTGTCTCCCTGTCTGTAAAGCTTAAGTCCAAGGCAGCGGACGTGGATCAGCGTCATCGGATGCCCCGCACCCCATGCCTTTTCGCTTTCGGATAACTCACGTCGCGCCTCTGCGTCTTCAACAACTTGCGCACGCCGATCAAAAGCAACTGCCGCCTTCATATCTCCCTTTAGACGAAGCAAGAATCCCAATTCACCAGCACTTTTGCAGGTAGTCGGATGCTCCGCACCGAGCGTCTTTTCGTAGCCTGCCAATGCTCGGCGTAATAGCGCTTCCGAGCCTTCGTAGTCAGATTTGCTTCTGAGCACAACTCCAAGAGTGCTGATACAAGTCAACGTGTCCAGGTGCTCTGACCCGAAAGTCTTTTCATAGACCGCTAATCCTCGGCGATATAGTGCCTCCGCCCCCTCGTAGTCATCTTTATGCACTGAGAGAAGGTGTGCGAGATTGTCCAGCGCGAATAGCGTGTCCGGGTGTTCTGGACCAAGGATTGTTTCCCTGCTCTTCAGCAACTGCCGATGTAACGCCTCGGCACGGTCATAGTCGCCAGTTTCGCCATATAGCAATGCAATATCCTCTAAATCGTTTAATGTATCTGGATGCCCAGGACCAAGGAGGCGCTCTCTTTCCTTAAGTATGCGTCGCTTGAAGTCTAATGTATGTTTATCGCAGCGATAATTGTTAAACGTGAGCCACGGTTTTGAAATTAACAGATCCTCCCACAGGGCTTTCGGTAGCATTCCCAACTCGGGTCCTTGTTTGACGATGATTTCCATACCCCGCCGCCAGACTTCCACCTCTCGGTCGGCCCAGTCACGTTCTGGCTGGGCCAATAAGGGTGCGCCGTAATAATCCATCAACCGTTTGACCAGATTAACCCCATCGCGTTTAAGCTCGGTGGTGCTCTGCCAGCGGGCGTGCAGCGCGTCCTCCATCAACCGGTGGAAACGCCAGTCGCCCTCACGCCCTTCCACAGCCTGTAAATACGAATGCTCCCGGCGCAACTGGCTGTGAAAACAGTGCTGCGGATATTCAATCAAGCGTTCCCTGGCCAGCCAGTCGAATAGCGATTCATCGAACACCTCGGACAAAGCCAAAATCATCAACGCACGCAGTTCGCGCGGCTCAAGATAGCGAAAGAACCGGTCTTGCAGTTCCGCCGGTGCCCGCCCCAGTTCCAGTTCCTGCCCCGATTGCCGCGCCCGTTCCACCAGTTCCACGGCCAGATTCAAGTAAAAAGGATAAAAGATTCGCTGCCCACCCTTGGTTTCATCGGAGGCATCCAAAATCTTCTCCTCGTATTTTACCAGCGCCTCGGCCAGCGCCGACTGCCCCTTGGAGGCGAGCCAGGTTCGAGTTTTCTTCAAGAAGTCCAGCGCGTCCGCTTCGGCCAGTCCGCCCAGCAGGTGCAGATTCCAATAGTCCCGCCAGGTCGGGTCTTCGTAGATTTCGTCCCAGCGTAGCTGATTGCGACCGAAGATGACCACGCGGAAACGGTCGCAGGCATCACGTTCGTCCGGGCCGGCGAAATAGCCGATGAAGTCCTGCAACCGCCGCTGGGAGTCTTCCCGGCGTTCGCTGCTTTGCAGCCGTTCAAACCCATCCAGCAGCAACCGGACGTGCTGTCCGGGGTTTTCCTTGAGCCAATCCAACAGATCATAATACAACGCACTGGACAGCTTCTTCTCCAAATCAAGGATGTTCAGCTTGCCATACTGTTCCTCCGGCCAGAGGCCAAGGTCGGTCAACCGCTGGCGCAAAGACTGCCGGTGAGACCGTTCCCGAACCCATTGGGCACCCTTGACCATCATCCCCAGACCGGGTATCCCGGTCAGGTCAGCCCCCTTTTCCATCGCCGTGAAGGCCATCTCCCAGCCAGAGTCCAAACCGCCCACAACTTCACCGTTGCGTCCGGTCTGCTGGCCGTGTAACGAGAGGAGCGCAAGCGTAAGCCGAGGAACAATCTTCTGTCCTGCCAAACACCGGCAAAGTTCTGCCGAAACTTCGGTGAAGGCCGATCCCTCTTTCCACCGACTGTCGTCAAAACTGGTGGCAATCACCCGAGCTGCATCTTTGAATTCAGCGGAAGCAATTTCACAAGCCCGCTGACAAAGCGTGGATTTGCCAACGCCCCCCACACCATAAAATTGGGTCAGCAAGGCCGATGCGCCAAGCAGGGCAGATGGACCGGGTGCCAATATCTTGCGTAAAATCTCCTGTTCAGCGATGCGGTCGGTAAAAATTGCCAGCGCGTCGGGCCGGAGGGATTTTGGCGATGGCTGTTGGCGCGGCATAATTTATGAGGGGGGTGGTGATTGCGTCGTGCGGTTGTCCAACATTCATTGGCAAAAATGTCGCTGCCCATTCAGTTGCTGGCGGTTGCTTTCAAGTGTGGTGCTAATCGTAGAACCCTTTGATTTCGTGGCAACTTCAAAATTGATTTCAGCTTCATGAGATGCAGGTTACCAGAGTCCCCATGACATCCGCTGTCACTTGGCTGAATAAATCGTCCGGATTCGAAAATATCTGTCCGACCAAATATCACCCTCGAACTTTGCATCTGCCCTTTGCACAGGTAGTATGGGCCTGATTTGAAACCAAATCCAGCAGACGACATGCCAGTTGGAATAATTCACTGGGCAATTCCAGGCGTTCTCGCCCACGGCGAGCGGCCGGGGTTCCCGCTGCGCTCGGTTCCGCCGGAGGCTGTGGAAGACTGGTTTAAGGAAGTCAAAAGGCAAGGCATCCGTTCCGTGATTAACCTGCTGGTGGAGGACGAAATGGCGGTTTATTACCGGCGACTTGGCCGGCCCCTGCTGGATTATTATGCTGAGGCCGGATTGCGGGTGCGGGAAGTCGCCCACGCTGACGACGGGGTGCCGGTTTCCAGTCGGATTCTGCTGGATCGGGTGCGGGTGGCTTTTGAACACCTGCCCAAACCCGTTCTCATTCATTGCAGTGCGGGAGCCGAGCGTTCCCAACAAGCTGTGGCTCTCCTTTGCAAGGAGTGGAAAACAAGGACGAAAAAACGGCGCAAAGAGGCTTGATGTTCGAGGGCATTGTGATTCGTTTGTGCTTACAACTTGCGCTGGCAACAGCGGCTCCTAAACTGGCCGCATAATCTAGCGCATATGCCACGAAAATCCGTTCCACCGCATCTCCGCAAACCATTGCAGGAAGCAGGCGCGGCTGCGGAACGTTATTTGCGGAACGCAGCGGGATTCGATTTCACGGTTGAACGCGGAAAATTATATATTGGCCATGTTGGCAATTTGAGGATGTCGCCGCTGGCCAATATCCGGGTGCAATTCCAACTCTTGATGGAAGGGCAAATTTCTCCCGCTGAAGTTTTGGAACGAATCTCTCCCGCCGATGTCGCTGCTTTGTTGCTCCCGACGCCGGAGAATGAACGGCAATTAAGATTTCTTGGCTCCGGCATGCCAGCCGGCACAGGGGCGGCTTCTGGCAGGATTTGTTTCCAAGCTGATCCGGCGAAATTGCGTAAAACAAGAGACCCGCTGATTTGGGTCATTCCGGAACTGGAACGCCGGCAATTCCAAACTTCTTCCGGCTTTGCAGGGATTTTGACCACCGATGGCGGAATCGCAAGTCATGCCGCCTTGGTTTGCCGGCAGCGGTGCCAACCGTGCGTGGCCGGTTTTCCGGGAATTTGGGATATTGAATCAGGTGCCTTGCGGGTTAAGGGACGCACTGCTTTGCGAGAGGGCGATTGGCTGACCATTGACGGTTTGACTGGACAAGTGTTTTCCGGACGCTCAAATCTGGTGGCCAAACCTTGGCAAGAGATTCCGGAACTGCAAATGGTGTCACTGGTGGTGGACAAGGCGGTGGCCACCGGACACGTCCCGGCGGCTTGTGCCGGTTCCGTCTGGCGGATTTGGGATTTCTTGCGGCACAACCTGCCGCTGACCCGTCGATTTCTCCAACGATCGCCTGCCAGAAAAGCCGGAAGCGTCCGAATCAGTTCAAGAGAGAACCAAGTCGTCAATCAAGCCCGTCAACAGTTGAAAAAAGTGAAGGATGGTGTCGGGAAAAACCACAGCGAAATCATTCTGGGACTGATTCGAACCTTGGATCGCTTACTTGGGGCCACGGCAAAGGGGCGGTCTGCGTTCCGGTTGCTGTGGAATCCAACGAACCACCTTCATTTGGATGAATGGAGCCAGTTTGTTGGGTTCGAGTATGCGGGCGTCAACCGGCGGATACCGCACTTGGCGGAAGTCTCGGTCATCCAATTCCTGCTCGAATGCGAAGTCCCGTCTTCGGCTGAGGCCTGGTCTGTTCAAACCTGTCCCCGGTTGGGAAGGCGAATCCAGCCAGGTGCCATGTTCATCAAGGCCAGTCGGCTCATGGTCAATGGCGCAGAATTGAACCAGGCTGATGTTGCCGCATTCTATACTTGGCTCCGTCGCCGCGAATATTATTAACGCTCCGGGCCGTCTCCGGGTTGACAGCAGCGGTTCATGTCCCTGACACTGATTTCCATGCGCACAAAGCCCAACAAACCAGCGAGCCTCCACACCACAACGGCGATGAACCGCATCATTGCCGTGCTGGAGTTGATGGAGGAGTTGGATTGCCCCACATTGCAAGGAATTTCGGATGCGTTGGTTGAGACAAAGGGATTGGCGCGCTACAGCCATCGCACGCTGATACGGGACATTATCTACCTGCGGGACACTTGCCAGTATCCGATATATTTTGATCGAAAAAAAAACGGCTACCATTGGGATTGGGATCAGTCAGGAATTTCCCTGACCAAGTTGTTGAAAGACCCCGCGCGAATTGCTCCCAAAAATCCGCCGCCGAACAAACTTGCGGTGGTGCCTGAAGGTGAATCCCTGACCGAGGGGTTGAAATGGGCGAGATTGAAATTTCAAGCTTGGGAAAATACTAAATCCACGAATATCACCAGAAATATCGGCGTCATTCTTCGTGGCTGTCAGATACTGGAAGCTCTGTTGGCCCGGTGCGTTTCCATCCTGCTGGACCGCCACATCAGGACCGATGACATGGAATCTCATGGAAGATTCGAGGAGCAAATCAACTGGTTACGGACCGGCAATCAGGAACTCACCAAACTCATCCAGCAAAGCCGGCCGGAGGTTCTCAACGGGAAAACCCTGCTATCGCTGACAGAACTGTCGTTGCTGGAAGAACTCCGGCAGTTGCGGGAGCGCCTGTTGAACCCACCTGCCAAAACCCTACGACATCAGCAACGTGAAATTCCCGAATTGATGGAGAAATTTCTGCCCCGGCTGAAAACATTTGCCGCCAGCAACCTGGTGCGGGTCTGCGCCAAGGTTGAGGCTGACAAACACATTTTCCAAGCGGACTGAAATACTCGAAGAACCACCAGCCCGGCGTTGAAAAGCGGCTAAAAATTATTCAGATCACTCCATTACCACTTGGTGACCGTCCATGACAATTTTGTCCTTGTTCTGGCAGAACTGGATTTTTTCGAGAAACGCCACTAGATCTTCTTTTGTCGCAAAATCCATCCGAATGTCTTCAAGGCGCAGTTCGGGTTTATCTGCCATTACGGACGGGAAAAAACCGCCCTTGAGTGTAAACCGGTCTTGGGCATTCCGTTCGATATACCAAGTGCGTTTCTCTGTCAGGCAGTGCTTACCCAAGCCAGCGGCCAAAGTGTTCTTGGCTTTCTTGTGAGTGTCGGAACCGCTTGCCGGTTGGTGCTGGACTGATGATTGGAGCGACACCGCATCCTTCATCAATCCGGCATCCAGCAGACAGAATTCATCGAGTAGGGCTGGCGTCAGCACCTTGCCCGCCAGCCCTTTGACCGGCATATAATTGTTAATCAGGCGAAGGACAGTGCGGTAATCCATTTCTCCGAAATTGGGCAAGGAGGCTTCCTCTTCTTCAAAACGCCACCAATTTTGTTCGTCATCCCAAGGTGCAGGCTGCCGCCGCCGTTTCCCGTTGTGTGCGGGACGGAAATACATCCAACTGGTGGAACGAATATAGCGGCGGTCGGCAGCCAGCCAAACAAGAATTCCGCAATTCTGGATTGGCGAATGGGCTTTGGAGTCAAGAACGGTTCCCTGCGGCTTGCGCTGAAGGATGTCATAGAGCCGAAGTGCCGCGTTCGGTGGCATTTGATTGATTTCATTAAATTCAAGCTCTAGCCGGGGCACTCGCTTCTCCCAATTGCTGGCAATCGCCTCGATGGTTTGCAATAACTGGTTGCCGCAATCACAGTCGGTTATGTTGATTTTTGAAGTGATGCCGGACGAAGTTTCGCCGGTTACTACGGAGGGTTCGAATTCATTCTTCAATTCGTGGATCAGGTCGTCAAATTCATCCATATTTATGATTCGGTTATGGTTGTTTTCTTAATGTTGAACCCTAGCTTAACAGGCCGTGGTGACATCCGCCGTCATGAGGATGAAAGTGATTGAAAAAAAACAACTCACGGTGCGATGTTTGGCGTGCGGCTCCTATCAATTGAGGCTTTTGGCGCAGTTTGATGAAGCTGCCGGCGAAATGGCAGTGGTACTGGTTTGCTCGAAATGCCCACAGCTTGAGACGCTTCCGGTGAGGTGAATCCCGAAATAGGCCTGAAAATTGCTGCTTTTTTGCCATGCCGAACGACAAACAAGATCCCGCGCTGTTCTCAGTAGAGGAATTGCCAAAACCGCGCAAATCTTCGAAATCATCCAAATCCGCTGCGGAAATTGCTCCCAAAGTGGAAAAAAAGGCGTCCAAAAACCAGCCACTCGCCGCCCGGATGCGTCCACGCACCCTTGATGAATTTGCCGGCCAGACCCACATCGTTGGCCCCGGTCAGCTGCTTCGCCGTGCCATTGAAGCCGACCGCATCCAATCGCTGATATTCTACGGACCACCGGGCACCGGCAAAACTACGCTCGCTCAAATCATCGCCAACGAGACTGAATCCGAATTTGAGCAGTTGAGCGGCGTGGAGTCCAATGTCAAAGACATGCGCCGCGTTCTAGCCGCCGCCGCCGTCCGGCTTGAAAACAAGGGAGCCTCTACGATTCTGTTCATTGACGAAATTCACCGCTTCAACAAAGCTCAGCAGGACGTTTTGCTGCCGGGCGTGGAGAGCGGCGGCATCAAACTCATCGGTGCCACCACGCATAATCCCTATTTCTTTGTCAATTCACCGCTGGTTTCCCGCTCGCAGATTTTCGAGCTCCAACCGCTGACCGAGGCGGATTTGCTGGCATTGCTTCAACGCGCCTTGAAGGACGAGGAGCGTGGGCTGGGCAAAATGAAAATTGCCGCCGATGAAGCCGCCTTGTCCCACCTTGCAAAAATCTCCGATGGCGACGCCCGCAAGGCTTTGAACTCTTTGGAAATCGCCGCGATAACCACCGCGCCGGATGCGGACGGCACGATCCGCATCACACTTGCCGTCGCCGAGCAAAGCATCCAGCAAAAAGCAGTGGTCTATGAAGACGGCGACCATTTCGACGCTGCTTCGGCATACCAAAAGGCCATGCGTGGTAGCGACGCGGACGCATCATTGTATTGGCTGGCCAAGATGATTGTCGCCGGTGAAGACCCGCGATTCATCGCCAGGCGTTTGGTTGTCTGCGCTTCGGAAGATGTTGGCCTAGCCGACCCGACCGCATTGATGCTGGCAACCGCGGCATTGCGGGCTGCGGAATTCCTCGGCTTGGAGGAATCCAAACATGCTTTGGCACAAGCGACGATTTACATCACCACCGCGCCGAAGAGCAACAGTGCGTGTGTTTCGATAACCGCTGCCATCAAAGACGTGAAAACCAACCGCACGATTCCCTTTCTCAAGAAACTGCGTGACCAGCACTCCCCAGGGGTCACCAAGCCCGGAAGCGATTCCGACTACGAATACGCCCACGACCACCCCGACCATTTCGTCGCCCAAGATTATCTCGGCGTGGACAAAACCTTTTACAAGCCCACCGAGCAGGGTGCAGAAAAGCTAGTTATGGAACGGGTGGAGAACTGGCGGAAACAATTTCAAGAGGTGCGACGGCAGTCCAGCGAGCCGGTTGCCATCAAAAATATACTTCCGCCGGAAACTTGCTCCGTGTGCCATCACGCTCACCCGTTCAACGGCAGCTTCATGTGCGTCAACGCAACGGTGCTGGAAAAGAACCCGAACCCAGGAACGGTTTATACGGTGAAACCGGATCACAGATGCGATTCGTTCAAGGCAGCGCGCGCCCGCTAGAACGGCGTTTCTTGCATATACATCCCACCAAACGGCGCGTCTTTATGGCCCGTCCGCTGTCCCTTGACCCTGCCGGCACTGGTTTCTTGAACCGGTATAAACACCCGCCCTGATCAGGAGTATAAAAGTTGAGCCAACTGTTGAGCCATTTCGGCTTAAAAAACGGGCTGTTGAGCCACTTTTTCCATTCAAATTCCTTAATGTTTTGAAAATCGAAAAACGCGCGTTTCTGTTGCTAACATTGATTAATTAGTGTTTTTGTGGATTTCTTCGGAAGCAGTTCGTCCTAGTCTTCGCGGTTTAGCAAACCAGCGCCTTCAGCCACTCGGCCATCTCTCCGTCAAAAGGCAGGCCGCAGATTGACAAATACTTTGCTAGAGTCAAGCAAGATGGCAAGCCACGGCGGCGGATAACAAGGTTGCAATGAGGTCACTGCCACTGGCGCTCCTCGCTCGACTTCTATTTCGCGCCGGTGAATAATCGGGGAACGATAATTCGCTCAATCATTGCATCACATGTATTCACCCGCATCTATCCGTTATGCAGCGAAAGACTTTTACCGCCGTTGCGGCCGTTCCGGCCTCAGGCTCCCGCTGATCTCGCTCGGGCTGTGGCATAATTTTGGCGCGCAGGATGCCTACGCCAACGCCCGCGCCATCGCGCTCCGGGCCTTCGACCTCGGCATCACCTGTTTTGATCTCGCGAACAATTACGGTCCGCCCGACGGCGCGGCGGAGACGACTTTTGGCAAGATTTTGCAGAACGATCTCCGGCCGTGGCGCGATGAATTGATCATCACGACGAAGGCGGGCTATTACATGTGGCCCGGGCCCTATGGCGAATGGGGTTCGCGTAAATATCTGCTCGCCTCGCTCGACCAGTCGATCAAGCGGTTGGGGCTGGACTATGTGGACATCTTTTATTCGCATCGTCTCGATCCCGAGACGCCGCTTGAAGAGACGCTGGGCGCCGTCGCCCATGCGGTGAAGAATGGCAAGGCGCTCTATGCGGGTATCTCGAATTATCCCGCCCCAGAAGCGCTCCGCGCGGCGAAGATCCTGCGTGAACTCGGGACGCCGTGCCTCATCCATCAGGCGCGTTATTCCATGCTGGACCGCTGGGTGGAACCGGAGCTGTTGCGCGGGCTCGAAAACGAGGGCATCGGCTGCACGGCATTCTCGCCGCTGGGCAAGGGCGTTTTGACCGACCGCTATTTCAAGGGAATACCCGCCGATTCGCGGGCGGGTCATGATCAACGGTTTCTTCGGCCGGCCGACATTACGGACGCGGTGATCGCAAAGGCGAAAAAGCTGAACGACGTGGCGGCGGCGCGTGGCCAGACGCTGGCGCAACTGGCGCTGGCGTGGGTGTTGCGGCAACCGGTGGTGACGAGCGCCCTCATCGGGGCGAGCAAAGTGTCGCAGGTGGATGATTGCGTGGGCGCGACGAAGAATCTGGCGTTCAGCGCGGCGGAACTGGCGCACATCGAGACGATTCTCGCGAGCTAGGGAGGCGGGTTCATGGCGCGAGTGTGACGGTGAGCCACTCGGGATTGCTTAATTCCCAACTGCCGGCCAGCATTCGGCAACAGGTCAGCACCCAACGGGAAGCGGCCGGCGAACTCAATTCAGGATGCAGGTAGGTGCAGTAAATGAGCGTCGTCTTTTTGCCGGGCATTTCGGGAACAGCGATGCGCACTGGCGCACTCCACGGACCCGCAAGCTGTGCAGACTCGCGCATCTGGATTTCCTGCGGATGGAAAATATCGGAGGAGGTCGCCATCAGATAATTCCTCCGCGTGGTATTCCAGACGACGGACACTTGCCCGTAGGCCTCGCGCAGGATCACTTTCACTCCGGCTCGATTCGTGGACCAGCCATGGTCGGTCAGAAATTCATAGGCGCCCGGATCCTCGATCTGGGGCGCGGCCACGCGCGCGAGAATCAGGCCTTGGGGGTCGTGGCTGATCTCAAAAAGATAGAGATAGCGGCCGTCACGAACAATCTGCACCGGCTCCACGGGGAACTGCCATCGGCCGCCGGGGCACAAACGGGCAAAGGATGACCAGGGCTGCTCGGCCACGGCGAGGCCGCTGCCGACGCCTCGAAAATTCCAAGGTGGCGGATTCGTGTTGATTTCGATCTTGGTATAAAACAGATATGTCCGCGCTCCGAGACTGATACCACCGGCGGGCCAGAGCCGGTTGGTTTTTGCCGACTCTTCGGGAAGCAACTTTAGCGGGCCCGCCGCCAGACCGTTCGTGCCAGTGACGTATGCCAGTAAGGGCGGGAGATTAGTTTGGCCCGCTGGCAGCCACGCGACCGTGCACCATTGTGCACCGGTGATCTGCGGGTTTTGCGGCGGCTGGCCGGGCAGCGGGTGCCCGACGAATGTGTCGCCGAAAGTCCACAAGGTTCCGCCCGCCACCGGAAACGATTGCGCGCCGTCCTGAAATAGCACGCCCGCGCGCCGCTGGCCGTCCGTCCAGATCGGATGGCCGAACTCGACCCGGCTAATCGAAAACCGCGACGTCGTGGTGCTACCCGTTAAGACCAGAACCGCCAGTAACGGGATCAGCCAATGGGCGCGAAACATAAAACAGTGGTTAGTGACACACCGGCCAGTTGGTCAGCGGGAACGGCGTGAGTTGATAGTCAGAGCGCAGGTGGTTGCTGGCCGAAAGCTGGTGCATGGCCCGGTTGATGGCGGGGATTTGATGGGCGTAGTTGGGGCCGCTGTTCGCGGTGAAGTTGTGCGAGACGAGGACGAGTTGATTGCCGACGAGCAGCAGGGCGGGGCTGGAGGAATCGCCGCCGCGGATGGTCACATTCCAGTTCGTGCCCAGACCTGAGGGCACCGGCCGCTGACTGTCCCAGACCACATAGTCGGGATAGGCGAGTGTCAGGGGTTGACTGAAGAGGCACATGTCCTGATTCATGCCGATGCCTTGCACGATGCTTGCCGGCGTGGTGGGCAGATAGTTGGTGTAATCATCGGGCAACACCGGCAGGAAGCCGACGCCCGGCGGCAGGTCTGCGTCTAGGAGCCCGACGGACGTGTCGTTCGTCACATCGAGGCGCTGCAGGGTTTTGCGCCAATGCAGCCGGTTGAGCGTGTCTAAAAAGGCGATGTCCCGGCCTTCCGGATGCATGTGGGTGGCGCAGAGATAATGGCGCGGCGAAACCAGGGTGACGAGCCCCTGGCCATTATTGCAATTGCGGAAGCCGATGCAGGTGGCGCTCAAACCCTGCACACCTTTCAGCCAGAAATTGTGGGACCATGCCGGTTCAAAGAATCGGTTTAATTCAAGGGAAAGCGGCGCATGCAATTCTACCATGTCCTCGCGGCTGCCGTTGAATTGCTGCGCGCGGCCCACGGCGTTCGTGGCCAGATGATAGGCAAGCATGTCGGGAGGCAGGGCGGCGACCAGATTGGTCGCGGCACCGGATGGAAACGCCAGCAACCAGCAACCGAGGCCCGCCAGCAGGAAGGAAATCCGGCTGGTCCAGACTCTTTTAGGAAATTGAAACATCGGGAAGAGGTTCATGCGTCCTGCGAGGTGCGGGGTTTTATCCGCGCCAGTCCTTGATCGCGATACGCGAACATAAAATAACCCAGCACCGCCGCGACCAGCGCCGAGAGCATCCCCCAGAACAGCCGCCAATCCGTGTGGCCGGGCGCACGGGTGCAGGCATTGAACCACCAGCCGCTACCGAGATAGCCGATGAGATTGCCGATGCCGCCGTTGAGCAGCGTGAACAGCGCTTGCGCCCGGGTGCGCCAGGCTGGGTCCACCCGCTGTTCGAGAAAGATCTGCGCGGTGATGAACACTAGCACGAACGACGCGCCGTGCAGCGTCACGCCTAGCAGTAGCGAATCTTTCGTGTCCAGCGCGCTGAACGCGAAACGCGCCACGCCGAAGCCGAGGCCGCAGGCAAAGATCCATTTCAGCCGCCAGTTCACCAGCAGCCACGCGAGGCTGAACATGGCGATGATCTCGGTGATTTGCCCCAGGCTCATCCACGCGCTGGTGTGGGTGAAGCCGAGGTCATGAAGATGCGTCGGCCCATAGGGGTAAAACGCGGCAAGCGGGATGTTGAACAGGGTCGTGACGATGAAGACCACGCGGATGTCGCGGTTCTTCAGGAGCGTGAGGGCGTCGAGGCCGAGCCGCTCGTGCCAGGAAAGATGTTCCGCCGCGGGCGGCACCACGAGCATGGGCAGGAACCAGGTGAAAGCCGCCACCAACAGCCAGACGACTGCGCCGAGATAGCCCGCATAGGCCGAGCGGTCCAGGCTCAAGGCGCTGATGAGCAGCGCGCCCGCCATCCAGCCGATGGTCGCGAGGGAGCGGATGGGGCCAAATTCCTTCTTTGCATCCTGCAGGCGCGCCAGCACGAGCGCGGTGGAGATGCTGAACATCGGCGCGTAGGCGAGGTAAAAGAGTTGGATGAACAACAATATCAGCCAGGCGTTCCAGTGATACAGCATGGCGGTGCTGATGAGCGTCAGGCTGGCGGACGTGGCCAGGGCGAGTCCGCGCAGGACCATCGCCGGGGGCACATGCCGGTCGGCCATCGCACCGAAGCCGAGCGGGGAAATAAACGCAGCCACGGCGGAGGCGGCGAAGGCGTAGGGTTTGATAGCGTGCAACCCGTGTGCGTCCAGGATGGTGCCCAGGGGGACGAACCAGATCGCCATGCCGGCCGCCTGGATGAAAAATAAAATCATCAGCTCGGCATACTCGGCTTTGCGCAACGTCCTTAACACAGGCGGTGAGGATAACAGTCCGGGGTCAAAATAAAAAGTTCGGGCGTGGTGAATTATTTCACCGCCACCGGCCAGCCGTCCGTCCAATCAATCCGGCCGAGCGCGAGGCGGGAGCGGCCTTGTGTTTCAGCATCGTAATAATGATAACTGAAGCGCGTTTCATCGCCGGCGGCCAGGATGCCGATGTGGCCGGGGCCGATGAAGCGCCCGTGGCTTTGCAGAAACGGCGACCCGCCGCCGTCGGTGAGTGCTTTGCCCTCGCGGTCGAGATAGGGACCGGTGATTTTTGCCGCGCGCCCGACGCGGACTTCGTAGGTGCTGTTAGTGCCCTGGCAGCATTGGCCCCAGTTGACGAAGAGATAATAATAATCTTGGTGCCGCGTCAGGCACGCGGCTTCGATGGAGTGATTCCAGGCCAGATGAAACAAAGGGGAATTGGTGGCGAAGCGGTGGCCGGTGTGCGGATCCAGTTCGGAGAGAAAAATGCCCTGCCAGTATGAACCGAACGCGAGCCAGAGCTTGCCGTCGGTGTCCAGCATCACGCTGGGGTCGATGGCATTGAAAGGGGTTTGTTTCGTGGAGCGGAGGACTTCGCCGCCATCGGTCCAGAGATGATTCGTCGCCGTTGGGTCGAGCGCGGGATTCGTGGCGAGACCGATGACCGAGGTTTTCTTGCCCCAGACCGACGCGGAATAATAGAGGAAAAACTTTCCGTTTAACCGGATGACATCCGGCGCCCAGACGTAGCCGGTAAAATCAGGAACGGCATTGGTAATCCAGGCTGGCGCCGAGCGGAAGACGGGTTCGCCGGCAGTCCAGCGGGATAAATCGGGCGAGGACTTCGTGCGGATGCCGGGACCGGTGCCGAAGATAAAGTAGCTGCCATGATCGCTGACGATGGTGGACGGGTCATGGATGAACGTCTGACCGGACCAGGGCAGTGACGTGAATGCGGTTTCCGTCCGGCTGGTGGCCGGCCCGGAAAATACCGCGATGAAGATAATTAAAAATGCCCGCATGCGCGGCGATTAAGCCACAGCTTGTGGGCAAAGAAAAATGCAAACCAACCGGTCGCCTACTTTTTGGCAGCGGGACGGACGGCCTTGATGGAAATCGCGAGGCGGGATTTCTTGCGGTTGGCGGTGGGGCGGGTGATGGCGCCGACCTTTACGGCCTTGTCGAACGCGGAGTGAACGCCGGGGAGGAGCTTGATGGCTTCTTCGGTTTTGCCGGCGACGACGGTGGCGCGGAATTCCTTTTCCTTGCGGCGCAACAGCGATTTGACGCGGCTGTTCTGGAGGTTCTTGCGCTGACTGTTACGCATCCGGCGTTCGGCTGACTTCGTATTCGGCATAATTCTATAAATCTATGAGTTTGTTTTCTAAAGAGCCGGAGAGCCTAAAGAAACGCGCCGGAATGTCAACGGCGAAAAAGAAGAACCTCACGCTGCATCATCCCGCTTTACTTTTGGGCGGCGGGGTGTTTGTTTGTGCGGAGCATTTTCCGTGACTGACCCAGCAATCAAAGCAATTAAAGAACCGCTCCGCATCCTGCATCTGGAAGACAATCCGGAGGACTCGAAGTTGGTGCGCGACCAGTTGGCGCACGCAGGCATCGCGGCGGAGGTTTCGCTGACCACGCAGCGCGAGGATTTCCTTACCGCCTTGGACCGGCAAAGCTGGGATTTGATTCTGGCGGATTACCGGCTGCCCAATTTCACCGGACTGGATGCGCTCAGGCTGGTGCGCGAAAAAAATACCACGACTCCGTTCATTCTGCTTTCCGGCACCATCGGCGAACTGGCCGCCATTGAAAGCCTCAAGGCTGGTGCGACCGACTACGTGCTCAAGCAAAACCGCGAGCGGCTGCCGTCCTCCATCCGCCGCGCGGTTTCAGAAGCGGCGGAACGCGTGCGCCGGGAAGCCGCCGAGGCGGATCTGCGTCAGAGCGAGCGGCAATACCGGTTGCTGTTTCAGGGTAACCCCCATCCGATGTGGGTTTTTGATTTGGAGAAATTAAACATTCTCGAAGTCAACGAGGCGGCGATGCAGCATTATGGTTTCAGCCGTGAAGAATTTTTGAGCATGACGCTGGCGGATCTCCGGATGCCGGGGCGGGATCGTCATGACAACAATTCCATCTGGGATGCCGAGAGTCAGGGCATTATCTGGCGGCATCGGCACAAGAGCGGCCGGATGATGGACATGGAAGTCATCTGGACGCCGCTGGCATTTCGCGGCCGGCTGTGCGCGTTGACGATGGCAACGGATGTGACGGAACGACGGCGGACCGCCCATCACAACGCGGTGTTCGGCAAGTTAAGCCACCAGTTGAGCGCGGTCTCGCTGGCGTCCACGGCGGCGATGTTCATCTGCGAGGCGGCGGATGAATTATTCCACTGGGACGACTTTGCGCTGGACTTGTTTGATGTCAAAAGCGACGAAGTGGTTTCGCTCCGGACCATCACGACCATCGAGGGGCTGCGGGTGGAGATTCCGGCCTCGCCCCAGCCCAAGGCGGCCAATGCCCTGATCCAGCGGGTGATTGCCCGTGGGGCGGAATTGATTTCCTCCCACGAGACCGGCGACAAGGACGGCGCCACGATGATCGCACCCATCCGCAAGGGGGAAAGCGTGATTGGCGTGCTGTTCATTCAGAGCCGGAATACGGGCAGCTATAATCAAAACGACCTGCACACGCTCCAAACGCTCGCCGATCAATGCAGCGGCGCGCTGGAACGGGTTCGCGCCGAAGAGGAACTTCGCTACAGCCAGCGCCGGTTTCGTGAGCTGTTTGAGAATTCGCCGGATGCGATTTTTGTCGAGGACATGTTGGGCAATGTGCTGGACGCCAACCGCGCCGCCTGCCAATTGCATGGCGTGGAACGCGAATGGCTGATGGGCAAGAATTCCATTGAGGAGCTGGTGCCGGCGGAAAGGCGGGAAACGGTGCGGGCGGATTTTCACCGGCTTGCCAACGGCCAGGTTTCCTGGATTGAAAGCGAGAGCCGTCGCGCGGATGGCCGGTCGGTCCCGGTGGAAATCCGGGTGGTGCGCGTGGAGTTCGATGGTCAAGCCGCGCTGCTATTCCACGTCCGCGATATCACGGAACGACTGGCGGTGGAAACCGCCCGCCGCACTTCGGAAACGCTGTTCCGTTCCGTCTGGGAAAATTCCGTCGACGGCATGCGCCTGACTGATGAAAACGGTCTGATCGTGGCTGTGAATGAAGCGTTCAGCCAACTGGTTGGGCTGCCGACCAAGCAACTGGAGGGCAAGCCGTTCACTGTCATCTACGACGCGCACACCGACTGGGAAAAATTGATCCAAGCGCATCGGGAAAATTTCAAGGCTGGCAATCTGCAGGGCAAGCGGGCGAAAGACTATCTGCTGCACGATGATCGTTCGGTGGTCTTTGAAATCACGGATTCCTACGTCGAGCAGGGCGGCAAGCCGCGTTTGCTGTTGAGCCTCTTTCGCAATGTCACCGAGCAGCGGAAACTGGAGGAACAGTTGCGCCAGTCGCAGAAAATGGAAGCCATTGGCCAGCTCGCCGGCGGGATTGCGCACGATTTCAACAACATTCTCACCGTGGTGCTTGGCCATGCCACGCTGCTCACCATGCAGAATCTCGACCCCAAGGCGATGGTGTCTGCGCAGCAGATCAAACAGGCATCCGAGCGCGCGGCGGGTCTCACGCGACAACTGCTGGCCTTTGGACGCAAGCAGGTGGCGAGTCCGCGGCCGATTGATCTGAACCATCTGGTCAGTGGCATGTCCGAAATGCTGCAGCGGCTGCTCGGCGAGGATGTCTCGCTCCAAATTAATTTCAGCGGAGAACCCGCCGTCGTCGAGGCGGATCCGGGAATGATGGAGCAGATATTGTTGAATCTTTCCGTCAATTCCCGCGATGCCATGCCGCGAGGTGGCCGTCTCACCATTCGCGTCAGCCATCGTGATGTGGATATGAACTATGCCGAAAAGGTGGTGGACGCGCGCCCGGGCAAGTTCATCTGCATGAGCCACACCGACACCGGCAGCGGGATTCCGCCGGAAAACATGGCACGGATTTTTGAACCGTTCTTTACGACCAAGGAATTAGGCAAGGGCACCGGACTGGGGCTGGCAACGGTCTTTGGCATCGTCAAACAGCATCAAGGCTGGATTCAGGTGGAAAGCGTTTTGGATCGGGGCACAACTTTTCACATCTTCCTGCCCGCGACAAATCTCCCGGTGGCCTTGCCGGAAGTGGCTGAAACGCAGTTCCGCCAGCGCGGGGGCACGGAGACGATTCTCGTGGTCGAGGACGAGCGCGATCTGCGCGATTTTGTCGCCCGAGAACTGCGCCGCCACGGCTACCGGATATTTGAGGCGGTGGATGGTCCCAGCGCGCTCAAGATCTGGTCGGAATATAAAAAGGAAATCAACCTCATCTTCACCGACGTCATCATGCAAGGCGGCATGAATGGCCGCGAGGTGGCCGAGCAGATCTGGCGCGAAAATCCGAAGATGAAGGTGATTTTCTCCAGCGGTTACGGCGCGGAGACGCTGGGCAAGGATTTCAAGCTCGATCCCGGCATCGTGTATCTCCAAAAACCCTATCTCCCGCAGGTGCTCGCCAAAACCGTCCGCAGCTGTCTCGACGCAAAGCAGGCTTGAGCCGCGCCGCGTCCTGCATAAACTTCGCCCATGATTATTGCGCCGTCACTGCTCGCCGCCGACTTCACCCGCCTGGGCAAGGAAGCCGAGCGGGCGGAACGCGCCGGGGCGGACTGGCTTCATCTGGACATCATGGATGGCATCTTCGTGCCGAACATCTCCTTCGGGCCCGCCGTCGTGGCCGCGGTCCGGCCGCAGGCGAAGAAACTTTTTTTCGACGTGCACCTCATGTGCGGCAAGCCGGAGATCCTGCTGGAACCCTTCGCCAAAGCGGGCGCGGATCAGATCATCGTGCACGTGGAACTGGGCGACAAAGTCCCCCAGCTGCTTTGGAAGATCCGTTCGCTGGGCAAGAAGGTGGGGCTGGCCGTGAATCCGCCGACCGCCATCACCGAGGTGCAGCCGTATCTTGACAAGATTGACCTGCTGCTCGTGATGACCGTCAATCCCGGCTTCGGCGGCCAAAGTTTCATCCACGAGTGCCTACCGAAAATCCAGCAGGCCGCCGTGTGGCGCCAGGAAAAGAAATTAAGCTATCGCCTGGAAGTGGACGGCGGCATCAACAACCAGACTGTCGCCGAATGCGCGCGCGCGGGCGCCGACACGTTTGTGGCGGGCACCGCGCTGTTCAGCCAGCGCAACATGGGGGCTGCGATCCGGAAAATGCGGAAGTGCGCGTGCCAGAGTGATCCGGGGCTAGCGGACCTGCTGATCTGAGCCGCCCCCGGGCCTCACGCTTTGTCGGACGACTTGGCGGCTTCGATGAGTTCCCAGAATTTCGGGTTTTCCTGCAGGGCCTCATCCTCGCCCACCTTGATGCCGGAGCGGAAAAAGAAATCCTTCAGCGTGTGCCGGCTCATCACGCGGTGCACCAGCACGCCGAGCGCGTGGCGCTCAAAATATACCCGGTAATCCCCCAGGCGGAAACGGTGCAGCGTGTGGCCGTCGCTTTCCAGCTTGCCGAAATCATCCAGTTCGCTGCCGACGACCTGCTGCGGCAGGCCGCGGAAGTCGCCGAGAATTTGCAATTGCAGTTCCTTCGGCATGCGCGCGAGTTCGGCCGCGGCGGTCGGGGTGAAGATGATTTGAAAGGCGCTCATCAGTTTGTGGGGGCGATGATACGGCGGGCGGGCGGGGGAGTTCAACCCCTGATTTCAGCGCCGCGTCCGCCGGCGCGCGCGGTTTAACCGATCAACCCCTTCTTCAGAAAGTAGGCATACGCCCCGAGCAGCGCGAGGCCCGCGAAGCGCGGCAGGCGCCCGAGCACGATCACGAAAGCCATGTGCACGAGCGTGGCGCCGAGCAGCAGGATCATGCCGGTTTGGAAAAAGGCCGGCATGGCCATCGGGTGATACAGCGCGTAGATGCCGAGGCACAGCGGGATGGAGACGTGCGCGTCGCCGACTTGCGAGGCATACACCACCTCCGGCTGTTGGCGCCAGCCGTAATACAGCGCCAGCAGCGCGTTCGGCAGCACCATCAGCCAGCCGCTGAGCCAGCCCAGGTAGCGGGCGCTGACGAATCCTTGGTGATGATGCGAGACCCAGCCGACGAGCCAGTCCGTGCTCAGATAAATGGCATACGCCCCCACGGCGAGCAGCGCGAGATTCACGGGCAGCATGAGGTTGAAGGTGGATTTGCCCTGCCGCACGTTGGCTTTAAGCACTTCAAAGATGTGAAAGCATTGCCAGAACAGGAACAAGCCCACGAGCACCAGGCCGTCGTTGAAATTCAAGCTGCCTTTCCGGCCCAGCGCCCAGACGGCGCCGGTGAAAAACAAGACCGCCGTGAGCGTCAGCAGGAGCGAGAGCCGGTTCAACTCGTGCTGTTTCCCGCCGCTTTTGGCGCCGGTCTTGGCCTCCGCTTTGACCTCGGCTTTCTGTTTGGCGACGCTGACTTTCTTTTTGTTGGCCGCCTTGGCCTTGGCCGCGGGGAGCACGTGGATGCCCCAGATGATCGCGGGCAGGCCGAGGACGAGCGTCATGTTCGTGACATTGTTCACGAGCGAATTCGTCATCACGTCCGCCCCGCTGCCGCCGGTCTGGCCGAGGATGAAGGCGAAGATGAGATTGCCCATGCCCGAGCAATACGGCATGACGAGCGTGCCGAGCACCGTGCCTTCGAAGCCGCCCCGGCTCATCGCTTCCAGCCGCCAGATCATCAGGAACGACGCGAGCAGGAACAGCGCCAGGAAGAGCCAGGGCGACCAGCCGCCCTGACTTTCCATCCAATGAATCAACGGATGCAACACGCGGCGCAGTTTAGGGAAATATATTTTCCGCGCGATAAAAACCTGTCGCCGCTCGATGCGCCCGCCCGGCTGCCCGGGCGATGCGCCCGACCTGTTAAACCACGACCAACTCTGTGAGATTGGGCCATTCCGACGCGCAGCGAGAGGTTTGGGTTATCTGGCGGCGCGTCTATGTCATGCAGAATAGACTCTGCGACAGATGAAATAGACCTTGCGTCAGCTGGAATAGAGTCTGCGACAGATGGAATGGAGTCTGCGACAGATGGAATGGAGTCTGCGACAGCTGGAATGAAGTCTGCGACAGCTGGAATGAAGTCCGCGACAGCTGGAATGAAGTCCGCGACAGCTGGAATAGAGTCCGCGACAGCTGGAATAGAGTCCGCGACAGCTGGAATGAAGTCCGCGACAGCTGGAATAGAGTCCGCGACAGCTGGAAAAACCCTTGAAACAGCCAGAATAACGTCGGCGCTGGACGGAAGAATCGGGGTTAAGCCTTTTTCAAACAATGCTTTAACCGGAAAAGCTCCTTGACTGGTCAAAAAACGCCAGTTCACACCCGATCCCAAGCGGTTGCCAGCCATCCTTGACCCCCAAAAAGCCGAACGGCGCAGGAATCTCGCCTGCGCCGCTCGTGATTTGAGGATAAACGGTCAGCCGGCAATCACGCCGATTTCCACGGGCTCCACATTGACGCCCTGCTTCTCCAGCCAGGTGATTGCGCGGCCCACTTCATTGCGCGCGCCGTTCAGTTCCAGGCAGACGATGCCGATCTCGTCCGTGACGCTGGCCTGCCGGATGTTGGTGATGACCTTGAACTTCTTGGCGACCTCCCAGATGAACGGCTGCTTGATCAGCTTGGGCGGATACATGAGCCACAGGCGCTGCTGGACGGGCGCGTTCGATTTCGTGGCGGCGGATTTTTTCTTGGGGGTGGCCATAATGTTTGATTCGCGATTTGGAACGGGCAATTCGCCGGGCGCTTTAGCCGCCGGCGATGGCGGGGATGATGCTGATCTCGTCGCCGTCCTTGAGGGGCGTGGCGCGGTTCTGGAGGAAGCGGATGTCCTCCTCGTTCACATAGACGTTGACGAAGCGGCGCACCTCGCCCTTGTCGTCCACCAGCCGTTCCTGGATGCCGGGAAAGCGGGTTTGTAATTCGACGATCGCGTCGCCGATGGTGGCGGCAGTGATTTCGACGAGCTCCTCGTTGTTGGTCAGCTTGCGGAGCGGGGTGGGGATGCGGACTTTTTTGGACATAAAATAAATGTTTACGCGTTCACTTTTTCTTCATTCGCCAGCAGGGCTTCGAACTCCCGCAGGCTCGGTTTGATTTCCCGCGGCTTGCCGCAGTAGCCATCAATGGCGTCCAGCGTCTTCAGCCCATTGCCGGTGACACAGATGACGGCGGAAGAATCCTTCGGAATCTTGCCGGACGCAATGAGTTTCTTGGCCACGCCCACCGTCACGCCGCCGGCCGTCTCCGCAAAGATGCCTTCCGTCTCCGCCAGCAGCCGGATCGCGTCGCGGATCTCGTCGTCCGTGACGTCATCGGCGGCGGCATTGGTTTCGCGCATGACCTTGAGCGCGTAGAATCCGTCGGCCGGCGTGCCGATGGCGAGGGACTTCGCGATGGTGTCGGGCTTCACGGGTTTGAAGAAGTCCAGCCCGGCGCGTTGCGCGGTCGAGATGGGGGAGCAGCCCGTCGCCTGCGCGCCGTAAATCTTCGGCTGCGTGTCGGCGATGAGGCCGACCTTGGCGAGTTCCTGATAGCCCTTGTGAATCTTCGTGAGCAGCGAGCCGGACGCCATCGGCACGATGGTGTGCTGCGGGGCGCGCCAGCCGAGCTGCTCGGCGATCTCATACGCCATGCTCTTCGAGCCTTCGGCGTAGTAGGGGCGCATGTTGACGTTCACGAACGCCCAGCCGAACTTGCCGGCGATCTCGGCGCAGAGGCGGTTCACCTCGTCGTAATGGCCCTTGATGCCGATGACATTCGCGCCGTAGATGAGCGAGTTGAGGATTTTGCCGTGCTCGAGGTCGGACGGGATGAAGACGTAAGATTTCAGCCCGGCGCTCGCGGCGTTCGCGGCGACTGAGTTGGCGAGGTTGCCGGTGGAGGCGCAGGCCACGGTGGTGAACCCGAGTTCCTTCGCGCGGCTCAGCGCGACGCTGACGACGCGGTCCTTGAACGAGAGCGTGGGATAATTCACCGCGTCGTTCTTGACGTAAAGTTCGCGGATGCCCAGCGCCTTGGCCAGGCGGTCGGCCTTGACCAGCGGCGTGAAGCCGACCAGCGGCCCGACCGTCGGCTCGCCCGCGATGGGCAGCAGCTCGCGATAGCGCCACATGGTCTTCGGCCGGGCGGCGATCGCCTCGCGCGTGAGGGTCTTTTTGATGCGCTCGTAGTCGTAGGCGACTTCCAGCGGGCCGAAGTCGAATTCGCAGACGTGCGTGGCGGCCAGCGGATATTCGCGACCGCATTCGCGGCACTTGAGCGCCTTCATGAAACCTTGATGCTTATCACTCATAAATAGGAACGGGTTTCCGGGGATTCGATCGCGGGCAACAAAAAGCCCCGACTCACAAGGAGAAGGGGCGACAAAACGGTTGTGCTCTTCTCATTTTTTCCCAAGCTAATGATGCTCGAGCTGGAATTGGCACCTGTCATTGAAACTAAATTCAATCGGTTGCCGTGGTGTCAGCGGGCCAGTCCCTCAACCACTCTTTATGAGTCCGTCAAATCAACGGATGCGGATAGATTGATATTGAAGGGGGCTTTTGTCAAATGCTTTTCCGGCGGGCGGCGCGGCGGGGGCGTTCGGCGATTCCACTTTTTTCGAAAATTTATCAGTGCGCCGGCGGTCGGAATGGGGTTTGATGAGGCTCGTAACGGTGCGAGGCCCAATGGTTTCCCTTCCGGCTTGCGTTGGCGGCGGGATTAATGGTCTAATCGCATGTGTAAACCAACATGGAGCGGACTTATGATTATCTACGCATTCTGTCTGGTGCTGGGGCTGATGTTCACGGTCATCAGCGCATTCCTCGGCCATCTCTTCGGCGGGCATGACGCCATCGGCACGGGCGGCCATGCGGACGCGGGCATGAATTCCGACGGGATGCCGGGCGCGAGCTTCCTCAGCCCCACGGTGCTGGCGTGTTTTGTCACAGCCTTCGGCGCCTTTGGTCTGGTGTTCACCGAGATTCCTGCGACGCAAAGCGTGTGGCTCCATGCGCCGCTGGCATTCATTAGCGGCCTGCTCATCGCGGTGCTGGTGTGGTGGGGCTTGAACAAGGTTTTCCGCGGGGCGAACAGTTCCAGCGAGGGCAAGGTGGGTAATCTGGTCGGCTCGACGGCGGCAATTATCTCGCCCATCCCGGTCAACGGCGTGGGGGAGATTTCCTATATCCAATCGGGTTCCCGCTACACCGCGCCGGCGCGGGATGAAAAAGGCGGTCCCATTGCCAACGGCCAAACGGTGAAGATCACGCGCATCGTGGGCACGCAGTTTTTCGTCGAAGCGGCCAAATGAATTTAGCGATCAACTATCAACTAATAACTACCAACTAAAATGAACCTCATTCCCATGCTCGCCCAGGCGGAAGCCTCCGGCTCGCCTTTGCTGAAAGTCATCGTCGCCGCCGGGGCGGTGCTATTTGTCGTGTTCGTTATCGCCCTCATTTGGGCGAGTCGCTACACGAAGGCTGGACCGAACCAGGTGCTTATCATCTCCGGCAGCAAGCGCAAGCTGACTGATCCAGACGGCAACGTGCGTGAGGTCGGCTTCCGTGTGGTCAAGGGCGGCGGCACCTTCGTCATCCCGGTGAAGGAAAAAGTGGACGTGCTGTCGCTGGAGTTGCTGACCATTGATGTCCAGACACCGGAAGTTTACACCAGCAAAGGCGTGCCGGTGAAGGTGGACGGCGTCGCGCAGATCAAGGTCAAGGGCGACGACATTTCCATCGCCACGGCGGCAGAACAGTTCCTGAGCAAGAGCGTGGATGACATCAAGAACATCGCCATGCAGACGCTCGAAGGCCATCTGCGCGCGATTCTCGGCACGATGACGGTGGAAGAGATTTACCAGAACCGCGACGCTTTCGCCTCGAAGGTGCAGGAAGTCGCCGCCGGCGACATGGCGAACATGGGGCTCGGCATCGTGAGCTTCACGATCCGCGACATCCGCGACACGCAGGGTTACCTCGATGCGCTCGGCAAACCTCGCATCGCCCAGGTCAAGCGCGACGCCATTATCGCGCAGGCCGAAGCCGATCGCGATTCCGTCATCCGTTCCGCGCAGGCGAACCAGGCCGGACAGGAGGCGAAGTTCCAGGCCGACACCAAGGTGGCCGAGGCGCAACGCGATTACCAATCCAACGTCGCCCAATATCAGGCCACGGTGAACGTGCAGAAAGCCCAAGCCGACCTGGCATATGATTTGCAACGCTTCAAAACCGGCCAGTTGGTAAAGGCCGAAGAAGTGCAGGTCAGCATCGTCGAGAAGCAGAAGCAGATCGAACTGCAACAGCAGGAAATTCAGCGCAAGCAGAAGGAACTGGAAGCCACCGTGCAAAAGCCCGCCGATGCCGAGCGCTACAAAGTCGAAACCTTGGCGAATGCCAAAAAGTTCCAGCTCGAAACCGAGGCCGCCGGTGCCGCGTCCGCGACCAAGGCCACGGGTTTCGCCGGCGCTGATGTCGTGAAGGCGACCGGTCTGGCCGAAGCCGATGCCAACAAGGCGCGTGGCTTGGCCGAAGCGTCCGTCATCGAGGCGCAGGGCAAAGCCACCGCTGAAGCGATGCGCGTGAAGGCGGAAAGCTTCAAGCAATACAACGAAGCCGCCGTCATCGAGATGATCATGCGCGTGCTGCCCGAAGTCGCGGGCAAGATCAGCGAGCCGCTGTCCAAGACCGAGAAGATGGTCATCATCAACGCCGGCAACGGCCCCGGCGGCGGCGCGAGCAAGCTCACCGGCGACGTGACCACCATCATCAGCCAGTTGCCACCCATCATCGAAAGCCTCACCGGGGTGAAGTTCGAGAAGCTACTGGAACAGGTGCCCGCGCTCCGCAAGGCGATGGGCAAGGATGAGACCGGCGAAACGAAAGTTTAGCGTTCAGCCTGTGGCCGAACCGGTCGAGCCACAGGCGTTACGCAACAGTCAACCAATCTATGATCGCAGGTTTTTTTGGCGGTTGGGAAATATTGCTGCTCCTGCTGTTCATGTTTCCCCTGGCTATTGCCGCCTTGGTCTTTTGGATCTGGATGCTGGTGGACTGCGCCACTAAGGAGCCAAGCCAGGGCAACGACAAAATTGTCTGGATCCTGGTCATTGTCTTCACGCACTGGATCGGCGCGCTAATTTATTTTCTCGTGCGCCGGCCGGAACGGAAGCGACAGTTTGGTGTTTAAATTATGCGCCTCTTCGAAGCCATCATTGACGCCAACCACCGCGCCGTCTGTCGTGCCAGGTCCACTGCGGATTTCATCAACAAGCTGCGGATTGTGGAAGAAGAGTGCGATGAGTCCTTGTTCTGGATGGAAATGCTGGTAGAAAACAATCTAGTCAAGGCGACCAAGCTGCACGCGTTGATGAGTGAAGCGAACGAGCTTCTGGCCATCGTCGTCGCCTCGGCCAAAACCGCCCGGAGTTCCGGGCGCGCGTAAATCGTAAATCGAATATCCTAAATTGCCATGCGCCTCTTCGAAGCCATCATTGACGCCAATCACCGCGCCGTTGCCGGCGACGCCAGCGCCGGCCTGCATCCGGCGGATTTTGCCGACGCGCTCCCGGTCATCGCGCTGACGTGCATCGACCCGCGGCTGAACGCCTTTTTCCCCAACGCGCTGGCCCTGCCGGCCGGGGATTTCATCTGGCTGCGCAACGCCGGCAATATCGTCACCGGCTCGTTGAGCAGCACCATGCGCTCGCTCGCATTGGCGTGCGCGGTCAAGGGCGGGCGCGAGATCGCCATCATCGGCCACACCGATTGTCAGGTCTGCAAGACCACGACGACCGTGCTGCTGGACAAGCTGAAAGCCCTCGGCGTGGACCGCAGCCACCTGCCGGAAAATGTGAACGACTTCTTCGGCCTGTTCGGCAGCGAACGCCAGAACATCATCAAGGCCTGCGGCTTTGCGCGCAGCAGCCCGCTCATCGGCCCAAAGGTTCCGGTGCACGGACTGATGATTGATGTGGAGAGCGGCCAGCTCGACTGGGTGGTGAATGGCTATGAGACGTTGCCCGCCAACACCCACGGGCAGACGCCCAAGACGCAGTTCGCGTCCATCGGCGGCCTCGGCTCGTTTCAGGATTTTACGATGGGGGAAATGAAATTCCCGGAGCTGAAGATCGGCGACGCGGCCGTGAAGGTGCCGGGCGTTCCGCCCGTGGCGCCGCCGGCTTCGCCGGCTGCCGCGAGCATTCCCGATCTGGCCGAGAAACTCTGGCCGAAACCGCCGGGAACCACCTTGCCGCCGTTGAAAAAGAAAAACGCCGTGCCGCCGCCCATCCGGCCGCGCCCGACGTTTCCCAAGTAATCAGCCGACGCGGCCGCGCCGGTAATCCGCCATCCGCCAGCGCAGAAACGGGGCGCACCGTTGCGGCGTCGCCTTGTTTCGCAATGGCCAATACGCTTTAAAATACTGCTCCAGCTCCCGCAGTTCGCGGCGTCCCCGTTCCGCCTGCGCCCGGGCTTCGTCCGTTTTCCCCGCCGCGACCGCCTGCTGCCACAGCATGAAATGGCAGGACTCCGCCGCCATCCGCGCCGCCAATTCCAGCTCCATCGCAAGGATGATGCCGCCATCCGTGTCCGGTTTGGCGGCGCAGAGGGCGGCGCGCTGTTTCTGAATCATTTTCAAAGCCGCGAGGATCTTCTGCCTCGGTATCCGGGCGAACCACTTCAACCCGTTCCGGCAGAATAATTCCCGCTCCGCCGGCTTCGGCGCGGTGAGCACCGTGCCGAGCGGTGTTTCATTCACGGCCGTCACGCCCAGTCGCTGGTGCGCCAGGCCAAGCTGGAATCCCGCCGCGGCGATCTGGCCGGTCGGGTCTTCAAACACATCGCGGCTCAAGACGGCGAGCAGTTGCTGTTCGTCCAGCGCCCTGGCATTCCACGCCAGCGCGGCCCCGGCGGCGAACAGCGGCCAGCTCACGGCCAGCGGCTGCGGATGCCCGCCGTCGCCCCAATCCGTGTTCAGCAAGCCGGCCGCGCCAAACTGCTTGCCGGCCTTCGCTGCCGCCCGGAGGTTGGCGAGCGCATGGTCGTGTTTGCCGATGAGGGTCTGCCACGTCGAAGTGCCGGGGCAGACGTAGAAAGGGATCTTTGCCTTCGCGAACCGCGCGGCTTCTTTGGCAAACGGATGATCGGCCTCGTAGCCCCAGTTCAGCGCGATGAGGTTTGGAGTTCCGCCTTTAGGCGGTTTTCCCGAGCCGCCTGAAGGCGGAACTCCCAGCGCCGCGAGCTCCGGCAAGAGTTTCGGATATTTCAGAACAATGTCGCCCCAGAACATCATCTTCCGATTTCGCGCTGAAACTTCCTGATGCAGTTTCTTCAGGAAGTCGAGATAGACGCGGCCTTTCCCTTTGGCCGCGCAAAGTGCTTGGCTCTGCCCCTTGCCCAGGTCCCAGGTCTCATCGCCGCCGATGTTGAAGTAGTGGCTGGAAAAGTTCGGCAGCAGTTCGTCATACAAGCCGCGCAGGAAGGGCAGGGTGCCGGGATGGTTCGGGGCCAGGGTCGTCGGCCGGCGGAGAAAGTCCCGCGTCTCCGCTTCGTAAGGCGCCTTCAATTCGGCCAGCTTTTTGAGTTGGGGATCCTCAAGGAAATAGCGCAGGTGGCCGAAGGAATTCTGGTTCGGCACCAGGTCGATGCCCAGCTCGCGGCAGCGGGCGTCGAGGATTTGCATCTCTTTGCCCGTGAGCGCGCCCCAGCTTTGCCAGATGCGTTTGTATTTTTGGTAGGCGAAGGTGTGCTCGGTGTAAAGTTGCAGCTCGTTGATTTTGAAATCCGCCAGCTTCTCGGCTAGGTCGAGCAGGGTTTCGAGCTTGGGGACGCGCCCTCGCGAGATGTCCAGCATCACGCCGCGCCGCGCGAAATCCGGCCAGTCGCGGATCGTCAGGCAGGGCAGTTTGCGTCCATATTCGCGGAGCAATTGCCGGAAGGTCGCCTTGACCGCACGAAAGCCTCCTTCGTCAAGGAATGCAACTTCCACGCCGGTTTTGGAAATGGTCAGTGTATAACCCTCCGGATAATCCGGCACGTCGTCCGTAAGCACCATCCGGATGGCCGACATCGGGTTGCGTCCAGGCAAAAGAAAACTCCCCGGTCGCCTTTGTAGCGAGCGTGGCGCGGGCAGGAGATTGATGGCTTTGCGTTGCGGCATTCGCCTTGAGTAAGCCACAAAGCCACGCCGGATTAAATCTGTAATTTCAGTTTGCGTCCGATGATTCCAAACAAAGTGGATTTGTGGAATGGCTTTTTACTTGTTTCAATTTTCCGGCGCGGTTATCAAAGGCGGGTAGTCAACCTAATTATCTTATGAGTGGAATCTTTCTGGGTATTGTGTTGGGCTTCATCGTCTGGTTTCTGTTGCGTTATCTCGCCGGCGGGCTTTACACCGTCAATCAAAACGAACGCGCCGTCAAAACCATCTTCGGCCGCGCCGACCGCGTGCCGGACATGACCACCTTGAGCGATCCCATCGCCGAGGCGTTGAATGAAGATGAGAAGACGCGCTATATCTATCCGCAAGTCCGCGTCATCCCGCCGGGCGGACCGTATTTCAAATGGCCGTGGGAAAAGGTCTATAAAGTTTCCGTCGCCACGCAGACTTTGAGCATGGCCTACGACCCCGATGAACCCGACGCCAACCAGAACGGCCAGATTCTCGAAGCCGTCACCAAGGATCAATTGAACACCGGCCTCTCCGGCCAGATCCGTTACCGCGCGTCCGAGCGCAATCTCTACGCCTATCTCTTTGGCGTGAAACATCCCGTCAGCCACGTCATCGGTTACTTTGTTTCCGTGTTGCGCGAGCGCATCGCCAACTTTGAAGCGCCGAAGAATCCCGATCCCGAGGCGCTCGTCGTCACCGGTATTTCCATCAATGACCTGCGTAAGAATCTGCGCGACCTGAATGAACACATGGACCGCGAATGTGCGTCCTCCGAAGCGCGCTACGGCATCGTGCTCGATGCGTCACTCATCACCGAGATTGATCCACCGCCGGAGGTCGAATCCGCCCTCGCCGCCATCAACACCGCGCACAATCAGGTTTCGTCCGACATCAGTCTCGCGCAGGCGACGGCCGACCAGAAGATTGAACAATCCAAACGCGCCGTGGAGATTGAGACGCTCAAGGCGCAGGCGGAAGTCGAACCCTTGCGCCAATTGAATGAACAATTGCTCAATCTCAAACAATCCGGCGACGGTGCATTGGTCGCTTACATCCGCAACGTCCGCCTCTCGCTCTATTCCAAATTCAAATCCGTCATCCTGGAGGCCAAATCATGAACTTCCTCATCGCATTCATCGGCACCGTCATCGGTTGCTCCATTCTCGTGCCCGTGCTGCTCGCGTTCACGCGGCTGTTCGGCGTTTACACCATCGTCAACGAAGGCACCTGCAAAGTTTACATGCTCTTCGGCAAGGTGCTCACCGTGTTGAACGAGCCCGGCCTGCATTTCCTGCTCGGCACGCTCGGACCGCGTGCATTCATCGTGAACCTCCTCGGCAAATGCTACGAACTCGATCTGCGCCTCGACCAGACGTATCTCCGCAGCCAGCCCGTCAATTCCGAGGAGGGCGCGCCGATGGGCATCGGCATCTGGTATGAAATGAACATCAGCGACGCCACCAATTACCTGTTCAAGAACGCCGACCCGCGCGGTTCGCTCGCTGCCAACGTCAGCAACTCCACCGTCCGTTGCCTGAGCAACCTGCCGCTCGACCGGATGTTGCAAGACCGCCACACCATGAGCCAGACCGTGCGCGAAGAGGTC
>CAIXPZ010000292.1 GCA_903921455.1 uncultured Verrucomicrobia subdivision 3 bacterium | reverse complement strand
AGTTGCGCCCTGGTGGCCCTCCGTAAGGAGGGCGGACCGGAAGGACGGGCAGTGCGCCCTGATGCCCGTCCGGAAGGACCGTGCGCCAGCACCTAGCCCCGCTTCATCCGCGGCGCGAGCGCACCCTGGGGGCGATCCCTGAATCAATTGCGGTTAGCAGGGCGACGGATGCGTTTTTGGGAGGGACTACAACGCGATTTAGTGACACTAAATCGCGTTATAGAGCGACAAAGTTGCGTTCGAGTGGCACAAGAACGCTTTGTAGAGGCACTAAATTGCGTTTTAGTGCCACTATAACGCGTTGTAGAGCCACTATTACGCGTTGTAGAGCGACAGGATTGCTTTGTAGTGACACTAGAACGCTTTGTAGAGCGACTAGATTGCGTTGTAGTGTCACTAAATCGCGATATAGTGTCACTAAATTACGATTTAGGACGATGCCCTCCGACCGAAGAGTGACGAAAACAGGCAAAAAGCCCTATTTTTGGCGGAAATGGGGGGGGGTGTCGAAAATATTGACAATCTTGAGTCTACGACGCAGCAAAAACATTAGCCAAGACCCGGAGAGCTGGCTGAGGTTTTCCGTCGTCCCGCTGGGACTAATTATATTAGCGTTATATCCATATATTGTTTATATTTAAAAAATAGTTGCCTTCCAGTTGCCACAGTTGCAGAAATCGGGTATATTGGGTAACAATGAAAGCACCGAAGGCACGATTCAAGATTTTGCCCTACACAAATCCCCGGACGGGCACCCCAAGCTGGCGGGTCACGGGCACCCGCCGCAATGGCGAGCGCATCCGCGAGAACTTCGCGCGCGCCGAGGAGGCGCAGTATCGGCACACGGAGTTGGAGGGCGAGTTTCATGCGGCCAACGGCGTGGCGGCGCTGCGGGCGACGCGGCTGACCGATGAGCAAGTCGGCATCGCTGAGGCCGCTTTCAAACGGTTGGAGCAAGATGGGGATTTGATCACGGCGGTGGATCATTGGCTGCGAACCGGCAAGCCGAAAACCATCAAGGAATCACCCCGTTTAGATGAAGCATTGAAGACTTTTACGGACTGGCTCGCAAGCACCACGGAACTGCGACCGGTCACCAAGCTTAACTTGCGGCTGCGGGTGACTCACTTCATTACGAGTCTCGGCAATGTCCGCGTGACGGATGTGTTGCCGGAGCACATCGAAAAATATCTAGCCCAGCGCAATGTGTCGGCGAATACCAAGGATGCGGATTGCCGGGCGATTTCGAGTTTTTTCACCTGGTGCATGAAAGGGAAGCGGCACTGGTGCGTGAACAATCCGTGTTACGCCGTCGAGATCGAGGGACTGACGAGCGATGATGATCGCGAGCCGGTGGTGCTGCCCGTTTCCGAATGCGAGGCGTTGTTGCGCGCGGCGGAGAACTTTGAAACAGGGCATCTGGTGCCGTATGTGGCGCTGTGCCTGTTCGGCGGGCTGCGCCCCACAGAGGCAGCGCGGTTGACTTGGGATCAAGTCAATTTGACCGATGGTGAAATCCGTTTGAAGGGAACCCAGACGAAGACCGGCAAGGGGCGAATCGTGGTTATTTGCAAGACGCTCAAGGCGTGGTTAACCAAGTATCGCAAGGCGGGGGAGATTTACCGCTCACCGTATGAAGCGGAACTGCGTCAGGTTCGTGTGAGCGTCGGCTATGGGACCAAGACGGAGGAACAGCCGCACCTGCGGCCGTGGGTGTCGGACGTGTTGCGGCACACGGCGATCTCGCATTATTTCCGCCTGACGGGCAGCTACGGTCGGACGGCGGAGCAATTCGGTAATTCCGAGGCCATCATCAAGAAGCATTACCAAGGGCGCGTGACCAGCGCGGAGACGAAACAGTTTTATGCGCTGAGGCCCAGTGCGGGCGCTCACAAAAAAGTGATGCAGAACGTTCCGTAGTCGCTATGCTGCCGCCCTGAAATAGAATCAATCGCACCCAATCAGGGCTATGAAATTGTTGAAGCTAAAACCGCAAGCCGTGGATTTCAAGTGGCTGCCACCGGCGGAAGAATGGGATTTCCGGTCGGTGACCGAGGGCGAATGCCGGGTGGCTTGTCACTGGGAATATTCCCGCCAAGACCGGCTATCCATGCCGCAGCTTCCAAATGGTCAAAACCATTGCCCGCAAAATTATCGGGGGGCGGCTCGGGAACTGTTTCCACAATTGTGGACGACCCTGACCATAGCGCAGCGTGAACAGGTGCTTAAATCGTTTTATCCGGCTCCGGCATTGCAAGTGCATAAACTGGGCGAGTTTTTAAAGCGGTTTACGATTTCCGGGGATAGCTCGGAAATTCCAGCGAATTTTCTAGAACATGCCTATGTGATAATTCCCAGTTTTACTGGTCACGGGGTCGTGGCTGTGACCCGGCAATTAAGAAAATGGGCGAGTGATGAATCGAAGCAATACCCGCCCTCGCCGAAGGCGCAAGCCGCGAATCCTCCCTTTGACGCGCTCAAGTGGCTGGCGGTGCTGCGAATCGATGAAGCGCGCCGCAAGGCGGCAGTCACGATTAAAAAGGCGCGGGACACCGTCAAAGCTTATGGCCTGCAACACGCCTTCAATCATCATGGCGACGTTTTTCCGTACTACACGAGTGATGGTGGCTGGTCAAAAGCCAGAACGGATGCGCTAAAATGCCAGACGCAGGCAAGAACCAACCCGGCTTCTCTACTTGCGGAGCTGGTTTGAACGCCGCCAGCGGTGTTAAAATCACTTTTCCGGAAGAGTTCCTTTCCTTGAAATGAGCCGTCGGGAAGGTTTTCTGAAAGCCTGTGGGTTTTCGGAAAACCTACTGCTGATGTGTTGAGGGACGGACTGCTAGAGTTTGAGCATAATTCGCTCTGAAAGACGAATTATGAAAACAAATCCAACTCCTTCCGCTCGATTGGCCACGCTGGATCACCTGTCTCAAACACTGATTCCGGCTTATCTCACGCCACCCCCCAGTAATGAAACGCTGCGGGACTGGTTCGACGCGGCGCACATTCCGCGCCTTAAAGCCAACCCCACCGCCAAACGCGGCGGCGGTCCAGTTTATTACTCGGTGGCCGCCGTTGAGAAGTTTCTCCAGACGCGGACACTGCCGTGCCGGCTGCCGGCAGCGACGCTGCCTAGCCGGAATCCCCTCAACCCGCCCTCGGACCCCAGCCTGAATTGATATGTCCACCATCACATCACCCAACAACGACGTTGGCGATCGGGACTTGTGTGCGTGGCAGCAGCAAGGGGATGAGATGACCGCTGATCTTTCCGGTCCGACCACGACCAGCGAAACGCCATCGCCGGAGCCACGCGCGGTGATGCGTGACCTGTATTCCCTGCATGAAACGCCGGAGAACTGGACTATCTACCGCCGACCGGATCTGACGGACCCAATCTTTCAGGAGCTATGCGCCAGCATCCGGGAAACCGGCATCCGCACGCCGCTGGAAATCTCCAGGGACCATTACGTCATCAGCGGCCACCGGCGACTGCTGGCCGCCCGTCATTGTGGTTTGGACGAAGCGCCCTGCTTCATTGATGACGAGGTGGTCATGGCCGAACTTGACGGACCAGAACGCATCGCGCTATTAACCGAGCGCAACCGGGGAATCCGGGTGAAATCGGACAGCGAACTGTATCTGGAAGCTGCGGCCAGCGTGGATCCGGCAGCGGCGATCCGCCGGGCGCAGGAGCGCAAAGCCCAAGTCTTGAACAAGTCTAAGACTTGCGGTTTAACCGAGGTGGCGATCGCCGGAAGCATCGCCCGCACTGACCCATCCGGCGAGCGGGCGGAGATGTTGAACGCCGTCTTGGATATTCTGGCCGAACTGCGCAGCCGGAATTTCCTCCCGACCAGCGGCCGGAGCATTCACTACAAACTTTTGCAAATGAAGGTTCGGACCTCGGCGCGCAAGAACGGTTACATCTACGGCACCCGGCCGGGTTCGGCTTCCCTGTTGAGCAAGCTGCTCACGGACGCCCGATCGGCAGGTCTGATTGGCCATGCCGATCTCGACGACGGGACCCGCCCCACGCATCAATTTACCGCCTCCGGCAGTTTGGGAAATTACATTCACGCAACCTTGGGCGACCTGTTCACAAATTACTTTTTCGACGTTCACGCCGACCAACCGAATCATGTGGAGATGCTTGTGGAAAAGAACACCATCTTTCCCTTGCTCTATCGGCACGTTGCCTACCCGATGCGAGTGCCGATCACCAGCCTGCGCGGTTACGGCAGTTTTCCGGCGGCGCGCGATGTGGCGGAACGATTCAAGCGCAGCGGTAAGGATAAGCTGGTGGTGATCTATGCCAGCGATCTCGACCCAGAGGGTGTCAACATGCCCGCGAGCTGGAAGAAATACTTGCAGCATGACTTTGGCGTGGCGGCGCAAGTTTATCGGGCGGCCGTCACGCCGGAGCAAGTGAAGAAGTTCCATCTGCCGCCGGATGCGGACGTGAAGTTAACCAGCAGCCGCGCCGCAGGATTTATTGGCCTGCACGGCGACCAGTGCTGGGAGTTGGATTCGATGCCGGAGCAGGTTTTGATCGACGAAGTATCGGAAGCCGTCCGCACCGTGCTGGACGTTCCTGCCTTGAACCGCGCCTTTGTCCGCGAAAACGAAGCTGACGTGAAACTGGCCCGCCTGCAGGCTGCCGTCACCCAATTCGTGACCCAACAATGCCAGGAGACGCTATGAAGCTGGAACTCAGCCTTGAGGTGATGCGCGCGCCGGAGAGGGATTCTGACATCGGCTGTTATGGCAGCGAGATTCCGACGCCCAGTCTTGACGCCTTGGCGAAGGACGGACTGCGATTCACACAATTTTACAATACATCCCGCTGCTGTCCCTCACGCGCGTCTCTCTTGACCGGGCTTTATGCGAAAGATTTTCGCGCGATCCAGCCATACAGGTTGGCCATGAGATTAGCGCGCGGCAGGCGGGAAATCAGAATGACGATGTCTGCGACGCTAACAAAACTCGCCCGGCTCGCACCGGCTGGCGCCGGTAGTTGGTTGGTTTGTCAGCCTGGTTCCCAGGCTGAGAGACCTCGACGCTGACGCGTCTCGCGCCGGCGAACGGCTAAAGCCGCTCGCCTATTCGCGCTCGACGTGCAGGGGAATGAAGGCAATCAGCCCAGAGCGTCAGCGAGCCAACACTTGCGCTCGTGCCTCACGCCAAGTATCGGCACGCTTCCGCCCGCGGCCTGGCCGGACTCGACAGTTTGCCGCCTCTCCATTCCGCTGCACTGCAACTGCGCAAGCTCCGTTTCCGTTCCACTGCATTCCGAAGTCTGCAAATCTGACGAGACCGTCAAAAACCGGCCGCTTCCCAAGGTGGCCCGTGCTGCAAGCACCTCGCCGCTGCGCGGCTCGCGGCGGCGAACCCTGGCTACGCTGCGGGTTCGCCTGATGAGCAACAGCCGCGAGGCGTAGCGGCTAAACCATTCCCCCGGATAGATCCGGGGGAAAACGACAAGACTCGTCGCTGACGCTCCTCGCGCGGCTTGAACCGTCGTTACACTTCCGGTTCTCGCCGACAGCGCTCGGATCGGCGACGTGAAGAATGGCCGCGATGCTGCGCATATCGGCCCAGGCAAACAATAGCCGCGCGACTGCGTCCGGCCAAGAACGGCAATACGGCGCGAGGCTGCGCCTGTCGCCGAAGACAAAAAGATTAGCACCGCGAGGCTGCGCCCGGTGCCAGGCATCAGCAGTAAACGTGAGACCGGCCAGCTTCTGGTCGTTCCGCTAATCTTCCGCTCCGTTGCTCGCCGGTGCGGCTCGCACTGCGCTCCAGAGCGCTGCACTTCCAAAACTGGTCGGACTCACTGGGAAAGCCAAATTGGTCCGAGACCCCGATGCTGGGTTTCGTTGGCCTGCTGGCTCGGGTTTGACCCT
>CAIXPZ010000291.1 GCA_903921455.1 uncultured Verrucomicrobia subdivision 3 bacterium | reverse complement strand
GGGTTTCAGAAATTTTATCAGGTTCAAACGGATTCAAGATGAAATCGGTTCAAAACTGACAAATTCACTGACAGTGGCCACCATTCTTGTCACGAAACCCTTTATTCATGCGGGGTTTAACAGACATGACAAGGAAAGGGTAAAGTTTTAGATGCTCTATCAACCACTTACGCAAGTTGCCTCGGGTGCTGGTAAAGAAAATGATAAGGCCCAGGTAGGCGGGACGCTGGCTGCTGTAGCACCCGCGTCTCGCGGGTCTTTTTCGGCGTCCCGCCGAAAAATCCCATGAGCTGTTCGCCGGGTTAAAACGATGATCCATCTGAATCGGCGGAAAAATGAACCGACCCCATTCATATCGTAAGACCACTCGGTTCACCGCCGACGTTTGGAGTGCACGAAGACTCGTGGTCTCATTCCTTTTGGCGTCCATGATACCTTTTGTTCGTTTTCGGCATTTTTAAAACGGGGTATCAAATCGTATCAAAAAGTATCAAATCGTAACAAATAGTCACATGGCCATTACCGGCTGCCGTCAAAAACCATAAAACTGGTGAAGAAACTGGTAAAGTTATTATGTCAGCTACCGGGTATCGGGTCAGTAGCGGGTGGGGGGATCAAAATCCTTAAATGGGACCGCCGGAAACCCCCCCCCTGTTTTGGTCCAGAAACGGCCTAATTTTGGGTGCTCTATCAAGCACTTACGTCAATTGACTGTGTTTTCTGGAGTACCTCGGTTCAATTTTTGCCGCCGCATCGAGGTTGCTGTTTTCTCATGGGTGGGCAGGTGTCGCGCTGCGACTTGGCCGATGCCGAGCGGAGCATCAGGCGAGGGAAGTGTTTAAATCTTTAAAGTTCATCCCACCGAGTGACCGCTGCGCGGTCAGGTCAAGTCGCCGCGCAACTTGACCCACCCGCCCACTCCTTCCGGCGGGCCACCAGGGCGGGACTCCCGCTGAACGCCTCCTTTTAGGTTGCCTCGAACGCGGGGCGGTTTAACTTGTCCATCATTCGCATGAAAACGTTATTCGTCCTTGGGCTGGCGGTGCTGGCCTTTTTCCCGGCCTCGGCCGAGGTGATGAGCGTGGAGTTGTCGCTGGATCAGGATCAGTTTCTGCCGAGCGAGGCCATCCCGCTCACGGTCAAGATCACCAACCGGTCGGGCCAGCAGCTGCATCTGGGCGCGGACCCGGACTGGCTGACGTTCAATGTGGAGGCGACGGACGGGTTTGTGGTGATGAAGAATGCCGAGGTGCCGGTGGCGGGGGAGTTTGACCTGGAGACGGCGCAGCTCGCGCTGAAGCATGTGGATATCCAGCCGTATTTCTCGATGATGAAGCCGGGGCGCTACCGGATCACCGCGACGCTGCACGTCAAGGATTGGGGCGCGCAAATCTCGAGCATGCCGAAGAGCCTGGATGTGATCCAGGGGGCGAAGCTCTGGGCGCAGGATTTCGGGGTGCGCAACGGGACGAACCGGATTCCCGAGGCGCGGAAGTATACGTTGGAGCAGGCGAATTATCTGAAGGAGCAGCTGCGCCTGTATGTGCAGGTGAGCGACGGGTCGGAGGCGCTGGTTTACAAGGTGTCGGCGCTGGGGCCGATGGTGTCGTTCTGCCATCCGGAGGCGCAGGTGGACCGGCTGAGCCGGTTGAATGTGGTGTGGCAGACGGGGGCGCAGGCTTTCAGCTATGCGATCGTGAATCCGGACGGCACGGTGGCGGAGACGGATTATTATGACAATTTCTATTCGCGCCCGCATCTGGCGGTGGATGTGGAGGGCACGGTGGTGGTGATGGGCGGCACGCGCCGGCCCAAACCGGTGGAGATGCCGGTGGTCAAATCGCCGAGCGAACTGCCGGCGCTGAGCAAGCCGGCGCCCATCCCGGTGCCGGACCCGAAGTAGGCGGGGCTGTTTTAGCCGGCGGGTTTTGCTTGCCATTCCGGGTGTTTCCGCTAGACTTCATCCTGCCTGAACGCCGCGTGTGCGGATGTTCATTTGAGGCTGAGAAAAAATAGTCAACCAATAACCTAACCCTTAACCTCCGTTGCCCCCGCAGCGTTTGTTAGTTAGGCAATGGAGTCTTCGAATTCCGCCGTTCGCGGAATGAAAAGCCTCCCCGCAGTTCAGTTCATAGAAAAGTTATGCTCACCATGGAACAGGCTCTCAAGCAGAGCAGCAAGCAAGTCGTCAAACAGGGCGAAATCGTCAAAGGCACCGTCATCGAACTCCGCGCCAAGGAAGTCCTCGTGGACATTGGCTACAAAAGCGAAGGCATCGTCCCGCTCAATGAATTTCTGGAACCCACCACGGTCCAGGTCGGCAGCGAAATCGACGTGCTGATCGAGAAGCTGGAAAACAAGGACGGCACGGTGGTGCTCTCCCACCAGAAGGCCGAGTTCAAGAAGAACTGGGACCGGATCCTCACCATTTGCAACGAAGGCGGCCGCGTCATGGGCAAGGTCACCGCGATCGTCAAGGGCGGCCTCATCGTCAATGTCGGCGTCGAGGCGTTCCTGCCGTCGTCGCAGCTGGACGTGATCACGCCGAAGAATCTCGCCGGCTTTGTCGGCAACACCTACGAATTCAAGGTCGTCAAGATCAACCAGGAGCGCCAGAACATCGTGCTCTCCCGCCGCGAGCTCATCGAAGCCGAGCGGAACGACAAGCGCGGCAAGCTGCTGGCCGAGATGGTGCCCGGCGACATCCGCAAGGGCGTGGTCAAGAACATCACCGATTTCGGCGCGTTCGTGGATTTGAACGGCCTCGACGGCCTGCTCCACATCACGGACATGAGCTGGGGTCGCCTCGGCCATCCGTCGGAAATCCTCAAGGTCGGCCAGGAGCTCGACGTGGTCATTCTCGACGTGAACAAGGAAAAGGAACGCGTCAGCCTCGGCCTCAAGCAGAAGCTCGCCAATCCGTGGGACCAGATCGAAACGAAATTCCCCGTCGTCACCAAGGTCAAGGGCAAGGTCGTCAGCCTCGTTCCCT
>CAIXPZ010000290.1 GCA_903921455.1 uncultured Verrucomicrobia subdivision 3 bacterium | reverse complement strand
GGGCAGGACATCGCCGTGACGGAGCTGACGAAGGATTCGTTCAAGGGCATTGACATCGCGCTGTTCAGCGCGGGCGGCAGCATTTCGCGGGAGTTCGCGCCCATCGCCGTCCAGTCGGGTTGCGTGGTCGTGGATAACTCCAGCGTGTTCCGGCAGGACGACAGCGTCCCGCTGGTGGTGCCGGAAATCAACGCCGCTGACGTGCGGAAGCACAAGGGCATCATCGCCAATCCGAATTGCACCACCGCGATCACGCTGATGGCGCTGTATCCGCTGCATCAGGCGTTCGGCGTGAAGCGCATCTTCGCCTCCAGCTATCAGGCCGTGAGCGGCACGGGCGCGAAGGCGTTGGAAGAACTCGAACGTCAGGTGGAACAAATCGTCACCAAGAAGACGGTGACAAAGGAAGTTTACCCGCATCAGATTGCGTTCAACGTCATTCCGCATGTGGATTCATTTTTGCCGACGGGTTACACGAAGGAAGAGATGAAGATGGAAAACGAGGGCCGGAAGATCATGCACCACGCGGCGTTCAAGGCCAGCGTGACGTGCGTGCGTGTGCCGGTTTATCGGTCGCATTCCATCGCCGTGAGCGCGGAGTTTGAGAAGCCGGTGTCCATCGAAGCGGCGCGGGCGGTCTTGAAGAAGGCCCCCGGCTTGGACGTGGTGGATGAGCCGGAGAACAAGAAATATCCGATGCCGCTCCACACCACCGAGAAATACAACTGCGAAGTCGGCCGCCTGCGCCTTGACTGCGCGTTGGATAACGGCCTCTGTTTTTGGGTGTCGGGCGACCAACTCCTCAAGGGCGCCGCGCTCAACGCGGTGCAGATCGCGGAAGAACTTGTCAAGTAACCCGCTGGTTACTAAACTTGCTCCCAGCGTTAATTCAGCCGTCGGCTCCGTCGGTTTGCGGAGCGGCGGTTTTTGTTTTATTGCGCGAACTTAAATTATTTCAACATGAGCAAGTCACATAAGCTCGGCCTCGGCCATGCGGGCAATCACTTTCGTTTCAACCTCACCGGCTTGATCGTCTTCAGTCTCGCCTTGATTGCGGGGGCGTCGTTCATCAGTTGGAAGCTCACGGTCGTCAGCCGGCCGAAGCTCGCCGAGACCTTTGCGATTGATCCCAAGGACAAGAGTCGTTCCATCCATGTCGGGCCGTGGGGCGAACTTATCAAGCGCGACATCTCCCTCGAACGTCCGGTGGAATATCTCACCGAGGAGGTCGCCAGTCCGAAGCCGCAGGTGTGGAACTTCAACGGTCTCCAGCCCGCCGGCGTGAAGGCGTTTCTTGTCAGGAACGGTTTGTCCGACGCCCAGGCCACGATGGCGATTGCCCCGGCCGCGTGCAAGTCAACAACCGCCGGCACCCAGCTCACCCCGACCGCCGAGTTCCTGTTCTCGCTCACGCCGGCGAACCGCCAGCAGCTTTATCCCGCGCTCACCGGTTTCAACATCAATCTCTATCTCGATTATCCCTACATCTTTCCCGCCGACACGATTGAATCCATCTACGCCGATGCGCGGTTGCAGTCGGAGGATGTGGACTTGCTGAAGAAGCTTGTTTATCCGAACGGCGGCGCGCAGCAATTGGCCGACTATCTGTTCCTCCTCAACCAGATTCCCACCGTCGAACGCCGCGTGGCGCTCGCCCGCGCCATGTCCCGTCAATCCGCCGTCCTCGCGGGGTTGTCCATCAAGCCGGACTCGGACATTGACAAGCTGGCGGCTTACTGGGGCAACATCCCGAACGTGCGCTTCACCGACCTCCGGCCCATCATGGAAGCGCTCAAGCGCCTCCCCGAAGGCGGTGGTTTGCCCCTCCTATATCTTCTGCCCAAGTTCGCGCGCGACCGGCTTTACACCTTTCCGCTGCCGCCGGAAGCCGGCGAGCCGACCATGGACTGCCATTGGAGCACCTTCAACTTCTGCAACGAGACGCCCAACAACCGCTTCAATGATCCCGCCTTTGCCGTGGATTACATCAAGAAAAACTTCTACCAGATTGCCGCGCCCTCTTTGTATGGCGACATTCTGCTGCTGATGAATGACCGGAACGAGATCAAGCACTCCGCCGTCTATCTGGCGGACGACCTCGTCTTCACGAAGAACGGGAACAACTATCGGCAGCCGTGGATGCTCATGCGGATTGCCGACCTGCTGGCGACGTATCCCAACACGCCGCCAATGAAGCCCATCTACATGCGCCGGAAGACGGACTGAACCGGCCGGGTGCTGACTCCCGTAGCAAAAGTCATGAACATGGTGACGAAGGTCTTGAACGCAGTGACCAAGTTCAACAACCCAGCCGTCTTGTAGTTGACCAATGCCGCTTTGGAGTTGACCAAAGAGGCTTTGGAGTTGAGCAAATTCATTTTTCCGAGAGCCAAACCGGGGGTGTTTAAGGCTTTTTCACGTCAGAACCTCAACAAAACGACGAGGTTGGCTTAAAACAGGACGTTTACACCGATGAACGAGAGTTAAGACGGTGGTTATGATTAAAGACCGTTTGCCGCCCGCTTTGCGGATGGCTCGGTCGGCACGGATCAAAGCAGGGCTTTGATGAAGTAATAACCCCCCGCCAGAAAACCCAGCGCCACCCCGAATTGGAGGCAAAGCACGGCCAGCGCGAGGCGCTTGAGCTTGATGACGGCGAGCAGGGAGCCAACCGCTTCGATGGTCAGACACAGGCCGATGCAGAAAACGATGATCTTGACGCTGCACCAGATCGCCGACCATTCCCACCACCGTTGCCAGGTGGTGGCCGCCGCGAAGGTGAAGAAGTTGCTCCCATGCAGATTGCCGGCATCCGGCGTGAAGAAGACAAGGCCAAACAGGACGATGCCAGTCAAAAGCAAGGCGGTCGAGTGCTGGGAAACAATCTCGTGGCGTCTCATGCGGATTATGAGAAATACTTTACGTCAGTCGCAACGGTGATGCAAGAGGCGACTGGCCGTGCGGGAAAAACTGTTACGGCGCGGGCGTAGGCGGCGGAGTGTGGCCGGCTTTCGGCGGAGTGCGTTTGTCTTCCGCGAGCATCTCGGCCACTGCCGCTTGAAACTCTTTCAGTCCCGTGGCGGGCACGATGATGGTGTTGCGGTTGTGGCCCGCTTCCTCCGTGATGCGCAGCAGCCGGCCGCGGATATTTTCCTTGAGCGAGAGATGAAAGGTCTTGCGCTCAATGTGAACCAGGCTTTCCGCAAGGGCATTTTCCTCCACCTTTTGATACGGCTTATCGTAGTCGGCGGGTTGCGGATAAGGGCGCGGGGCGGGCGCGCGACCACTGGTGTCGGGCAGAACGCGTTTGTGAAACGGTGAAGAAGGTTCGTAGTCTGGCATAATCGGTAATTAAATCTCGAATGCGGCCTGAACAGAACACTAACGCCGATGACCGGAACCGACAAGTGATAAATGCGTCACTTCGTCCACACCCCAATGACCAGCAGCAAGGCCAGCATCCCCGCCGGAATGAGGGCGAGGCCGATGAGAATGGTTTCCAGAGTCATGCGTTCGTGACGGGGTTTTTCACTGCGGCTGGCTGGTTGCCGAAGACTCCTGCGTGCGTGCGGGCGATGATGGCCTCGCGGTCGGGATGGAGGCACAGCATTAAGTGGTCGAAAAAACCAACGTGTTCGCACTGGCGGCCATCCGGGTGCAAACAAAAGACCATGCCGGGGCCGTTGGCCCGCTGGGCGCGGCACCGGTCATGGTCAATTGCTTCTGATTGCTTCTGATTTTTCGCTTTCATGTTTAAGGCATGAATGAGGAGAATATACCCCCGTCACCTAAAGTCGTCTACCCGCATGAAGTGATGACACGGTCAAAAGGGGAAGTTACCACCCCAGCCCGCGTGCGGGACGGGCGGAAGCGGTATATTTCGCGCGAAGACCGCGAAGAAGACCGAAGGTAAGGGTCCCTTTCCTTCGCCTCCTTCGCGCGACCCACAAAATCGGACGCCGCCTACGGCTTGGCGCTGGTCTTGGTAAAGGCGCTCAAGGTTTTGATTTTGCCGTCGCGGGCAATGTCCATGACGTTCACAATGCGGAACCACGGCGCCTTGCGGTCGGCGCGGATGGCGAGCTTCAAGTTGGGATCTTTCGCCGCCCGCGCGAGGAGTTCGCCGCGCAACTGGTCGAGGGTCTTCGGGAGATTCTCCACGCCGAGCCGGAAATTGCCGTCGGCGTCAATGTTCACCGTCAGCGGCGGATGTTCGTCCACGCCTTCCTTCTCCGCCGAGGAAGATTCCGGCAGCGCCAGCTTGAGCGCCGGCTGCTGCTTGAACGTGGTCGTCACCATCAGGAAAATCAACAGCACCACCAGCACGTCAATCAACGCCACGATGATGACGGCGGGCGGGGAACGATGCTTGCGGATTTGGAAACGCATTTGGAATCGGGGGAAACGGCTATTTCCCGTCCGGCTGGTCGCGGTATTGCCGGCGGATGAAGTCGTCGCACAGCGTCTCCATCTCGACGGCGAGCACCTCGACCTTTTTGCTGAAGTAACTCCAGAAGATGAGTGACGGAATGGCGATGAGCAATCCCGCCAGCGTCGCGCGGAGGATGAGGGCGATGCCTTGCGCGAGCTTCGCGGCGTCGTTCAAGCCCGACTGGCCGAGGTCGCCAAACACCGTCATCATCCCG
>CAIXPZ010000289.1 GCA_903921455.1 uncultured Verrucomicrobia subdivision 3 bacterium | reverse complement strand
TAAAAATTGCAATTGTTGAAACGAAAATTGAAAGTTTTGCTTTAGAATTTTAAGTTAACGATAGTAAATCGGGCAGTTTGACGCGCCAAGCTGACCCAGTTGGATTGAAAACAGATTGGAATACAAGCATTTGCCCATGATTCGCCCAATTTTCAGACAAAAACCTCGCTTCTTTGGCCTATTGTCGGGTGATCCCTTCGAGACGAACCCGGACGGGGGCTTGGGTGCCAGCCAGCCAGCGATAAACGGCTGCCTAAAATCCGCTCGACACGGCGGCGGGGCGGGAATAAGGTCAAAACCAGCCGACAGGGTAGGCGGAAAAAATGATTTGGAATTTATGGCAGAGAAAAAATCAAATTGGCTCCAAAAATATTCGGACAAGGAAATCCTGATAAGCATCTCTGTCATTATCATTCTATTCTTTGCCCACATTGTTTCGTTCATGTGGGGCAAGGACTGGGACAACATTGGTGATTGGCTCATGCTTGGCTTATGGACGCTATTGTGTCTTTGGCTGATGGCCGACTGTATTCGGGAGCTTAACCGACGGAAAAAGCACGATGAAGAGACAAGTCCAATGCGATAACCGGCGGTTCAAGATAATACGAACCGCATTGCCCAGCTTGCGTAATAAAAAATGAAAACGTCACGCGCGGGCATCATTATCTCAGCGATGCCGAGTTTGATCATGCTCGGCATGTTCTTCTCGCTGGCGATGCACATGCACAGCAGTCTTGGCGGCTGGCCCGCATCCATTGGCGAGGCTGGATTTCCTCCGCTTTTGCTTGCGCATGTAAACGCGGCGGCGTTTTGCTATGCGGCATGGTTTATTTCCAGCATCGTGCTGGTTCCAGCCGCCATAATTTTGTGCTTTTGCGTCAAGGCATGGAGACGGTTTATTCCCTACCTCATCTTGTATGCAGTTTTATTTTTTATCTGCCGGGGCTGCATGCAGTTTGCCCCGGAACCATTTTTATACTGGTGGAATGATTGAGATGAAGACCGGGAATTCAACACAAGGCACATCTTTCTTTCAATTAAGGGGACGTCTTGAACATGCGATTTCTCCATTATGGGTTTTAATTTATTTGCCATTGTATCAGTTGGTGGCGCAAACCACCCAGTATCCTAATTCTTATCTCTATTTGAGATTGATTTTCTTGAGCGTGATTGTGTTGGTGCTGATGTTTAGCCGCAGGAAATCCAGCATTTATACGATTTTTATCGGGCGCTGGCTGCGCGGCGGAAAAGATTGGTTGGCAGCAGGGATTTGCCTGCTCTCGGTTTTAGCCATCCAGGAAATACTTTCCCGATCCTTTCATTTCCGCAAAGAAGACCCGGCCACATATTTCAACATAGCCATCACAGCGCCGATCGTTGAAGAAGTTGTTTTTCGCGGGGTATTCTTGGCTGCCATTTTGCCGTATTGCACCCGCTGGCCATTTGGTGCGGTTCTGCTTACTACGGCGATGTTTGTCAGTGGCCATGATCTGACCTTCAGCGGTTGGGAAGTTTGGGTGGCATTAACCTCGCAATCTCTGATCTATGGATTTTGCTATATCTGGACCGGATGTGTTCCACTTTGCATTTTATGTCACTGGCTATGGAACACGCTGTTTTTCATTTGATGTAAATAATCCTAAAGGGTCAGCCCAGGTGTTTCACTGAAAGCGGCCCTTTAACCAGCTTAGCTGAGAAGGCAGGCCACCGGCGAAATTGCGCTCGACACGGCGGCGGGGCGGGAATAAGGTCAAAAGCATGGGCAGCCACGTGAGAAAATTTGGGCTGGGCCCCGGAACCAACCCGAACGCGGCCTTTGCTCAGCCCTGCAAACTCAATCGGCCCATGATAGGCCGCAAAACTTCAACCCACTACTCTGTTAGGCCGATTTGACGCGCATGATTATTCGCTTACATTTGCTATTGGTTTTGCTGGTTGGCTCATTCGTTTGCGGATGTGACAAGACCACGGTTGATGGCACGCGAGGTTATTCAGATATTTGTGAGCTGCACCATGTCCACATGGATAAGAAGAAAGTGCGGATTGTTTATGGATTGATGGGAGCGACGGATTTCAGCCTCGCTTATCACGCCGCCAGCACTAATTCATTCCCACACGCTGATGACTTGGCCGGTGGTGGTTGTATAGAGGGCCCAGAGCAGTTTGTATTGATTTATAGTTGTCCAGTGTGCGAGCAAGCTCGCAAAAAGTGGGAGATTGGGTATGGCAAGAAACCATAAACAGCCTAATCATTCACCGGGACCCATGGCTGATGGCGGACGGTGGCTGTCTTCCCAGACCGCAGTCGCGGTTCGCGCTGCGAGGCAGGCATGGCTTAGATTTTTTCTTTAGGCAGAAGTATGCGTATGCGACCACCAACCGTTGACGAGCTTGAGGCTGAGTGGCTCAGCGGGGAGGATTGCACGATGGCGGATGGACTCATTCCTCCTTTTGCTGACGCGGAGGCCGTTTGGCAGGCAGTTCTTCGCATCTTGCAGCGCAAGCTGTCAGAGGAGCAGATTTCATTGTTGGCGGCTGGGCCAGTCGAGGATTTGCTCGCCCTTCACGGAGCACGGTTTATCGATCGGATTGAGGCCGAGGCTCAGCAGAGTTCAGCCTTTGCTCATGTTCTCGGTGGCGTCTGGCGGCGAGGTATGCCGCAGGAGATTTGGCGGCGAGTCGAGGCCGCACGAGGAGGCAAAGTGTGGTGAGAGTATTGCCGTTTGGTTTCACATTTGTCATGCGAGCAAACGGTTGGTGTCAGTCGTAGTCTTCGTAGGAAATTTAAATGTCCGGCCGCTGCGGGCGGCAACGATTACCCTTGAATTGAGTCGTGGCTTTTGCTGGCATGGCGGAAATGCTTTCACTGCGTCGCAGGTCCGGGGCCGGCTGGCTGCTCGCCGGGGCGCTGGCCGTCGGATTGTGGTCCGCCGCGCCAGCCGGGGCGGGCTCGGCGCCGCCGGAGTTCTTCATCCGGTCGTGGCAGGGTCAGCAGGGTTTGCCCAACAATACGGTCACCGCAGTCACGCAATCGCGCGACGGCTATCTGTGGCTGGGCACGGACGAGGGGTTGGCGCGCTTTGATGGGGTGCATTGCCAGCAGTTCGGTCTGGCGGACGGGTTGAAGAATCTCCAGATCTCGGCGTTGCTGGAGGATCGGCAGGGCGCCTTGTGGATCGGCACATCGGGCGGCGGCGTGGGTCGGCTGGCGCAGGGGATGATCCACACTTACACGGTCAAAGACGGCTTGGCGGGGGATTCCATCAGCAGTTTCGTGGAGGCGACGAATGGCGAGGTGTGGGTGGGGACGCACACGGGCTTGAGCCGCTGGTGGAAGGGCAAGTTTGAGCCGCTGGCAAAAGAGCTGGGGCCGATGCTGGTGTTTGATCTGGCGAAGGACCGGCAGGGGGATATCTGGGTGGCGACGCTGCACAACGGGCTGCTGCGTTTTCATGGCGACACGTATTCGGTGGCGGATCATGAGACGGGAACCATCACCAACAATCCGCGCTGTGTGCTGGTGGACAGCCAGAACCGGGTGTGGGCCGGGATGCGCGAGCGGAAGTTGTTGTGCTATGAAAACGGCGCCTGGAAAAACTACGGCACGAACGAGGGTTTTCCCGAAGTGGTGACTTACCGGCTGGCGGAGACGGAGGAGGGCATGATCTGGGCGGGGTCGTGGAATGAGGGTTTGTATTATCTTCAAAACGGGCGGTTCCAGGCCTTGCAGAAAAAGGACGGGCTGTCGGACGACGCGATCCTGTCGCTCTACGCGGGGCGCGAGCAGTTTCTGTGGGTGGGCACGCAATCGGGCGGATTGAACCGCGTGGGGCCGAAGAAGCTTTCCGTGTATCACCCGATGGAGGGTTCATCGGAAGGGCAGTTGCGGTCGCTGGCGCAGACGACGAACGGGGAAATGTGGGCGGGCACTTATGGCCAGGGCGTTTACCGGTGGGAGGGCGACCAGTTCGAGCCGTTCATGGAAACCCGGTTGCGCGCGCATTTGCTGGTGGAGGCGATGTTGAGCACGAGCGACGGCAGCCTGTGGTGGGGCGCGGGCCCGGCCCTGTATCAACGGCGCGACGGTAAATTGCTCTCCTATTTTGGCGACACACCGTGGCTGAGCGGCGATCGCGTCTGGAGTTTGTGCGAGGACAGGGACGGGGGAATCTGGGTGGGCACTTACAACGGCAAGCTGGGCTTGTTGAAGAAGGGGAAATTCACGCCGGTCAAGGGACTGTCGGGCAAGCCGGTCACGTCGCTGGCGCGCTCGGCGGACGGGACGCTGTGGATCGGCTCGCTCGGCGGCGGACTGGCCCGGTGGCAAAACGGGGCGCTGACGCGATTCACCACGAAGGAAGGTTTGCAAAGCGATTTGATCCGCACCCTGCTGCTGGAGGCAGACGGGACGCTGTGGATCGGGACCGATGGCGGCGGGTTGAATCGCTACGCGCACGGGCAGCTGGCGGCGTTCACGACCAAGCAAGGCTTGCTGGACGACATCGTGTTGCAAATTCTGGAGGACAATGACGGCAGCCTGTGGCTGGGCTGCAACCGGGGCATCTGCCGCGTGAGCAAGCGGGTGTTGAACGATGTCGCCGCCGGCAAAACCGCCTCCGTGCATCCGCTGAACTTCGGGATTTCGGAAGGCATGGCCTCGGAAGAATGCGTGGGCAGTTTCGGGGCGGCCATCAAAACGCAGGCGAGGCAGCTTTGTTTTGCCACAGCCAAAGGCATCGTGGTCATTGATCCGCGCCAGCAGACGCACCTGGCGACCTTGCCGACGGTGCTGCTCGAAGGCGTGTTCGTGGATAATCAATTGCTGAACATCCCGGCGTCGGCGGAGGCGCTGACGATTCCGGCGGGCAAGCACAATTATGAATTTCACTACACCGGCATCGGGTTTGACGCGCCGGAGAAAATCCTGTTCCGCTGCCAGCTGGCCGGACTCGATGCCGGCTGGACGGAATGGAGCGACCTGCGCGTGGCGCGCTACAGTTATCTGCCGCCGGGGAACTACCGCTTCCGCGTGCAGGCCAGCAATCTCAACGGGCAGTGGGATGAGCGCGGGGCGGAAGTCGCGTTTGCGGTGCTGCCGTATTTCTGGCAGACGCTGTGGTTCGAGGTGCTGCTGGCGTTTGTCAGCGTGGGGCTGCTGGCCGGGAGCATCCGGCTGGTGGAGCGCCGGCGCTATCGCGCGCGGCTCAAGCGGATCGAGCAGGAGCAGGCCATGGAACGCGAACGGGTGCGCATCGCGCGCGACTTGCATGATGAACTGGGTTCCAGCCTGACATTCATCTCGATGTCCATCACGGACATCGGCCAGTCGAAGGAAAGCAGCGCGGAATCTTTGAAGGCGAAGGTGGACAAGATCTCGCATTTCGCCGTGCGCACCGCGCGGGCGCTGGATGAAATCGTGTGGGCGGTGAATCCGCGGAACGATTCCCTGCGCAGCCTGATGGAATATCTGACGCAGCTCGCCCGCGAACTGTTTGAGAACACGGAGGTGCATTGCCGGTTCCAGATCGCCGATGATCTGCCGTCCCTGCCGCTTCCGCCGGAGATGCGGCACAATCTGTATCTGGTGGTCAAGGAGGCGCTGAACAACTCGCTCAAATATGCGCGGCCCACGGAGATTGCCCTGAGCGCCCGGACCCGCGGCCACCAGATCGAGATCTGTTTTCAGGACAACGGCGTCGGGTTTGACCTCGCCGCCGCGCGCGCCCGCACCGGGCGGCATGGTTTGGAGAACATGCGCCAGCGGATCGAATCGCTCGGCGGCCGCTTCGACCTCGAAACCAAGCCGGGGGGCGGGACGCTGATCCGTTTGACGATAGACGCGCAAGCGAGCCATCCCCCGGTCCGGCCGCCGTCGCCCTGAGCCGCGCGGCGTTTATGCGCTTGAGCCGGCGGGGATGATTTGCGAAGTTGACCGCGCTGATTCCATACCATGACCAAAGCCATCAAAGTTGTTTTCGTCGAGGATCACGAGGAATTTCGCGGCAAGCTGGTGGAACTCGCCGGCGACTCGCCGCACTTGCAACTGGTCGGCGCCGACCCGGACGGGCCGGCGGCGCTGAAGGGCATTCCCCAGGTGAAACCCGACGTGGTGGTCATGGACATCCAGCTCCCCGGCATGGACGGCGTGGAATGTGTGCGGGAACTCAAGGCCCGGATGCCGGAGCTGAATTTTCTCATGCTGACCGCCTACGAGGACAGTGACCGGCTGTTCGAATCGCTCAAGGCCGGGGCCGGCGGGTATCTGCTCAAGCGCACCTCCTCGACGAAACTGATCCAGGCGATCCAGGAGCTGCACGCCGGCGGTTCGCCTATGACGCCGCACATCGCTCGCCGCGTGGTGCAGTTTTTTTCCAACGCGCCCAAGGTGTCCAAGGGTTCGGCGGCCGAGCTGGAACAGCTGACGCCGGGGGAAAAGAAATTTCTGGAACAACTGGCCCAGGGTTTTGCCTACAAAGAAATCGCCGATCACCTGGGCATCTCCGTCCACGGCGTGCGCAATTACATCCGGAAAATTTACGAGAAACTGCACGTCCACTCGAAAGTGGAAGCGGTCAACAAATACCTGCGCCGATAACCGCGGGCGGCGGAAGTTCAGCGCGGTGGAATGAAACGGCTAAGCGTGGTTAGATTATTGGTCTTGATGGTTTCTATGATGGTGTGGTGGTAATTCACTTCCGCTTGAAGGCAAACCTTTCCGGCGCTGGCAGTCCATGGGGAAATGCCTTTCGGACCGACGGAGCCGCAAACCAGGGCCATGCCCCCGGCAGGAATGATATTGCCATAATTCGGCGACCAAGCCACTGGCTCATCATTGACGCGGAACTCGACGCTCACCGGTTGATTGGTTGGGGTGGCGCCGGTGCCGCGATTTAACACGGAAGCCACCATCAGCACCCGGTCGCCGGCATGGGGGAACGCGGGGATCGTGCGGAGGTTGGCAACCATGAGATCGGGAAGTTCAGGGGCCGGCGTCAGCGTGAACGCGGCGCGCAAAGGCAGGCTGTCCGATGCGCCGCCGACGCGAACAAGGTAAGCACCGGTCGGCACGCGGTAACGGTTTTCCGCGGCGTCGAAAATATAGAGTTCGTCCGGTGTCAAAGTGAACGTGACGTGATTTGTCTGGCCCGACGGAATGGCCACTTTCTTAAAGCCTTTGAGCTGCTTCACCGGCATGGCCACGGCCGGGGAAAGGCCGCCGGCGGAAAGATAGAGTTGAACGGCTTCTTCACCGGCGCGCGGGCCGGTGTTAACCACATCCAGCTGCACCACGACTGGCTGTCCTGCGGGCGCGTGTTCGGGAGTTACCTGCAGGTTCTGATATTTGAAGGTCGTGTAGCTCAAGCCAAAACCAAAGGCGAATTCTGGTTCCAGCTGCTGCCGATCAAACCAGCGATAGCCGATGCCGTTGGTGACCACGCCCCGAAAGTCGGTGGTGCGCGGACGCAACTGGCCGTCGTTTTTTGGAATGGTGACCGGCAGTTTGCCGGAAGGATTTGCGCGCCCGCACAAAATGTCGGCCAACGCGCGTCCGCCTTCCTGGCCCGGATACATGGCGTAGAGCAATCCTTTGACGTTCTTGATGACTTTGTTTACCGCGCACGGTCCGCCGCTGATGACCACGAGCACCAAGTTGGGATTGGCGGCGGCAAGTTCGTTGATGAGTTCGTTTTGCACTCCGGGCAAATCCACGCTGCTGCCGATGCGATCACCTTTGATGAAATAACCTTCGCCTTCCACCGTGTTGTCCAGTCCGCCCGCGAAGATCACCACGTCAGATTCCTTGGCGATGCGTTTGGCTTCGGCGAATCGGCTGCGATTGGTGCTGTTGATGTCGCAGCCCTTGGCGTAACGCACGCGGTTCGTGCCGAGCAGCTTTTCCAATCCCTGCTTCGGCGTGATCGTGTAGGAAGGGACCACGGCGGAACTGCTGTGGCCGTCCATCGCCATCTGGTCGGCGTTCGGGCCAATGATGGCGACGGATTTGAGCTTGGGATTCAGCGGCAGAATCGCGCCCTGATTTTTCAGAAGGACGATGCCTTTGAGTCCGCTTTCGTAAACCAACTCCCGGTGATCCGGACAATCACGAACCTCGGCGGGCACCTTTGGCTGACCGTCCAACATGCCGGCGAGAATTTTCGTGCGCAGAACATTGCCGGCGGCTTGATCCAATTGCGCCGTCGAAATTTTTCCGCTCGCGACGAGTCCGGGCAGTTGCTTGATGTAAAGGTCCGCGCCTTCGCAAAAATCCAGTTCCGCCGCCATCGCCTTCTCGGTGCTCCAGAAACCGCCCCAGTCGCTCATCGTGTAGCCGCGAAAACCCCACTGATCGCGCAGGATGGTTTTGATGAGGTTGTAATTCTCGGCGCACTTGTCGCCGTTGACAAGATTGTAGGCGCACATCACGGATTGCGCGCCGCCATCCTGCACGGCCCGCCGCCAATGCTCGCCCCAGAACTCAACAAGGCTGCGTTGATCGATCGCGTAATTGTTTGTCTCGCGATTGGCTTCGTAGGTGTTGAGGTTGTAATGCTTGATGGTCGCGAACACGGCCGTCTCATTCATGCCGTGAAGAAATCCTTCCGTGATGCGTCCGCCGAGAAAAGGATCTTCGCCGATGGTTTCCGGGGCGCGGCCATTGCGCGGATCGCTCAGGAGATCCAGCGTCGGACCCGCAATACGATGACGTCCCCGCGAGGCTTGCTCTAGGGCGATGGCTTTGCCGACGCGCTGGATCAGATCCGGATCCCACGTCGCCGCCATGGCGAGCGTGACGGGAAAACTTGACCATCCTTTGGCCTTGTTGCCAATGCCGTGCGGGCCATCGCTGCCGGTGAACTGCGGAATGCCCAGTCGCGCATTGCCATCGGTTTTATAAAATAGTTGTTCAATTTTTTCCTGCGTGGACATCTGCGCGAGCAGGCCGGCAATGCGCGCCTCCAGACTGACGGCGGGTGAGGCTACCTGCGCCGCGCAAGTGGAGGCTGCGGCAATCAGCGGCAGGCCCAACGCTAAGACATTTCTGGCGGCAAAACTTTTCCCGCAACTGGCCGGCATTTGAGAACTCATAGATCAGTTCGCATTTCCCGTATGACTAACGAAGGCAACGCGCCGGCTGTCCGGCGACCACGATGGCACGTTGATGGTGCCCTGGCCGCCGTAGAGATAAGCGACCACCTTGGGTTCGCCGCCGGTCGTGGGCATATCGCGTAGATAGACGTGCTGGTAGTAGGGATGTTGTTCCGCCGGAACTTCCTTGGAGAACGAAATGAACACGATGCGTTTGCCGTCGGGTGAAACGTGCGGGAACCAGTCGTTAAATTCACCGTGCGTCAATTGCTCCTGCCCGCTGCCGTCGGCCAGCATGCGCCAAATCTGCATGGTGCCGGTGCGGGCTGAATTGAAGTAGATGTATTTTCCATCCGGACTGTATTCCGAGCCGTCGTCCAAACCTTTGGCCGTGGTCAGGCGCGTCTCTGCGCCGCCGGTGACCGGAAGGCGGTAGATGTCGAAATCGCCGTTGCGCTGGCCGGTGTAGATGAGAAATTTTCCGCCCGGCGAGAAGCCGTGCAGATACGAGGGTGAATTCTCCGTGATCTGCGCGGGGGTTCCCCCCGTCACCGGCAGGGTGTAAACGGTGGACTTGCTGCCTTTCGCTTGATGGCTGATGCCCAGCGTTTTTCCATCAAAGGAAAGCACATGGTCATTGTTGCAATGATCGGCGAATCCCGTGTCGAGCGGCACCGGCTGCCGGGTCGCCAGCGGGAAATGGAACAGCCGGCCTCGGGAATTGTAGATCAGCGTCGCGCCGTCGGGTGTCCAGTTCGGGGCTTCGATGTCATCCGCTGTGCGGAGCAATACCTGGCGACGCCCGCTGTCCACATCCAATACTTCGAGTCGGCTGCCGAGGTAATCATGATACGGAACGAAATTGGTCGCGGCGGGAATGGTCAGGCGCACGTCTTGAAAAACGGCTTCCTCAATGACGTTGGTATTATGCGCGCAAACGAACAGCCCGACATGCACCTCATCGCCGAGATCCAGATTGGTTATTTCCGAAGTGATGAACGGTTCGCCGAAACGCGCGACGGACATCAGGTATTTATCCCCGCGCCGTTCGAGCTGGATCACGTCCGCCGCCGTCAGTGTGGATTTCATCTGCTCGGTCGTCGCGCCGGTCGTGCGGCGGAATTGGAGCGAAGTCAGGCCATCGCCATGCACCACGGCGTTGATCTGGGGCGAACTGGTGTCGAGGCTGGTCCGCACCATCAAGCCGAGCTTGCGATGAAGTTCCACGCCTTTGCCTACCAGATGGGCGCGGGTTTGAATGATGAAATCACCCTTGAGCTTCCGCCACACATAATGGAATTCGTCCTTGTCGAACCAGATGTTCTTGCCGCTGCCCGAGACGGTGTAGGTGTCCGAGGCGGCATCGTAAGCGGCGGCACCGGTCCTGGCCGGATTGCCGACATCCGTGTTGGCTTCGAACTCGCCGATGGCAGCCACGGCACTCTGTAGGGACACGGCTATGAGGGCAACGACTAAACGCCCAGTATGTTTCAGGATGGTTCCGTGAGGGTGTGTTTGCATAGGGTTGTTTTTATTGAGGCTTTATTCCGTAAGATTAAACTTCGCAGACTGGTAATCGGTGGAGCTGGTGCCGACCATCACCTTGAATTCTCCCGGCTCGACCACGCGCTTCATTTCGAGGTTGTAGAACTGCAGCTTGTCCGTCGTCACGGTGAACGAAACGTTTTTGGTTTCGCCGGGGTCAAGCGTAATGCGCCGAAAATCCTTTAATTCCTGCACCGGTCGGCTCACGGAACTGACCGAGTCGCGGAGATACAATTGAACCACCTCATCACCGGCCCGGTCCCCGGTATTGGCGACCTCCACGGAAACAGTGACGGGCTGGCCGATGTTTGCGGTGGCGGGCGAGACGGTGAGATGATCGTAGTGAAAGCTGGTATAACTCAGGCCGTGACCAAAGGGATAGAGCGGCGAATAGGGTCCGGAAACAAAGGGGTGTTCGTGCACCAGGGACTTGTGGTTGTAGTAAACCGGCAGGTCGCCGACGGCGCGCGGGATGGTGACGGTCAGTTTGCCGCTCGGGTTCACCTCGCCAAACAGAATGCGGGCGACGGCTGCGCCCTGTTCTTCGCCGAGATACCAGCCTTCCAAAATGGCGGGCGCATTCGTGGCCAGCTCATTGATGGCGAGCGGTCGTCCATTGTTGAGTAATACGGCGGTCGGTTTTCCTAAGGCCAGAATGGCGCGCGCCAAATCATTTTGTCGGCCCAGTAAGGTCAGGTCGTTGCGATCGCCGAAGTGGTCCGGAAACCAGGATTCGCGACAGGTGTTTTCATTTTCGCCCAGCACGAGTAATACGGCATCGCACTGTTTCACCGTGGCCACCGCCTCGGCCAGGCGATGCGCCTCAGCGGCGGGAGTTTTTTCGGTCGCGGCAATCAGGTTGTCATTCTCGTAAATCTTGAAGCCCTCGGCATAATGAACTTCAAACTGACCCTGGCCGTATTGCCGCAGCCCCTCGACGATGGCAATGCCGGGCGTCATGGTTGAATACGAACCGTAGTGAACTTGCCGGGCATTCGCTCCAATGACGGCCAGATGTTTGATCGCCTGACGGTCCAAGGGCAAAGTATGATTTTCATTCTTGAGGAGAACGATTCCTTTTTCCGCCGCCTCACGGGCCAGGGCGCGATGCGGCCCAGAATTCATAAGCGATTTGGTTTTCGCCACGCTGCCGCCGTAAGGATTTTCAAAAAGTCCGAGCAGGAATTTGTTTCGCAATACGCGTGTCACGGCCTGGTTGAGCACGGACTCCTGAATTTGGCCCGCCAGAATCAGCGCCTCCAAATTTTGAAAACAGTCATTAGCTTTGGTGGAAGGAAGTTCAAAGTCCATGCCCGCATTCAGTGCGCGGCGCGCCGCTTCCGCATTATTGAGGCAAACATGCTGCCGGTCTATCATGCGACTGATCCCGTCGTAATCAGAGATGACGCAGCCGTCGAAGCCCCATTCGCCGCGCAGGATATCCGTCAACAGCCAGTGGTTGATGCTGCTCGGAACTCCGTCAATTTCGGTGTAGGCCGCCATGACGGTGCGCACCTCCGCGCGTTTGACGGCCTGCTCGAAGGGATAACAATGCATTTCCCGGAGGACGCGTTCCGAGAGATCCGCCGGCGCTAAATTGTTGCCGCCTTCCGGTTGACCGTGGCCGGTGAAATGTTTGGCGCAAGCCAGCAGGTGTTCCCCGCTGATAACGCGTTGGCGGCCTTGCAATCCGCGGATGGCGGCGACGCCCATTTCTCCAACGAGATAAGGATCTTCGCTGTAAAATTCATCGAAGCGGCCAAAGCGCGGTTCGCGCGCGAGGTCGAGCACGGGCGTGGCGGCATGGGTGATGCCGTAAGCCCGCATCTCCGACGCGACGGCAGCGAAGACGCGTTCGACCAAGATCGGATCCCAGGTGCTCGCCAGCGTGAGCGGCACGGGGAACACTGTGGCGTTCGTGCCGACGAAACCATGACAGGCCTCGCCATCAAAAATGGCGGGAATACCGAGCCGCGTATTCTCCACCAGAAATTTTTGCACAGCATTTTGAAACGTTGCGAAATCTTCCGGTGCCAGTTTGGTGTCATATTCAATCGCACCCACGCCGTTGGTGATCTGCGCCAAGGTGAGCGCGAGGTCATCCGCGATGGATTTATGTTTCAGCAACTCGGCCAGATTCGGCCAGAGATTCAGTTGGGCACATTTTTCCGCCAGCGTCATGCGCGGGAGGAGATCTTGGAGGCGGGCTTCGACGGCGAGGTCGGGATTCTGGTAGGGCAACTGGCTGGCGGCGCTGCTCGAGGCGGCACCCCAGCAAAGGCCGAGGCTAAGCGCGGCGCAATATCCCGAGCGGAATTTCATAATTGAGAAAATGCAGGTTAAATGAATCCGGTGATGATGTGGAAGGGAATAGCGCCGATTATGCACCCCATGTTTTTGTGGGGTTTTATATTGGGTGGATCGGGTTACGCTGAATCATAACCAAACCGCAGCCCGCTGAAGCTGCTGCTCTACCGTTTATGATTATGCAAAATATGAATTCGCAAATGAAACCGCAGCCCGGCTGTGTGACGACTGCGTCCCGGCGGGAACGCGTCAGCGGTTTCACGCTGATTGAACTGCTGGTGGTCATTGCCATCATCGCGATTCTAGCGGCGATGCTGTTGCCGGCGCTGGCCTCGGCCAAACGCAAAGCCGTCCAGACCGGATGCCTTTCCAACCTGCGGCAGACCGGCCTGGCTATGCGGATGTTTGTGGACGATAACAACGACTGGCTGCCGCCGGGCCAGGGATCTTCATTCGGCTTGTTGACCGGCCAGCGGGCGGATTATTCCAGCAACCCGGGGGATTATACCTATCAATTATCTTATTACATTGCGACCTACATGGGGGCGCCCGCGCCGGATTCCCAACTGCGGATCATCAAGGCGATGTTTTGCCCGGGTTTTGAGCGGTATGCCAACAACGTTACCAATATGGCCGGCCGCGTATGCTATGGCCTGACACTGGGCAGTGTGGCCGGGTTGACGAATTCAGCCGGGGTGTCTTGGAATCCCTTTGGTTATGCCGCCGGCCAGGCGACGCCGGCCGCGTCCCCGCACAAGATGAGCGAAGTGCAAATGGTGGGCGGGGGAACCGATGTTTATATGCTGGTTGATGCGGACAAAATCGCCTTTCCCAACACGTCCAGCTGATACGATCTCCAGAGTGATTCAACCGACGGCGAGGAGAGCCCAAGGAAGCTCCCCGCAGCCGGCGGTGAATAACTCTGCCGCGACAATTAATTTGCGCCCAGCTAAAGTCGATACTGGCCGCATCGCTCTGAGGG
>CAIXPZ010000288.1 GCA_903921455.1 uncultured Verrucomicrobia subdivision 3 bacterium | reverse complement strand
CCGGACCCGGGGGTCCACCAACTCCGCCACCGTGACCGGGGCGGCCGTCCCGTCAAAAATATTGCGACCCAGCCGGGCGCTCATCCGCAACGCGCTGTTGGCCGAAATTTCATTCCGGCCAGTTTCCCAGGACACCACCGCATCCTTCGACATCCCGATGACCGCGGCGAATTTCGGCTGGGTCAACCCCATTTCCTTTCGCACCCGATACATCACCGCCAGCCATTTGGCGCTGGCCTCGCCCGAAGCGGCAGCCTGTGTTTCCAGTTCGACTAGTTTGTTTTTTGTTTTCATAAAAAATTAATTGGCCCCGGATGCAATCCGCAGGAATTCTGTCAATGACCGCACCACATGCACCGTGTGCCCCAGTTTTTCCGCATGAAATTTCAGCGCCGCCTGCGCCGGCGAAAGTTTTCCCGTCCGGGTCTTGCACTCGACAAACAGCACCCGGCCGCCATCGGTCAGGATCGTGAAATCAGGTTCGCCGAGCGTCCGGCACGTCCGCTCGGCCATGCTCCCGTGCAATGCAATCCAACCGCGCCGCCGGCACTCGTCGAAAATCTCCTCATGCAAATCGCGCTCCCGCGCGATTGGGGACCGGGAATTGGCGTCTGCCGTCTTGGGGTTTCCCCAGACCCCAGACCCCGGACGCGATCCCCCAAAGAGGTGCGGATTCAATCGCGCCAGCGTCGGGGTTGGAATGGGAAGATTCATCTCTGTGCCTCTGTGTCTCGGTGGCTAATTCAATGCCGGATCCCCTTGCGGCACACGCCGCCAGCCGTTTTTCGCCAGCGCATCAATCATCGCACTGGCAGCCTGAAAAGAGACTTCCGACTCATACCCGTATTTGCGCAGCACCTTCGCCTGCTTGAACGAACACAAATTGCCATCCCAGCGCCGGAAGATTTCCGAGATCAGTTGCTTCCCCTGGCTAAAAGTGAGGTTGTCAGGATTGATGCCTTGTTTGGCCAGCAGCGACCGCTGTTTTTCCGTCAATGACTTCACCTTGTCCCAGCCGCGCGCCTGCGTCGGCTCCAGATGCAGCACGTCGAACGGATCCACCGACTGCGTCGTGAACCGCGCCGTGGCCACCAGCTTCGCCCGGCGCGCGACTTCCGCCAGTCGCGCCTGCTCGCGTAATTCCTCCTCGGCCTGGTCGAGCGCCTGCGTCATGTTCACCGGCCCGCCCGCTTCGCGGGCTTTCACAACGGCTTTTTCGATGGCCGCCTCGCTGAACTTGCCGCCCAAAATATCGGCGCTGGTCACCAGCTTATGGCGGCCGGCGTTGCCCACGAAATCCACGACGAGACAAGACGGCTTCGCGCTCGCGGCAATCGCCGCCTTGCGCGCCTCGGCGGTGTCCGGCCCGTCCACCACGCCCGGCAGCGGTCGCGTCGATCGACCCACCATTTGCGAATACAGCGACCGGCTTTTCGTCGGCCGCCCCATGATGACGACCTCCACGCCGGGATCGTCAAACCCTTCGGTCAACACGCCGCAGTTGCACATCACCTGAATTTTGCCGGCCGCAAAATCCGACAAGTAAGAACGTCGATCTTCCTTGTCCGTCTTGCCGCAAACCCATGACGCCATGCCGGAGCGATGACGGTTGAAAATCTCCGCCGTCATCTCCGCCGCCTTCACGCTGGCGGTGAACACCAGCGCCCGGCGCTGCCCGATGATGGACAGCGAGGCCGACGCCATCTGTTGCAGGTTTTTTTCGGCTTCCATCACGGCGGCCAGATCGCCGCCGTTCAAGTCGCCCGCCGTCGTGCGGATGCTGGAGTAGTCCAAACCATCAACAAAAACGAGTTGCTGGTTTATCGGCACAAGCCATCCGTCGTGAATCGCATCCTGCACTTCGTAGTCGTAGGCCACCGACTGAAACACCTGACCCAGCGCCTCCTCGTCGGCGCGGTCCGGCGTGGCCGTCACGCCCAGGACTTTCAATTTCGGGTTCGTGCGGTAGTAATCAATCACGCGCCGGTAGCTCGCCGACGTCGCATGATGCGCTTCGTCAATGATCAGCACGCCGAACCGTTGCGGGTCGAACTTCGCCATGCGTCCGCCGCCGTCGCCGCCGGAACACTGCGTCTGGATCGTGGAAACCACGACGCGCGACGCATCAAACAGGCTGCCATCGGCGGTGTATTCGCCCATCTCCACATCGGCATGCAGGCCGGTAACGCGCTGGATTTTGTCGCGCGCCTGAAAAATCAATTCTTCGCGGTGGGCGATCACCAGGGCCCGGCGCGGAAACACGCGCCGGATCACGTCGGCGAACAGGATCGTCTTGCCGCCGCCGGTCGGCAGCACCACCAGCGTCGAATCATTCTCCAGCCAGGCATTGAAAATGGCGTCGGCAGCCGCCGACTGATATGGCCTCAAAATCATGATGTTGAACCCTCCCGGTAATTCAGCATGGCGTCGGCGTATTCGTAGGCGATGTGTGCCGCGACCTGGGGAATGCTGATTGTATATTCATCCAGCTTCCAAAACGGTTTGAATCGGTCGTAAAAGTTCGAGGCAACCAAGCCCTGTAACGCCGCCGCCGCGAACCGGTCGCGCAGGGTCATTAAATTTTCCCCCTCTCCGGCCCGCAGAGCGGGAGGGAGAGGGACGGGGTGAGGTAGGGGTAATTCATTGTGCATAGCACCCAATTTCGAATCAGTTTTCATTTCGTGTAATTCGTGTCTTTCGTGGTTTAGTTTCTGGCGGGATTTTGCGCTTTCATCAGCCGATGAAACCGCCGTAGCTTCTGCCGCCGGCAATGCGCCTGCGCCTGCCGGATCGTCCAGCGATGGACTTTCCCGAGGGCTTTGAACCACATCCGGTCGATTTTGTGTATCATATATCTCCTTTCAGATTTGCGGTTTCGCCTATCAGTTTTCATTTCAGCGTTTAAGGTTTCAGCGTTTCAGCATTTGCCCGCCGGCAGGTTGCCGGCTTTGCGCTTTCGCCCTGAACTCCTTGTCTTCCCGCGTCACGCAGGCGTTCCAGCGATATTCGGAAATCAAACCACGGCCCCGGCACAGGGTGCATTGATCGGGGAGCTGACCCTGACACGTCGGACACACGGCGAACGGCTTCGCCGTCTTGACGGCCGTCCACGCCTGATCCAGTTGCGACAGCGCCAAGGAAAAGTTGACCTCCGTGAACAGCTTGTCCTTGTTCTCCTGTGCGGCGCGGAGCGCGCCTTTGACCCGGCTGAGCGTCGTCAACATCTCCTGGACTTCATCCGTCCGCTGCCAGAGCGGAATCAACTGCGTCGGAATCGGCCAACCCGTCGCATCCACCACCGCCGCCGGCGGCGGCGGCAGTGGTGATGCCACCACGGGCGGGGTAGGCTGCAAAGGCGGCGGCGGTAAGGTGGGGCGAGCCGTTGGGACCGGTGGCAATTTCCGCTTGCGACCATCGTGCCCGACGCGAACCTCAACCTTGTTTAGAACAAGGTTGTCTTCCATTTCACGCCGAGTGTCGCCAACGAATTTATTGCCAACCGCACAAATTCTGGCGAGTTCGGCATCGGCCAAATGCGGCCATTCCGTCAGAGCCATTTCCACCGCGTGCCGCTTGTCGGCGTTGGTGCGAGGCAGGCCGTGATGCGCATTGCAGCCCAGGGCGAACTTCAGCGCATCCAATTTGCTGCCCTTGCGGACATCACATTCAATTTGCGTCGCGCCCGAGCGCAACGCCGCATGAATGCGATGAAAACCATCGGCGGCGAGGTAGCGGCTGCCGTCGTGGAATACCACCACCGGCGGGAACTTCGCGCCCTCGGCCAGCGCCTCGGCGTAATCCGCTACGGTGGCTTCATTCAGGCCCGCCCGCACTTGCGTGCCGGCGTCCGTCACAATTTCAGAAAGTTTGATTTTTTTGGTCATAAAGATTTTTAGTAGCAGCCGACGTGAGGAGGCTCCAATTAAGTTTTTGATCCGTGTCCATCCGTGTGGTGACAGGTGCGGTTCGCACTCCGTGGTTAAAAATTGCGCCTTAGTCACCCCGGCGCGTTGATTCATTTCAGTTTTTCAGGTTTCAGCGTTTCAGCGTTTCCCGATTACATGGGAATGGAATCGGCGAACTCCGCCTTGAGCTTGCCCCACTCGTGCGGCTTGAGGTCCGTGTTGGATTTGTTCGGGAACAACTTGGCGATGGTGTCGAACCAGATTTTCTCGATGGCGGCGCCATCCTTGCCCGGATTCGCTTCGTTCAACTGCGCCCACGCCTCCTCCATGGTCGCTGACTGCGTCAGGGCCACCGGCGGCGGCATGGGTG
>CAIXPZ010000287.1 GCA_903921455.1 uncultured Verrucomicrobia subdivision 3 bacterium | reverse complement strand
ATTTAATCGGCGTTCGTAATTTTGCCTGAATTTCGACTCACCAGGATGGTGCAGGAACAATTTTGATTTCAGGGGAAGGTGTTTTAACCCTCCGTAGGTAGTTGAAGCTTTCGCATGTTGATTAAATCAGCGCTTCCCTAACGGCATAAATTTTATTATGCATGCTGGCATGGTAACGCCCTGCTGATTGGGACAATCCGCGCTCCGGCGGCAGCCAGGGACAGAAAAGATTACTGCCCTATAGCCCGGTAGAACTTTTGGCCAGTATTCAGGTTTGTATCAATGAACTGCCAGTTGCCGTTTCCGTCAGTCGGATTGGTGAGTACGGATTGCCAGTTGATGGGCGGAGTAAAATTGGTTGCAGATTGCAGAATGTAGGGATAATTCGGCGTGCCAGTCAATTGAAGCTGCAATGCACCAGCACTATTCTTCGCTGCAAAATCTTGCGGCGGCACCACCACCGTAAGATTCGCCGGACGGCTAGTCACAGCGCCATAGATGTTGGTAAGGACGACAGAATACGCGCCTGCATCGGCGGTCAGAATGTTGCTCACTGTGATCGCGCTGCCTTTACTGCCGGAAATATGGGTGCTATTGGTGAGGCTTGTCTCCTCTTTCAGCCATTGGTATGACAGCGTTCCCGAACTACTGGCCGAAACGCTGAAGGATGCGTTTGTTCCCGAAAGATTGGTTCGGCTGGCCGGTTGAATAGTGATGGTAAGCGGCACGACGGTCAAAGTGGCCAAGGCGCTGGTGATGCTTCCGAAAGAGTTGGTGATGACCACATCATATCCGCCGACATTGCTGTTCATGACGCTGCTGATATTCAGCGTCGCGGTGGTGCTGCCGGAAATCACTCCGCCATTGGTCAGATTCACACCCGACTTTCGCCATTTATAGGCGAACGGGGCGGTGCCAGACAAACCCACCGAGAAACTGGCGGCAGTTGCTGCATTGTTGGTCCGGCTCGCGGGTTGATTGGTGATGGTAAATGGCACCACCGTCAAGGTGGCCAACAGGCTCGTAACGCAGCCGTAAGAATTGCTCACGATCACGGAATATCCTCCTGCACTGCTAAGCGTAACGTTGCTCGACATCAGCGTGACATTCGTGCTTCCAAAGATATTAGTGCCATCGGCCAGCGCCGCATCATCTTTCCACCATTGGGATGTAAACGGTCCTGTGCCGACGATTCCGATTGTGAACGTGGCGGTCGTCCCGCCGTTGTTTGTGCGGCTGGAAGGCTGAGGATTGATTGTCAAAGACACTGGCGTTAAGGTGGCCACCATGCTGGTAACGCTGCCGTAAATGTTGGTGATAACCACATCATAGTCACCGCCATCAACCAATTGAACTGAACCCAGATTCAAAACCGCCGCGTTGGCGCCGCTGATGTTTTCGTTGTTCGTGAGGCTGATTCCTCCTTTCCGCCATTGATAAGAAGGATTGGAGCCGGCTGCGACAACACTGAATGTTGCCGGCAATCCTTCGTTGCTGGTCTGGCTGAAAGGTTGGGTGGTAATGATGAGCGGCCCTGTGCTGCTTTCCAGAATTCCAGCAGAGCCGTTCAAGTAACCTCCTTGCAAATAACCACGGGCGCGGATTGTTCCATTGGTCATGGAAACGCCGGCCAATTGCCAGCCACCGGAAATCCGCGAGCCGGCTGCCTGGACAAAATCAGTCCCACCGTTGGGAATGTATTCAAAAGTCGTCCACCCAAATTCCGGGGTGCTGCCGCCGCGAAGCCAAACCATGTTGGTGCCATTGTAAGTGAGTGAGTTCGTCGCGGCATAGATTTTGTTCAGCCGACCAATTTTAACACATGATTGTCCGGCCAGATTTGTGAATGTGCCGCCAACCAGCAAATTGCCGTCCAGCTGCTCGGCCAGGGAGTAAACTCGATATGGACTGCTGGCGAGTGGAGTTGGTTTGAAAACCGGGTCTAGGCTGCCGTCAGGATTGAGGCGCCCGATGGCATAGCACAGTTGACCGGCCAATGCGCTAAACCATCCTCCTGCCAAAATGCTACCGTCCGCTTGCAAGATTATGTTGTTCACCACCGCCTGCGAAGTTCCGTTGAAGGTGTTATCCATCGCTCCATTTGAACTCAAGCATTTGAAAGCAGGCGTGGAAGCCGAATGATACGAAGTGCCACCAGAAATTTGTTCAACCCAATTGGTGTTAAAGTAGCCGCCGAAGAGAATCCTGCCATCTGGTTGCACCGCCAATGCTTGTACCGAATATGCCCAACTCGTGTTACCGACAGTTCCCCCCGTATTAAAGCTCGTATCCAAAGTGCCATTATAATTCAGACGCCCCAAGCCAGGAAATGGTTGACCGACCAGATAATTGAAATATCCGCCCAAGATAATCTTATTGTCTGGCTGAAATGCCAGCGAGGTAACATAACCGCTTGACCCCGGATTAAAACTGGTATCGAGAGTTCCAACAGCATTGAGTCGCCCAATATTGGTGCGCGACTGTCCACCCAAAGTGGTGAAGTCACCGCCCACCAAGATTTTTCCGTCCGGCTGGACCAAAAGTGAATACACGTTCTTATAAAAAGTCCCGCCACCCGCTCCTGGATTAAACCCGGCATCCAGCGTGCCATCGGCATTTAGCCGGCCTATCCAGTTGCGAGTTTGTCCTGCGATATTAGTAAAGGAGCCGGCGACGACAATCTTGCCGTCGGGCTGCACGGCCAGGGCTTGAACATATCCACTCGCACCCGGATTGAAACTGGCATCCAGCGTGCCATCGGCGTTTAATCGTGCGATGCGATTGCGTGGCTGGCCTGATATGTTTGTAAAGATTCCTCCCAGTAAAATCTTGCCGTCCGGTTGCATGGCGATTGCGTATACCGTGTTGTCCGCCGTTGCATTAAATGTGCTGTCCAAAGTCACTTGGTTTACATACAACGCCGCCGCGGTGCTGGTCACGCATCCGTAATCACCGCAGACCACCACATCGTAGTTGGCGGCATCCGCAAGTTGGAGATTGGTCAATGCCAGCGAAACATTCGTCGCGTCCAAAAGCAGGGTGCCGCCTTTCCACCACTGATAACTCAATGCGCCCGTGCCGACTGCGGTCACACTGAAAGCCACGCTGCCACCTAAATGTCCCACCTGGTCTGCCGGCGGGGTGACGATTGCCGGATCAATTACCGTGAGGGTTGCCACGGCACTCGTTGCCGTCAGCGTGGAAGCATCCGTTGCCACCGCGGAATATGCACTGGTAACACCGCCGTAAAGATTGCTCAAGGTCAGCGTGGAATTCGTGCTGCCGAAAATGTTTCCGCCATTTGTCAGCGGCGTGTTTTCCTTGAACCACTGATAGGAAACCGGCGGCGTGCCGGTGGCAATGCAGCTAAATTTTGCCACCGCGCCAAAATTGGCGGTAACGGAGGCTGGCTGGTTCGTGATGACCGGTTGCGCACCGCTGGTGAGCGCGAGCAACAAACCCACCAGACCTGCCGCCAATTTGCCCAAGGGAAAATTCATGTCGAATGCGGCTGAATTTCTGCCCTTTTCCCGACGTCCGGTCAATCCCATTGTGTGCCCCTACGCGCCATGGCCAAAATGAAAGACCGCCGGCAATCCCGAGGGAACTGAAGCGATCAGCAAGGGTTGGTCCGAGCCGAACGGGAAAGACTTACCCTGGGTGAACGTTTGGAACCGGCAGCTACCCTGAAAGGGTAGCAACGCCCATCGCTGACGGGCGATTCTACCCATTCGGGTAGATATTATATCGGGCAAGTCACTCAAGGTATTCGCGCCGCGCCGACCTTGGGCTGAATGATTAACATCCCGTTGGGATGAACCCCGGCAACCGTCATGCTCGCCATGTTACCCATTTCCGGGCATGGCTGGGATGCCCCCCATTCATGCAAATTTTGAGCCATTTTTGCCGCCGGCAGTCGCGAGATTGACGCCAACAATGGTGGCATTGCCTCCCAAGGGTCAAGCGGTTGGCTCCAACGGCGGCGCCGTTGCCCTATTCCGTCACGCCGAGCGGCGGGAGCGGGCAATCCAGCGTGTCGGCCATGGCACGCAGCAGCTCGGCCTCGCTTTCCTGGATCACCCCATCCGCGCCCACCACGCGGGCGGCGGCCTCGATGAGATTCTTTTTAATGATCGGCACCGCCAGCGCCAGCCGGTTCAGCGCGGCATCCAGCGGCTCGATGCCGCAATGTTCACACGGAACCAGCTCCAGCGGCACGTCCGCGGGCGCCCGGAGAAACGGCGCGCCGGCGGCAAAGGCTTTTTGGATCTCCCCGGCATTCGCACTGCCGACGTAGGCGAGCGCGGACAGCACGACGGCACAATCGGGCACCAGCGGCTTGAGCGTATAGAATTGCACGGCGGTCGGCCGTTCGCCGCCGAATTTCGAGGCAAGGTGGCGCCGCACAATTTTTTGCAGCACAAACTCAAACAGTTCCACCTGCCCGTCGCTACCGACCAGCCACTCGAGCGCCTGGGAAAATTGTTGAAACTCGGCCGCCGTCAAATTGCGAAGCGCCCCGAGCGCCAGATTGACCAGCGGCAGGCGGGCGCGACGGGCCACAGCGGAAACTTCCGGAAACAGCGCGGCGGTTTGATCCGCGATGGCGCCCGACACCCGGCTGGCGAGGCCGGCAATCTGCTCGGCGCGCAACTGGTCATCCGCCGCCAGCAGCAGCGCATAGATCAACGCAGTGGCCGGCAGCGGTTCGCGCGCGGCGGCCCGGAGATTTTCCGGCAGCGCCTCGCGCAGTTGCTCGGCGTATTTCAGATGCAGCGGGGTGGGATTGCCCAAACTCGGCAAAACAGAATTGGTGCGGATGACCGGCGGTCGGCCGGCCGGGCCGGCGACGACCGCGCCGCCGAGGATGGTTCCCAGCATTTGCGGCATGGTCGAGTGTTCCAGCCCGGAAACGGCGGCGCGTTGGACGGTTTCAAATTGTTCCTCCTTGAGCGGCGGAAAGGTGCCATCCCACATCGGATCAATGGCGTGAATGCGGTCGGGAATCGGCGGATGGGTGGCCATGGCGCTGAAGAGCGATTCGCCGAGGCCGTTGCCGAAAAACATGTGGCAGAGATCCGGCGCATGGTCGGATTCCAGCTTTGAGCCAAAACCGTAGCGGCCGATCTTCTGGAGCGCGCCGGTAAGGCCGCCGGGATTGCGCGTGAACTGCACGGAGGAGGCGTCGGCGAGAAATTCGCGCTGGCGGCTGACGGCGGCCTGGATCAGCCGGCCGAAGAATACCCCGATACCGCCGAGCACAATCAGCGCGAGGCCGAGGAGCGGGAGGGGATTTTTTTCGCGGCTGTTGCCGCTGCGGGCGTTCAGCAGGATGCGGCCCACAGTGGCCAGACAGAGCAACCCGAAAATGATGCCGATGAGCCGGAGGTTCAAGCGCATGTCGCCATTCAGGATATGGCTGAACTCGTGGCCGATGACGCCCTGCAGTTCATCGCGCGACAGCATTTCGATGCAACCGCGCGTCACGCCGACGGCGGCATCGCCGGTGTTGTGGCCGGCGGCAAAGGCGTTGATGCCGGGCTCGTGATCCAAAACGTAAACTTGCGGCATCGGCACGCCGGCGGCGATGGACATTTCTTCGACGACGTTGAGGAGCTTGCGCTCGTTGGCGTTGGTGGTGTTCTGGTTGACGAGCCGTCCGCCCATCAAGGTAGCGACCGCGCTGCCGCCGGCGGAGAGCTCATTGGTCTTGTAGGCGCTGCCGATAAATATCACCGCGAGCACGCCCAGCGTCGCGCCGAGAAAGATTTTGGGATTCCACAGGACGAACGCCACCGGCGCCGCCTCGTAGCCATGATGGGATTTGGCCTGAACGCCGGCAAAGATCACCAGTGAGATGAAATAAACCGCCACGACCAGCAGGACGACGGCGAGCGCGAAGTAAAGCACCAGCCACTTGGTCTTGCGCCGGGCCTGATCTTGTCGGGCAAAGAAGTCCATTTCGTTGCATTGTTAAAAGTTAAATCGTTGAATCGTAACTGCCGATTTAACAATTCAACGCTTCAACAAATCACGAGAAGGAAACTTTCGGCGCTTCCTTCTGCTCCGGCTTGTCGATGACGAAAAGTTCCGCCGCCGCAAAGTTGAACATGCCCGCGATGAGGTTGCTCGGAAACACCTCGCGGTCGGTGTTGTAGGTCATCACGGAATCGTTGTAGGCCTGGCGGGCAAACGAGATTTTATTTTCAGTGGAGGTCAGCTCTTCGGTGAGTTGCATCATGTTCTGGTTCGCCTTCAGGTCGGGATATTGTTCGCTCACCATCATCAGGCGGCTCAAAGCCCCGCCGAGTCCGCTTTCAGCCGAAACCAGGTTTTTCATCGCGGCGGCGTCGCCGGGATTGCTGGCGGCATTTTTTGAGGCGGCGTAGGCGATGTTGCGCGCCTCGGTCACGGCCGTAAGGGTGCCGCTTTCATGCTTCAGATAGCCCTTGGCGGTCTCGACCAGATTGGGGATCAGGTCGTAGCGGCGCTTGAGTTGCACATCAATCTGCGCGTAGGCGTTCTTGTAACGGTTACGCATCGTGACGAGCTTGTTGTAAATGCCGATGACCATCACGCCAACGATGATCGCGACCACAATCAGCCCCCCGACTAAAGCCAATGCGCCGAGTGCCACCGTTGAAGGTTCCGCCAACATGATTCCAGTTGTCATAATTTTTCTTTAGTTAAAGTTCACTGACAGTTTTACCGAACGGCGCCGCCGGGCAATGATAATTTCCGGCAAAAATTGGAAGCCCTTGCGGACGGCCACCATTACGGGACAACTTCCACCGTTAAGCCGACCCGGACAAGGTTCACGAGATACGTCGCATCCCAATTTGCCAGCCGGAAACACCCGTGCGATTCCGTGCGCCCGACTTGCTCGGGCGCAGGTGTGCCGTGGATGCCATAGCCCGGCTTGTCCAAAGCAATCCAGGCCCGGCCAACGGGGTTGTTTGGGCCGGGTTGCAAAATCAGTTTGTGGCCGATGGCTTGCGCCTCTGGCGATTCGGGAAACACCGCCGGATCAAACGTGTAATTCGCAGGGAACGCTATGCCGGTCACCTGTAATTTGCCGACCGGACGCTTCTCGACTTTCGCCGCGATGCTACAAGGACAATGCAACAGCAAATTCGTCTCCGCATCAAAGGCCTCCAAATATTTTCCCGACAAATGAATGACCACAAACGCCGCCTTGTCGCCCGGCTCCGGATAATTCACGTCGGGAATTTTTAAAACGGTTCCTGCCATGACATTCGTCCAGTCCACCGCCGGGTTTAATTTCTGAACCAGCAACGGATGCGCATGGGCGGTTTCGGCCACGAGTTCCAGAATCGTCTCGTATTCAAGCGCGGTCTGCTCCGACTTGGCAAGCCAGGTCTTGCCGAGCGGTTGCAGTCGCGCCAAGTCGTTCGTCGTTACAACGTAGTTGGTCAGCAGCGGCGCATCCAGCGTGAGCAGGGTCCGGGTGTTTGTATCCAGCGCAGCCGTCTCGGATAATTTCAGCGAACGCTGAAACGCCGCAAAAGCGGCGCGCGTTTGCGAACCGATGGCGGCATCGATCGAACCGGGCGAAATCGCCCGACGCGCCAAAGCAACCTGTGCTTCAAATGAATCCCGCACCGGACGAGGGAAGTCGTTCGGCGACGGTGGCCCAACCACGATCGGCGTGGGCTTGGGCTTTTTGACCGTAGCTATTGGCTTGGCAATGGGAGCAACCGCAACCGGCTTTGGCTTGGTTGCTTTCTTCGGATGTTGTTCGTGCCACCCAAGCCAGATCAATCCCCCAACCACAGCGGCGAGCAACAGAACCGCCAAAAAATCGCCAATACGATTACGGCGGCGGGAGGAAGCTTTTTCCAAAATCGGCACGCGACTAATTTAGCCAGCCGCGCCAATCAACCCAAGTTTTGAATTTTCAGGCCAGCCGCAGCGTGGCCTCACCAATCATCCGCGCCGTGTTTTCGTAACCGACCCGGCTGGTGTTGATGACCAGATGATACAGCAGCGGATCGTTGATATCGGCCTTGTAATAGGTTTTGACGTAGCGGGCGCGGGCCTGCTCCTCTTCCAGGCAAAACTTGCGCGCCTCCGTTGGTGATTTGTTGCCATCGCGGCAAATACGTTCGATGCGTTCATCCAGCGGCGCGACCAGCCGCACATGGAGGACATGCGGTAATTTCGCCGTCACCATATTCCCGGCACGACCAACCAGAATAACACTGCCCAGTGCGGCGAACTTTAAAATGGTTTCCGCCGTCTGCTGCACCAGCGTTTGCGAGGTCGGCCGCACGCCAAAAATGTCGGCCAGCGTATCCTCTATGGCGGAGATGCGGTCTTCCGGCAGGAATTTTTCCAGGTGATCGGGCAGATTATGGTCGGCCAAAACCTTGTTCATGAGATCCCGGTCAAACACCGTCCAAGTCGGACCGTGGGCCGGTGAATGTTGCTGCAAATAGGTTGCCAGCTTATCCGCGACAATCACGCCGCCGCAGCCCGCCTGACGGGAGATGGTCACCGCGCGCCGCAACCCCACGGCCACCGCCGCGTGCGCGGTCGAAGCTGACTGGCTGTTGATGAAGGAGAAACAACGTTCAAGACTGGCATTTATCATAAATCACCTCAGGGTTCTTTCTAACCAACCATACGCCTCTATCAGATTAAAACGCAAGCGGTTCATTACGAATTAAATCCGCCTAATTTAAATATTAAGCGGACTCCCGCAGCAGCATCGCGTGGTAAGCGCCGGCAATTGAATCCACCAATGGCGAGGGCGCGACCGGTATTCCGTCAAACGCCGCGACCGGAATGATGCCCAGCGCGCTTTGCGTGATGAACAGGCCCGCCGCATTGCGCAATTGTTCCGGCTTGATGATCCGCTTGTTTGTCGCCAGCCCGAGCGACTGGCAAATCTCCAGCACCACCGCCCGAGTGATGCCCGGCAGCACGCCGCGGCCCGTCGGCACAGTGCAAACTTGATCCTGATAAATCCAAAACAGATTGCCCCCGGCGGTCTCCGCCACCTCGCCGTTCGTGTTCAAGAGCAATGCCTCATCCGCGCCTTTTTCCTCCGCCTCGGCGCGGGCCAGCACGTTTAAAACCTTGCTCGTGGTCTTGAACGCCGCCAGCGCGTCGCCCGCCGGAATGCGGTAGGTGGATGTGATCAAACTCCATTGCAACGGCTCATCTGCATCGGTTGGCGGCAGCGGATGCAACGTCATCGCCACGGTCGGCGCGCCGGAATTCTTGGGCGAATATCCGCGCGCGCCGGCTCCGCGCGTCAGCGTCACGCGCAAGACGGCGTCGGGTAATTTGTTTTGGGCGACCAGCTGTTCGGCGAATCTTTGGAGCTCCTTCGGCGTGAACGGCGGTTTGATTCTCAGAAAATCCGCGCCGCGGGTCAGCCGGTCCAGATGCTGGGCCAGACGAAACGGCCGGCCATTCGCCACGCGCAGCGTCTCGAACAAGCCGTCGCCCAGCAGAAATCCCCGGTCATGCAAGGGCACCAGCGCGTCCGCTTCCGGCACAAATTTACCGTTGAGAAAGACAATCATGAAATCACCCGTTCCTTATGCCGAAGTTATAAAGCGAACCGCGCAGGTTCGGCGAGCAAAAATATCGGCTCACCCCGCCGCGACGCTCTCCGCCGCCAGATTTAACGCCGCGAGAAATCCGGCGGCCTTCGCCAGCGTTTCCGCGTATTCCGCCGCCGGAGCGGAATCGGCCACGATGCCGGCGCCGACGTTGAAATGCGCCAGGCCTTCACGGCAGACGGCGGTGCGGATGGCGATGTTCAACTGGCTTTCGCGATTGAAACCCAGATAGCCGAGCGCCCCGCAGTAAGGCCCGCGCGACAGCGGCTCCAGCTCGTCGATGATCTCCATCGCGCGGAACTTCGGCGCGCCAGTGATGCTCCCGCCGGGGAAACACGCGGCGAACGCCGCGAAGTGCGTGATCGTCTGGCGCAGCCGGCCTTCCACCGTGGAGACGAGATGCTGCACCTGCGCAAATTTCTCGAGCCGTGCGAGGTCCGGCGTCTGCACGGAGCCGTATTCGCAGACCTTGCCGAGATCGTTGCGCAACAGGTCGGTAATCATCACGAGCTCGGCGAGCTCCTTGGCGCTCGTCTGCAATTCGTAGGCGAGCTGCGCGTCCCGCGTGGCGTCCGGCGCGCGCGGGCGCGTTCCCTTGATCGGGCGGGTGACGATGTGCGAACCGCTCAGGCGGAGAAATTGTTCCGGCGAACTGGACGCCAATTGGAAATCGCCGCAGTCCAGATACGCGGCGAAAGGCGCGGGCGAGACATCGCTTAACCGCGTGAACAATTCCCACCCCGTCAACCCGCACTGGACAGACAGCCGCTGCGACAAGTTGACCTGATAAATATCGCCGCTGCGAATGTAGCGCTGCGCCCGCTCCACGGCGGCGATGAACTCCGCACGCGTGACGTTGGAACGGACAAGCCCCTCACCCCGGCCCTCTCCCCCGTGCCGGGGGCGAGGGGGAAAAGGTTCCCGCTGAGCGTCAACTTCGGATGGCTGCGTATCCGACAAGCCCGGAAACGTGTTCTCCCTCTCCCTTTTGGAAAGGGAGAGGGCCGGGATGAGGGTTTTCGTCAATTGCTGCCGCCAGAACTCCAGGCGTTCGGCGGCGCGCGTCTCGCGGCGCGACCCTTCCGCATCCAGACCGGTGGAGACCACGGTGACCTGCCCGAGCTGATGATCGAACACCACGAGGCTGTCGTAAAACCCTACGTGGCAGTCGGGCAGCTCCAGGTCATTCACCGCGCGCCGGGGGAGTTTCGGCTCCGTAAAATTTTTCAGGTCGTAACCCCAGTAGCCGAACGCGCCGCCCATCGGGAACGGCGAATCAATCTCGTCCAGCAACTCGCACCGCGCCATGAGCGCGTCGAGGATCTGCCAGGGATTGCCGAACTGCGTTTGGCAGATCGGAGTTGGCAGCTGGGAGATGGGGGCAGCAGCGGCGCGCGCGACCTCGCACCGCGAGCCGAAGCTGCGGAACGTGAGGAACGGCTGCGCCGTCACGAAGGAATACCGCGCCGCCGGCGAATCGAACTGCGCCGTCCGCAGCAAAACGATGCCGTCCGCGCCGCGCAGGGTTTCCACCAGCGATTCCGGCGTGTGCGCCGTGGGGATGACTTCAAGCAGCGGACGCATTGTTTCAAAGGCAGAAGTCAGAAGGCAGAAGGATGAATTGTTTCGGGCAATCCTTCTGCTTTCTGCCTTCTGCATTCTTCATTTTCACGCGAACGCTGTGGGCAGCACGCCGGGCGTCCCGAGGCGGCGCTCGTAATCCCGGATGATCTCCACCACCTCCGCCGGGCTGTCCGTGATGACCACCAGATCCAGGTCGCCGTCGCTGATGAACTTGTTTTTCTGCGCCAGCTCCTTTTTCATCCACGCCAGCAGCCCCGACCAATGGTCGCGGCCGAACAGGATCAGCGGGAACTGCGGGATGCGCTCCGTCTGCACCAGCGTGAGCACCTCAAAAAACTCGTCCAGCGTCCCGAACCCGCCGGGCATGAACACGAAGCCCAAGCTGTATTTCACGAAGCAGACCTTGCGCGCGAAGAAATAATGGAAATGGATCGGCACGTTCGCGTATTTGTTCCCGCTCTGCTCGTGCGGCAGCTCGATGTTCAAGCCCACCGACTTGCCGCCGGCGTGCGCCGCCCCGCGATTGGCGGCCTCCATGATGCCGGGACCGCCGCCCGTCACCACGGCGAGATTATGCTTCGCCAGGCCCTTGGCGATGGCCATCGTGGCGCGGTAATATTTATCCGAAGGCTTGGTGCGAGCCGAACCGAAGATGGTGACGGCCGGGCCGACGTGCGACATCGTCTGGAACGAATCCACAAACTCCGCCATGATGCGGAAAATGCGCCAGGGATCCTCGGTGATAAACGCGTTGCCATTGCTCATGGCGACACGTTAGACCCAACCCGTCCAACAGACAAGCGGGAGAAATGGATGATGGCTCGTCGTATCTGTTTAGTTAGGGAGCCAGTTCATCTTCCAGAACGCCAACGTAAAAAGGTAATGATAAAAAATGCTGCTGAAGGAATCATGAATATCAATGCGAGCAGCTGCTGACGTGGCGAGCCATGCAATAATGGCGAGATGCAAAAGACGAGGGCTCCGGCGGCGAACACTGCAAAAACAACGATGGTATAATTCAAGGCAATCGTTTCCTCATAGTTGCTGGCAAAGAGCAACGAGAAGATAACCAGCAATGACATCAGTCCGGCGGCTAAGAGCCGGTCTTTTTCAGTTATGCGCAATTTACCAATCATGGCAGCCCATTTAAATGTTATGTGATCTTAACAATCCTCAAGTCTCACATCTTGCCCAGTCTCATTTTTCAACCTTAATTCCGCCATTGGATTATGTCGAGCCAGGTGTGGGCGCTTGGCAGCATCCCCACATTTCCCCGCGTCAGACCCGACCCGTCCAAAAGATCAGCGGGTGAAGCGGCGGAACTCTGGCGGGCGCGGCGGGCGGGGAAGACTGCTCCGGCCACAGCAGCGTCAAATCCGGGCAACCTTTTGCTGGAGCTTCGCGAGTTCGGCTCTCGTCATAAAAACCACCGCATCTCCATTGAGCTCGGTCGTTACGACGAGCGAGATCTCGCCGGACTTTTCATACACATTCAACTGCGCCTTGCCAACGCCTTCCTTTTTCGGAAAGTCAAAATGCAGTTTCGCGACTTTTTTGCGAGCGGACATGCGTAGCCTGCCTCTATTCCGACCGCGTTCCTGCGGTCTAGCTGGTATCGTGATTCGCATCCTAAATCTTTCGTCGTTTTTTGTCGAGCCGGGTTTATTTGGTGCCTAGCGCCGGCGGCGCGACAACTGGTTTAAAATCCAAACCAAACAGATTTTCAGCGCCGACGGAAAAAATACTTCGGCAAGTAATAAACAACGGTCACCAGATACACAAAGAGGAGCGGCAACATCAAAGCCAGGCCGATGCACAGGAGCCAAAATATCCCCAGCCAGGCGGCCATCACGACCAGCGGCACACCCGCGACAAACGGCCATTCGCCTTTACTCATAAGCCACGAAAGATTCGGGGCCGAACACCAATTGATGCCTGATTCCTGATTGTTTGCCATACCCAACCGTCCCTTCCAGTTTGTGTCCCGCTTGATGCCGGAAAGCCGGCCCCAGACAGAACTTGGTTCACTTCGATTGATTGATTACGACCAAGCAATCTCATCACTCGCGTATTTGTCAAAAAGCTTTTGCCCGATCGCCCCGCCGTTTTTCCGGGCGGAAAAAGGGTTCCGCTGCCCGGCAAAACCTCTATTCCAAACAGATGGATGGCCCCGCCGGGTAAGCGAAAAAACCCCGACGGGGCGGTTCACCGCAACCGAAAAGCTACGTGCACATGTGGCTCACCGGATCGGACCATTCGCTAAAGTTTTTGTGGCCTGCGCCCGCGCGGCATTCCACCGCATACACGGTGCCGGGCACGAGGTCCGACAGGACCGTTTCGTGGGTGGATGTGCTGGTGCCGGCAAGCTGCGGCGCTTTACCGGGAGCCGTCACGCGGAATTCCAAGACTCGATAATAGCCGCTGATGGTCACATGCACGCCCAGCTTGGTGGTCGCCACGTTGTAAACCTTCTTGATGAGCGGCACGTTCGGCGTCGCGGGGTTGTGGGTGGTGTGTTCCAGAACGATGAAGCCGGAGGTGGCGGCGACAGCTTCCGTCATGCCCGACAATCGTTCGATGTAATCGGCCAGGGTGCGCAGCTTCAGGTCCAGATCGGCGCGAGCGGCTTTCTTGGCGAGCACCGCCGGATGGCCGCCGTCCTTCACGGCCACGATGCAGTCGCGGAACAGGTTTACGGCCGTCTCCAGATTGGGCATGGTAACCGTCGGCTGGGTGAAGGCGGTATTATTTTCCATGTGGTCGTGCACGTTCTGGCCGAAATCCGCCAACTTGTCACCGCCGAGTTTGGAAAAGGCGCGGGAGATTTGTATCGGATTCATGTTGGTTTCTGGGGGGACCTCGGGCACGGGCTGGTCATAGTAATAACCGCCATCCCAGGTGTATTTTTTACCGGTGCGGGGATCGGTTCCATCCCACGTAGCCCCTGGTTTGAGCGGGTCAGCCATGTTCGGGTCCTCTTTTCTTGGTTAAACCTCCGCCTGACATCCGTCACCCGGCGGGTGATACCATAAACGTCATGCCGAGGCATTGTTTTCATGGAACTAGACTTCGACATTGAGCCGGTTTAAAACTAATTACAATACTTTTTTACATTTATTTTTAAATATAACTTATCAATAATTCAATTATTTCCATGCAGTTGGCAATGAAAGAATTACACTAATCGTCCTTGTGTAATACTTATACTTATCTTAAGCGGCGCTGCATGGAACTGGGTTTGCGACGGATGATGCGGGGGCAAAACCACTCGGCGGCGACATTATCCTGACTGTCGGTAGGTTTATTCTGTCTGTCGCGGACGCTCCGCTGTGTGTCGTAGACTCTATTCCATCTGTCGCAGGCGCTATTCCAGCTGTCGCAGACGCCATTCCATCTGTCGCAGACATTATTCCAGCTGTCGCAGACATTATTCCAGCTGTCGCAGACGCCATTCCATCTGTCGCAGACGCCATTCCAGCTGTCGCAGTGGGTCCGCCAGATGGCGGCGACGCGGCGATGCACAGCGTAAACCGTTGATTGGGCGAGGGATTCGGTCGGACATCAGCGAGGCCCAAAGAAAACGGCCGGAGAATATTTAAATTCTCCGGCCGTTTAGTTCCTCCGACCCTATCAGGAGCAACCGAGACTTTCGCCGCAGTTGAGACATTTGTAGCAGGCGCCGTTGCGGACGGTGATCTGCCCGCACGTGGGGCAGCTCGGCGCGTCGGACTGGTTCGTGATCATCTGCGTGAGGGTCGAGGCGCGACGATCGCGCTTGTGACCAGTTCCCGGCTTGAGCTCGATGATGTCCGTGTCATCGGACACCGCCAGCAGTTCCGGCACGGGGCGATTCACCTTTTTTTTTATCTCCTCGGCCAGGCCGGGCATGGAAAGCTCGGGCTGGTTGCGCACGCCGGTGATGTTTTCGCGGTAGCCCGGGATGAACTGGAACGCCATCCAGCGGAACACGTAGTCGGTGATGGAGGAGGCGTTGCGGATATCGGGGTTCTTGGTGAAACCACTGGGTTCGAAGCGCTGATGCGCGAATTTCTTGACGAGGGCTTCCAGGGGCACGCCGTATTGCAGGGCCATGCTGGTCAAGGTCCCCACGCTATCCATCAACCCGCCGATGGTGGAACCTTCCTTCGCCATGGTGATGAAGAGTTCGCCGGGCTGGTTGTCGTCAAACAGGCCGACGGTGAGGTAACCCTCGTGGCCGGCGATGTCGAATTTGTGGGTGACGGCGCCGCGCGTGTCGGAGAGGCGGCGGCGCAGGGGCTTGCCGGATTCGGCTTCCAGTTCGGTGACCTGGGCCTCGAGTTCCTTGATGCGGGCGTCCAGCGCGGGCGCGACGACGGCCGTTTTGTCGCCGGCTTCGTTCGTCTTCTTGGTGTTGAGGGGCTGGGAACGCTTCGAGCCGTCGCGATAGATGGCCACGCACTTCAGGCCCATCTTCCAGGCCTGCACATAGGTGTCGCGGATGTCGGCGACGGTGCATTCGCTGGGCATGTTGACGGTCTTGGAGATCGCGCCGCTGATGAAAGGCTGCGCCGCCGCCATCATCTTGAGATGCGCGAGGTAGCCGATGCTGCGTTTGCCCTTCGCGGGCTTGAACGCACAGTCGAAGATGGCCAGATGCTCGGGCTTGAGGCCCGACGAGACGGTCGCGCCGTTCTCTTCGATGTCTTCAATGGTGTCGTGTTTCTCGATGTGGGCAATGATTTGGGTGACCGCGGATTCGCTGTAGCCCAAACGGTGCAGCGCGTCGGGCACGCCGCGGTTCACGATCTTCAACATGCCCCCGCCGGCGAGCAATTTATACTTCACGAGCGCGATGTCGGGTTCCACGCCGGTGGTGTCGCAGTCCATGAGGAAGGCGATGGTGCCGGTGGGCGCGAGGACGGTGACCTGGGCGTTGCGATAGCCGTGCTGCTGGCCTTTCGCGAGGGCGCCGTCCCAGCACTTGCGGGCTTCGGTCTTGAGATAATTGAATTCCGCGCTGGGCTGGATGGTTTCGACGGCGTCGCGGTGGAGTTTGATAACACCGAGCATGGAGGCGACGTTGTCCTTGGCGACGGTCTTGACGACCCCGGCGCAACGGGCATCGCGATAGCCGGCAAACGGACCGACATTCGCGGCGATTTCGGCGGACTGCTCGTAGGCGTGGCCGGTCATGATGGAGGTGATTGCTCCCGCCAGGGCGCGGCCTTCATCGCTGTCGTAGGGCAGCCCGTAGCTCATGCAGAGCGAACCGAGGTTCGCGAAACCGAGGCCGAGCGTGCGGAAGATGTGGGAGTTTTCGGCGATGTCCTTCGTGGGATAGCTGGCATTGTCCACGAGAATCTCTTGCGCGGTGATGAAGATGCGGCATGCGGCCTTGAAACGATCCACGTCGAACCGGTTGTCGTCGCGCTTGAACTTCATCAGGTTGAGCGACGCGAGATTGCAGGCGGTGTTGTTGACGAACACGTATTCGCTGCACGGATTCGTGGAGTGAATCGGCTCGGTGCCCTTGCAGGTGTGCCATTTCTGAATGGCACCGTCGTATTGGATGCCGGGGTCGCCGCAGATGTGCGTGCCTTCGGCGATTTTTTCAAGAAGTCGGCTCGCATCCTTCTTCTGGAGCGGCAATCCCTTCACGCTCTTAGTCCACCATTCCTTGCCGCCCAGGGCCGCTTCAAAAAATTCGTCGCTGGCGCGGACGGAGAGGTTTTCGTTCTGATACATCACGCTGCCATAGGCATCGCCGTTGTAGGAACCGTCGTAGCCCTGCTCGATCAGCGCCCACGCTTTTTTCTCTTCCTTCTGCTTGGCGTCGATGAATTCTTCGATGTCGCCATGCCAGTCGCGGAGGGTGTTCATCTTCGCGGCGCGGCGTGTCTTGCCGCCGGACTTCACGACATTCGCGACCTGGTCATAGACTTTCAGGAAGCTCATCGGACCGCTCGGACGGCCGCCACCGCTCAGCTTCTCGCGGCTGGAACGGATCGGCGTGAGGTCGGTGCCGGTGCCGGAACCATATTTGAACAGCATCGCTTCGCTATAGGCGAGGTGCATGATGGATTCCATGTCGTCCTTGACGGACTGGATGAAGCACGCGCTGCCCTGAGGATATTCATACTGCGTCTTGGCGCGCTCGGCCTCCTTGGTCTTGCGATTGAAGAACCAGTTGCCCTTGCTGGAATTTTTGCCGACGCCATATTCGTGATAGAGGCCGACGTTGAACCACACCGGCGAGTTGAACGCGCCATATTGGTTCAGACAGAGCCAGGTCAGCTCCTCGTAAAAGATTTCGCCGTCCGCCTTGGAGAAATAACCATCCGCAATACCCCAATCCGAAATGGTGCGGGTGATGCGGTGGATGAGCTGGCGCACGGAGGTTTCGCGCTCGCTGGTGTGCTGCTCACCGTAAAAATACTTCGAGACAACGACTTTGGTCGCGAGGACGGACCAGGATTTCGGCACCTCGACATTTTCCTGCTTGAAGATGACTTTGCCGCCGTCGTCGGTGATTTCGGCGGTGCGTTTGTCCCATTCGATCTGGTCGAAGGGTTTGACTTTGACATCGCTGAAAACGCGCTCAATGCGCAGCGACTTTTTGGACACAGATTTGGTTGGTTTCACAGAACGGGTGGCAGAAACTTTATTGGTTCGACGGCCGACGGCTTTAACAGCCGGCGCCGAGACATCCTCACGGGCATCAATCATGGCTTATCTCCAGGTTTAATTTTTAGAACTTATCCGGAAGTTTCAAGCAAGACAGAAACCCACCGGCACTTAAATACCGCCAATTTTCAAGAAAAACGGGCTTTTTCCCAAAAATGCGAATCCCCAACTAATTGGGGAACGGCGGCCATCATGCTACCACCGGTTGTATCTTTCAAGAATATTTTACAAAAAAGTTACGCAAACGATATTCACAAATGAAATCAAGGTAATCATCGCAATCCGACGGGTAAACGACAACTTGTTCACCGGCGGAGGACAAAAACATGGCATCGAAACTTATCGCCGACCTTTGGCGCGGTTGCTGCCGCGCGGATGAGACTTTTTACCACGGTTTTCGCCCCGATTTTTAGCAAAAGCCGGCCTCGCGCCGACCGCTGGCCGGCCAAACGGTTTTTCTCCCGACTTACCGGTCGGCCGGACGAAGGGTTTAGTGCCCGGTTTGCCGCCGGATTTGCCGGTGGGACGAATGTAGGGTCGGCGACCAAATTTGCCCGGCGCGACTTCGGCCGGCCGGAATTTCCGTTTCGGCACGACGGTTTTTGGACGCGCTTTCGGCACGAGCACAATCGGACAGCCTTCGTAGCCGAACGCCGTGCGCAATTCGTTCGCGAGACTTTTTTTATATTGATCCGAAAACAATTCGTCGCGATTGACGAACAGCAGGAACGTCGGCGGCGCCTGCCGCACCTGCGTGGCGTAATAAAATTTCAAGCGGTGGCCGGCATCGCTGATGGGCTGGCGGCGCTCGACGGCATCGTTGATGGTGCGGTTCAAAATCGCCGTCGGGATTTTCTGCTGCAACTGCGCGGCGACATAGCGCACGGCTTCGAGCAAACGATCCAGATGAAAACCCGTCGTGGCCGAGGTGAAAATCACCGGCGCGTAATCGAGGAAGAACAATTTGTCCTGCACCCACGAGCCGAACTCGCTGAGCGTGGTCAGCTTCTTCGCTGTGCCCTCCGTGCGCTTCTTCAACTCCCGGGACACGATCTCCTCCTCGCGCGCCTTGCGGATCTCGTCGGCGAACAGATCCCATTTGTTGATGACGATAATGCACGCGCGGCGCTGTTCGACGATGGTGTCGGCGATCTTTTTATCCTGCTCCGTGACGCCGACCTCGGCGTCAATGACCAGCACCGTGATGTCGCTGCGCGCAATGGATTCCTGCGCGCGCTGCACGCTGAAAAACTCCACGGAGTCGTCCACCTGCCGCGCTTTCCGCATCCCCGCGGTATCGATCAAAATATATTTCGAGCGCACGCCGTCGGTCTCGACCTCGAACGGCACATCCACGGAATCGCGCGTCGTTCCCGCGATAGGCGAGACGATGACGCGCTTGGAATTCGTCAGCGCGTTGATGATGGACGATTTGCCGACGTTCGGCCGACCAACAATGGCCAGCTTTAACGGGCCGGTGTTGCGCGGCGCCCGAACCTTGGTCTCTGCGGCATCGCCCTCGGCCGGCTCCGGTTCCGGGCTCTCAATTTCCGGCGCGGGGGCTTCCGCCGGCAGAAATGCCGCCGCCGCGTTCATCAGGGTTTCAATGCCCTCGCCGTGGATGGCGCTGACGGGAAATATCTTCTCGAAACCGAGGCGGGCGAATTCGTCCATGCCCTTTTCGGCGCGCTGCGTGTCAACTTTGTTGACCGCCACCAGCACGGGCTTGCCGCTCTTGCGCAGGCGCTGCGCCACCTCGGCGTCGAGCGGCACGATGCCCTCCTGCACGTTTACCACGAGAATGATTGCGTTGGCCGATTCGATGGCCATGTCCACCTGCTCCACGGCCGCCTTCACGATCACATCATCGGACTTTTCGCCGCGCAGGAGCCCGATGCCGCCGGTGTCCACCAGCGAATACGGCCGGCCCTTCCACTCGGCTTCGACGCTCACGCGGTCACGCGTGACGCCGGGCTGATCGTGCACAATCGCGATGCGCCGTTTGACGATGCGATTGAACAGCGCGGATTTGCCCACGTTGGGGCGACCGACGATGGCGATGAGTCCAGACATGGTGACAGTTTGCGCTATTTGGCAGAGCCGAGAAAGCCAAAACGCGAAATTACCTTTGGATATAGCGCTCCGCCGAGTCACAAACGAAAGGCTGATGCTGGACCAACAAAACAAGACAGATGCTCGCTATAACCCCATTGGGGTATGGCTGGACTCGCGTAGGTTCCATACCATTCAGAAGATGAAGCCACTCTTCCCCAAACACCGCGCTGGACGCAGCGCGTTTACGCTGATTGAACTTTTGGTCGTCATTGCCATCATCGCTATCCTGGCGGCCATGCTGCTACCGGCGCTGGCCGCGGCGAAAAAGAAAGCCACGCTCGCCAACTGTCAGTCCAATTTCAAACAGCTGAATTTAGCCCTGCAATTATATATCGGGGATTATCAGGAGTGGTTGCCTCCGGGAGCAGCCAATCTCACGACCGTTAACGGACTGAATTATGGTCAGTCGATCGGTTACGCCAACAACAGTTATGGCAGCCTGATTTATTACATGGCGACCTATCTGAGTTATGCCGACCCCAAAGGCCTTCCGGCCGGCCAGATTAATCTTGCGCCAGCCATGCTTTGTCCCGGATTTGCCGGCAACGTCATTACCAATAACCTCACCAATTGCGTGCTCTATGGGCTGTATGAATTAAACGAACAACCCATTCAAGCCGGCATGCCCAGACCTTGGGGATATTACGGGGCCAGCACCCCTGCCGGCCACAATTCGGTCAAAATCACCACCCTGGCCAATTACGGCTCGCTGAGTGATATCCTCTACATTACGGACATGGACGAAGTATTCATCCCCGGTGCCGCCGCTGCTTGGGGACAGGTGGTGCCGCATAAACCAGTCCACGGCGCGGTGCGGGATTGCGCCTATTTCGACGGCCATGTGAAAACCAGGAAAGTCAATCCCGCCGGCGGCTATTGACGAACTCCCACGGCAGAGCTTTTGGGCGGCCGCCTGCCCGCTTCCCGTTTGCACGGAACGTGTAATCGTTTTGTCACGATTACACGTTTTGCCCGCGCGGACAAAACGAACTGTCCGCTTGTTTTCCCGCCGATTCTTCTTAACAATCTAGCGCCGCATGAACCAGACGCTCATCATCGTGCCGACTTACAATGAACGGGAAAACCTCCCGCGCATGGCGCAAAAGCTGTTGGCACTGCCCGTCGCCGTGGACATCCTGGTGGTGGACGACAATTCCCCCGACGGCACCGGCAAAATCGCCGACGACCTCGCCGCCCGGCATCCCCAAATCCGCGTGCTCCATCGCGCGGGCAAAAACGGTCTGGGCCGCGCCTACATCGCCGGCTTCAAGTGGGCGCTGGATAATAACTACGAATTCATCTTCGAGATGGACTGCGATTTTTCCCACGACCCGGAGGAGATCCCGAATTTTCTCAAAGCCGCGCAGAATGCCGACCTCGTCCTCGGCTCGCGCTATTGCGGCGGCATCCGCGTCATCAACTGGCCCTTGAAACGCCTCATGCTCAGCCGCTTTGCCGGCAAATACGTGGCGCTCGTCACCGGCATGCCCTTCACCGACCCCACCGGCGGCTACAAATGTTTTCGCCGGCGCGCCCTGCAGGCCCTCAACCTGGATAAAATCCAATGCTACGGCTACGGCTTTCAGATCGAGCTGACCAACAAACTCTGGCGCGAAGGCTATAAAGTCGTTGAAGTCCCCATCACCTTTGCCGACCGCACCGCCGGTCAATCCAAAATGGCCGGCGGCATCATCAACGAAGCCTTCTGGCTCGTGTGGCGGCTGTGGCTGCAAAACGGCCTGCGCCGCTGGCCCCGCAAATAGTCGCCGCCCATTCCGCCGGCCGCCATTCCCCCCGCCGCCCCGCGGCGCGCAAAAATCATATCCCAGCCACCGCGCCCCCTCACGGCGGCGGCGGCGCCCCGGGCAAAACGTCCTCGGCGCGATACTCTAAAATATCGCCGGGCTGGCAATTCAGGTGTTTGCAGATGGCTTCCAGCGTGCTGAAGCGGATCGCCTTGGCCTTGCCCGTTTTCAGCACAGACAGATTCTGGGGCGTGATGTCCACGCCGTCCGCGAGATCGTTCAGGCGCATTTTCCGCTGCGCGAGGACCACGTCGAGATTGACAATGATGGGCATAAACTTAAACCGTCAATTCCTGTTCCTCCTGAATCTTCCGCCCTTCATCCATGATCCACGCAAAACAGATGATGACCAAGCCCGGTAAAATGCCATGAGCCAGCGTGGAAAATAACACTCCCAGCCTAGCTAAGTTATCCATAGAAAATGCACCACCGCGAATGTGGGGCGGCCATTGGAACATTAACAATATGCAAGCACTTACACTGCTGATGCCAAGGAGCACGGCGGTAACTCCAATCCATTTCATCCAACGAACCGCCGTGGCTGAGAACAGGCGGCCGCCCATATAGGAGGAAAATAGTTTGTAGCCGAACCAATATTGCAAGGCCGAGCACAAATAAAAAATAATTTGGGACCAATAGAAAGCTGAAGGACTGTCGTTGCCGTGATTCTTCAAATCCACAGCTTCCCAAATTCCCACCAACAAATAAAGGCAGCCGGCAATGAGCAGCATTATCTTGATTACCCGGCTGATTTTGCAGATCCGATCCTGCCGGGGATTTGTGATATTTTTGGGAGTGGCTTCTGTTGCATTCATAGCATTGGAAATTTTTTGCGTTTGTTTCAAACCGTCAATTCCTGTTCCTCCTGAATCTTCCGGCCCTCGTCCATGATCCAGGCGATGAAGATGATTAGTAAACCCACGAATAGCGACGTAGTGCTCAAGGTCAGATCGTGGAGCAAACCCTGCAATTCATAATTCGTAAACCAATCAAGGATGACGACATAGCCGAGGCACCGGATGCAGGTGACATTCTGTGCCGAGAACAGAATCCCGCGGCCATAGAGCCGGAACAGCCAGAGCAAAACTCCCGCGCCAAAAAACATCAGTCCCACCCGCACCATCATAAACCAAAAGATATCGTCGGGCATTTCCGCTGCCGTGGTGTAGATATGCTGCGGGGAAATAATTATTTTTACGTGGGGCACAAAAGGTGCCGCCCAGCCGAATACGAACGCCAGATAGCAATAGGCCCCAATGAGCAGACTGACCCAAATGAATCCTGAAATAATCTTACTGAATGTTTTTATTCGCTTCCGCCGGGAGTCGGCTGTCCTAGCCACCTTGGCGGAGGATTTCCTGGCGAATAACCAAACGAGCAAGCAGAAGCACAAAACTAGATAAACCACCACGAAAGTAATCCCATTCATGCGCCGACCTTAAATCCGACCATCACTCAAGTCAACATATTTTTACTGTTATTCGATAAATATTTACCGTTTTATATCGTAGAGGCTCATTTCCTGAATTGCAGTGGAGGGTCGCGGCGGCGGCGGGTGGTTCCCGTTTTAGCGGCGGGTTTTCGCTGGGGCGGAAGGTCGTTTTCCATATCGCGGACGGCCTCCGCGCACACGAAAGGTCGAGGCTAAAAACGCGGCTGGCCGCCGCGCCGGCGAAGGGTCGGGGCGGATTGGGCGGCCCGTTTCCCCGTCCGCCGACGTTCGCCGGGGGGCGCGCGGACTAACCATTTTTTGCCGATTCGCCACGGCAAAATCGGTGGAGACAGATTTTAAAACAGGTGGATGATGGCAGGGTAAGCCAAAGATAGATAAACAAAGGAAACCGCATGCGCTTTTTTGATTCCGGCGAACGCTACGATAGCGGGATTTGCTACGATGAACCAAGCGCGCATGTCATCATCAAACCGACTCATATGCGAGACCTACATATCTGGCCCACGAATCCGTTCGACGATCAAAAAATCAGCCTGGCCGAGCTCATCAGCTTCGGCTCGGACAATCTGCAACGCATGATCGCCAATCCCCTGCCCGCCCTCACCGCGCGCATCACGGCCACCACGGCGGCGCTGGCGGGCGTCAACGCGGCGTTCACGGATGACGACACCAAACTCGCCCTGCGCAAGGCGCACAAGCAGGCCAAGAACGATTATCGCGCCGGCCTGCCGCCGCGCATCGGCAAGATCGCGGTGGCGGTGGAAAATGAATTCGGCGAAGGCTCGGCGGAGTTCGTCGAATGCTTTCCGCATGGGCGCAAGCTCTTCAGCGATTGTCCGGACGATGAGCTGGCCGCCAACCTGCAAACGCTCATCAACGGCGTCCACGCCCACGTGGCGGATCTCGGCGCCCCCGTGGAAACCGCCGCGAACGCTTTGCTGACAGGCTGGAACGCGGTGTATGCCACCAGCGAAAGCGCCGCCGGCGCCAAGACGACGACCGAGGCCGCCAAGCGAGATGCGCGAGCCGCCCTGCAGCTGGAATTGTTTTTCAATCTGCTGACCCTGGCGCAGGCCTTTCCGCGCCAGCCCGCGCAACTGGATTTGTATATGCAGCAGAATTTATTGTCGCCGCACACCCACGCGCCGACTCCCCCCGCGCCGCCCGCCACCCCGACGACGGAGCCGTGAGGATTTGAATTTGCCGCCGATATATAACGCGACGGAGAGGGCATCGTGCCAACGGAGTGCGGCGGTGAATACGGTAATTGCTCCGTTGGTCTCCTTAAACGCTGCGGGCGACAGTGTTAATGTCCTCCTCGCCCAACTTTTTCGATCCGCGCCCGCGAATAATCTTTTCGCGGGCCTTTTCTTTTCTAAACTGCGCACGTGTCTTTCAAAATCGGCGACCAGATCAACCTGACCATCCACGATATCGCGTTCGGCGGCGAGGGCGTGGGGCGCATCGAAGACTTCGTGGTGTTCGTGCCGTTTGTGATCGTCGGCGAGACGGTCACGGCCGAAATCACGGAGGTGAAGAAGAATTTTGCGCGGGCGAGGCTCTTGCACGTCGTGACGCCCGCCGCGGCTCGCGTCGCGCCGGAATGCGCGTATTACACGCGCTGCGGCGGCTGCCAGTATCAGCACATCGCCTACGACGAGCAGTTGCGGATCAAGCAGAAGCAGATCGCGGACTTGTTTGAGCGGGTCGGGAAAATCGCACGCACGGTGGTGGCGCCGGTGCTGCCCTGCCCCGCGCCTTACGGCTACCGCAACCGCATCATGATCCGCAGCCAGTGGAACGGGCCGGCGAAGAAGCTGGAGATCGGCTTCATCCGCAGCGACCGGCCGTTCGTCGAGGATATCACGGAATGCAAGATCGCCGAGCCGGTGTTGAACGAGCAGATCACGCAAGTCCGCGCCAACCCGCCCCCGAAAGGCGGCATCAAGGTGGTGCTGCGCGTGCAGCCGGAGGGCTGGGAGGTGCCGCGGGATTCCTTTTTCCAGAACAATTTCTTCCTGCTGCCGAAACTCGTGGAGACTGTGCGCACGTTCCTCCAGGCGAGCGGCGCGAAGCATCTGATCGATCTGTATTGCGGCGTGGGCTTTTTCGGCATCGAGGCGGCGGGCGTGGTGGATTCGTTCGTGGGGGTGGAGTATGACCAGCTGGCGATCGCCGCCGCGCGCCAAAACGCGGCGTCACGGAAAATTAACAATGGCGAGTTTGTGGCGGCGAAGGTGGAGGTGATATTGCCGGAGCTGTTGCAGAAATTTTCGGCGGAGAAAACGTCGGTGATCCTCGACCCGCCGCGCAAAGGCTGCTGGCCGGAAACGCTGGCGCTCTTGCGGCAAACCAAGCCGGCGCAGGTGATTTACGTGTCCTGTCATCCGGCGACGATGGCGCGGGATTTGAACATCTTGTGCGCCGACGGTGTCTTTGAACTGGTGCGAGTGCAGCCGCTGGACATGTTCCCGCAAACGCAGCACGTCGAGTGTGTGGCCGACCTGCGCCGCCGAAACTGAACTTGCCAACGGGCGGTTCTTGGATTCAACTGGATAATTCCGATGGCAAACGAAAGACAAACGGACCCGAGAAAACAATTGGCGCCGCGCTATATGCCCTGGCTGCTGGGGGCGGCGATGTTCGTCGTCTATGGCCTCACGCTGAACCATTGGGTGACGCTGGCGAACATCGTGCCGGTGGCGAAGACCTCCGGCTATTTCTGGCAGCCGGAGTTTTACAACCCGCTGACTTACCTGGTCACCTATCCCTTCCGCTGGCTGCCGGAGGCGAAAATCCCGCTGGCCCTGAACCTTTTTTCCGCATTGTGCGCGGCCGCGACGCTGGGGTTCCTGGCGCGTTGCGTGGCGCTGCTGCCGCATGACCGCACCGAGGCGGAGCGGGTGCGGGAGCAGAGTGATTTCGGATTTCTCACCTCCGGCAGCGCGTGGTTCCCGCCGCTGCTGGCGGTGGCGTTGTTTGGGTTGGAATTCGGCTTCTGGCAGCACGCGACAAGCTTCACCGGCGAGATGCTGAACCTGTTGGTTTTCGCCGTGGTCATCTGGTTGCTGCTGGAATTCCGCCTGGATGAACGGATGGGGCGGCTCTATCTCGCGGCGTTGATTTACGGCGTGGGGATGACGGAAAACTGGGCGCTGATCGGTTTCCTGCCGGTGTTTGTCGTGATGATTCTCTGGCTGCGCGGACTGGAATTTTTCAACCTGCAATTTCTCATTCGCATGGCCTTGTCGGGTCTGGCGGGCATGCTGTTCTTTCTGTTCCTGCCGATTGTCGGAAAACTGCACGGCGGTTTTCCCTTAACCTTCTGGGAGCTGCTCAAACCCGCGTGGCGCATGGACTGGCAGGTCATCAAGGCCATCAGCAGCGGCGAGGTCCGGCACAACTTGCTCATCATGTCGGTCACGACGTTTTTACCGGTGCTGGTCATGGCCATCCGCTGGAGCTCCAGCTTCGGCGACAACAGCCGCATCGGCAAATCCATGGTGAACTACCTGTTCCACGGCGTCCACGCGGTTATTTTCACGGTGTGCGTATGGGTGATGTTTGACTCGCCGTTCAGCCCCGGCCAATTGAGTCTCGGCTCACCGGCCCTGACGATGTATTTTCTGTCCGCGCTCGGGGTGGGTTACTATTGCGGCTATTACCTGCTGGTGTTCGGAAAAAAAGCCATTGCCAGCCGGAGGAATCCCCGGCCTTTGTCTGCCCTGCCCGGCAATCTCAACGTATTGTCTCCGGGAATATATTGGGGAACCTTTGTGGCAGCGGCGCTGGCTATCTGCACGCTGGTTTATAAAAATCTGCCACCCCTGCGCGCGCTGAATGACAACACGCTGCTAAAATACGCGCAGTTGACGGAACAAAACCTGCCCGCTGGCGGCGGGATATTGTTGAGCGACGCCGAAAACATTACCGCCAGCCAACAGACCCGCACCTGGTTGATCCAGGCCGCACTGGCCCGCAGCGGACGGAACAAGGACTTTCTGGTGGTGGACACCCAGGCGTTGAACTGGGCACCGTATCTTCGTTATCTTCATAAGAAATCCCCGCAAAAATGGCCGCTGGTCGTCGAGGATAAAGACATGGGCAGCGTCCGGCCGTTAACTATCTTAACCACCCTGAACTCGCTGTCCAAGAGCAACACCCTCTGCTACCTCAACCCCAGCTTTGGCTATTTCTTTGAACTGTTCTATCTGGAACCCCATGGGCTGACCTACCAGCTCAAAGCGTTGCCGGAAGCCACGCTGATTCCCCCGCCGACCACCGCCAGCCTGATCAATGAGAATCAAAATTTCTGGAATCAGTTTGCGCAGAACGATCTTCCCCGCCTGCAAAAAGCCGTGACGCCCCGCGATCCGGGAGCCGTCCCCAATAACTTTGCCGATTGGTTGCTCATGCATCTCCACGATCAGTCGTCAGTCAATCCCAACGCTCAGATCGTCGCCGGCCTGTATTCCCGCTCGCTCGATTATTGGGGCGTCGAACTTCAGCGCGCCGGCCTGCTCACCAACGCCGCCGCCTGTTTTGCCAACGCCCAGCTGATCAATCCCGACAACATCGCCGCCGCCATCAATCTCGAGTTCAACCAGTCGCTGCAGGCCGGCACGCCCACCGTCATCGACCCGCGCCACGTCACCGCCGACCAGTTCGGCAAATACCGCAACTGGAACGCCGTCATGAACGCCAACGGACCGTTTGACGAACCCAGCTTCGTCTTCGTCAACAGCGCCCTGTTCGCCCAAAATCATTTGAAGCGCCAGCCCATCGCGACCTTTAACCGCGTCCGCCAGCTCGCGCCGGACAACCTCCCCGTCCGCCTCTGGCTGGCGCAACTGTATCTGGTCAATCGCCTGCCCGAACCGGCCCTCGAAGCCCTGCACGACCCCATCACCCAGCCGAAAAAGTTTTCGCTGAATGAAACTAATTCCACCGAGCTGAACCTGCTCGCCTCCGCCGCTTATTTTCAAAAGCAGGAGCTGGTCCGGGGCAGCGAATTGATAGAGCTGGAACTCGACCGCCATCCCACCAACACCACCATCCTGACTGTCGCCACGCGGGCGTATCTCGTCGGCGGCCTTTACCCCAAGGCGCTTCGCGTCATTGACCGCGCCCTCGCCCTGACGCCCGATGATCCGCAGTGGCTCTTTGGCAAAGGCTACGCCAATCTGCAGGTCAGCAACTACGACCTGGCCATCACCGCCCTCACGCACGCCATGGAAGTTTCCACCAACGATCCGACCGCTCGCTTTAACCGCGCCCTCGCCTACCTGCAAAGCGGCAAGCTCGACCAGGCCCGTGCGGATTACGTCGAGCTGCAAAACACCTACACCAATTCCTTCCAGATCGCCTATGGTCTGGCCGAAGTCGCCTGGCGCCAGCGCAACACCAACGAGGCCGTGCAACACTACGAACGCTACCTCGCCACTGCCCCCACCAATTCGTTCGAATTCAAATCCGTCCGCGACCGCCTGAACCAGCTCCAGAAGAAATAGCGCGCCATGCGCGTCACCCACCTCATCACCCGGTTGGTCATCGGCGGCGCGCAGGAAAACACCCTCGCCACCCTGAGCGGTCTCCGCCGGCAGCCCGGCGTCGAGGTGAAACTGATTGCCGGCCCCACGATCGGCCCCGAAGGTTCGCTCGAGGACGCGGCCCGAAATATTTTTCAAAGCCAGCCGGCCGATTTCACCATCGTTCCCGAACTGGTCCGTCCCGTTCATCCGCTAAAGGATTTTGTCGCGCTGCGGAAACTCGAAAAACTCCTGCGCGAACAGCAGCCCGACCTCGTCCACACGCACAGCGGCAAGGCGGGCATCCTCGGCCGGCTCGCGGCCCGGCGTGCCGGCGTGCCAATCATCGTCCATCACATCCACGGCCCGTCGTTCGGTCCGTTTCAAGGCGCGCTCGCCAACGTCGTCTTCACCGCCGCCGAGAAATACGCGGCCCAAGTCACCGACCATTTCTTCTGTTCCGCCGGCGCCATGACCCGGCTTTACCTCGCCGCCGACATCGGCCGGCCGGAACAGTTCACGCGCATCTTCAGCGGGTTTGATCTGCAACCGTTCATCCAGGCGACCAATGATCCGGCCCTGCGTCAGCGACTCGGCCTCGACGGCACCCATTTTGTCATCGGCAAGATCGGCCGCCTGTTCCGGCTGAAGGGCCACGCCGATTTGATTGAAGCCTTCGCCCGGATGCTGCCGCAGGTTCCCCATGCCCGCCTGCTCCTGGTCGGCGATGGCATATTGCGCGGCGAACTGGAACAGCAAGTCCGCCGTCTGGGCCTCGACGGCAAAGTCATCTTCACCGGCCTCGTGCCGCCGGCGGAAGTGGCGCGCTATGTCGGCATCATGGATTGTCTAGCGCATCTGTCCTATCGCGAAGCCTTGTCCCGCGCCTTGCCGCAGGCGCTGGCGGCGGGCAAGCCGGTGGTCGCCTACGATTTCGACGGCGCGGATGAAGTCTGTCTGGAGAATCAAACCGGCTTCATGGTCCGCACCGGCGACATCGACGCGGCCGCGCAACGCCTGATCCGACTCGCCCGCGACCCTGCGTTGCGGGAACGCTTTGGCCGGGCCGGCACGGCCTTTGTCCGGGAAAACTTCGCCATCGAAAAGATGGTGGCCGATCAATATGCTGTCTATCAGCAGCTGCTCCAACGTGGCCGCGCCGAAATCAGCTCCCACTAAAACTTGAACTTCCCTTTCAACTTTTTCCTCACGGCGTTTGCCGGCGCCCTGACGACGGCGCTGGTCGCCCTGCCCGTCTGGCGGCGCTGGTGTCTGCGCACGAACCTCGTGGACGATCCCGGCCACCGCAAGATCCACAGCACGCCCGTTCCCCTGGCCGGCGGTTTCGCGGTGCTAACGGGCATTCTCCTGCCGCCCGCCATGGGCGCGTTGCTGCTGAAGTTCGGCGTCATCCACATCTCCGCCGCCGGCCTGATCGCGCATGGTCTGGACCGCCGCGCGCTGGAACTGGCCGTGCTGGCGCTGGGCGCGGTGGGCATCACGCTGCTCGGCTGGCTGGACGACCGGCATGAGCTGAAAGCCCTGCCCAAATTCCTCGGGCAAATCCTCATCGCCATCGCCGTGGCCAGCGCATGCAAGCGCATCACGCTGTTCGTCCACAGCGACGTGTTCAGCTACGCCGTCACCATCCTGTGGCTGCTCACCGTCATCAACGCCTTCAACTTCATGGACAACATGAACGGCCTCTGCGCCGGTCTCGGCGCGATCGGCGCGCTGCTTTTTGCGCTCCTCGCGGCGGCCAAGGGCGAATACCTCGTGGCCATCACCGGCTTCCTCATGTGCGGCGCGCTCATCGGCTTTCTGCCGTGGAATTTCCCGCATGCCCGCGCGTTCCTGGGCGATGCCGGCAGCCACCTCGTCGGCTACCTGCTCGCCGTGATGGCCATCCTGCCCCATTTCTACACGAAACAGGAACCGCATCCCCTCGCCGTCTTCGCGCCGCTGCTGGTGCTGGCCATTCCCCTGCTGGACCTCGCGCAAGTCAGTCTGTTCCGCACGCTGAACCAAAAGCCGTTCTGGATCGGCGACACCAATCATCTCTCGCACCGGCTGGTGCGCGCGGGCTTGAGCCGGACGCAGGCGGTGCTCGTGCTGTGGCTCGCCGCCGCCCTCGTGGGCGCGCTGGCTTGCGGGCTCTGATTTTCTTTTCGTGTCTTTCGCGGCGTTCGTGGTTAAATCTTCCCCGTGAAACTACTGTTCATCGGCGACATCGTGGGCGAACCCGGACGCTCGGCCGTCCAGCATCTCCTGCCCAGACTGCGCGACGAACACGCCCTGGACTTTGTCATCGCCAACGGCGAGAACTCCGCCGGCGGCAACGGCATCACCCCGCAGATCGCCGGCGAGTTGTTTTCCGCCGGCGTGGACGTCATCACCAGCGGCGACCATCTCTGGGACCAGAAGACCGTGTCCGAACTGCTTTACAGCGAACCGCGCTTTCTCCGCCCGCTGAATTATCCGCCCACCGTGCCCGGCCGCGGCGCCCATGTGTATCAGGTCCGCAACCTCCCGCCCGTCGGCGTGATGAATGTGCAGGGCCGCGTGTTCATGCCGCCCATGGAAAACCCCTTCCTCACCGCCGAGACCGAGGTGGTGCGCCTGCGCGAGAAGACCAGGATCATTTTCGTGGATTTCCACGGCGAAGCCACGTCGGAGAAGATCGCCTTCGGCCGGTTCCTCGACGGCCGCGTCAGCGCCGTGGTGGGCACCCACACCCATGTGCAGACGGCGGATGAACAAATCCTGCCCCAAGGCACCGCCTATCTGAGCGATGCGGGCTTCACGGGGCCGCACGACGGCTGTCTGGGCCGCGAGATCGAGCCGGTGATCAATAAATTTCTGACCGGCATGCCCGAGCGGTTTCCCGTGGCCCGCAACCGCGTGCGCCTGCACGGCGCGCTCATCCGCATCGACGATGCCACCGGCAAAGCCATGAGCATCCAGCGCGTCAACGAAATGGCCAGCTAACCCCAGTCCTTCCGGACGGGCACCATGGCCTGACACCGCACCGGCGTTCGAAGTTCCGCCCTGAGACACGTCCTTGGGAAAACCTTCAACGCTCTTCCTTCAACCTTCACCCTGGAACCGGAAAGCAACGTCCCGCTTTGGAAGCTGACCATGGCAGAAAACATTGCAATCAACCTTGAAGAAAACCCGAACTGCCCTCTTAAAGTTAAAAACGACCCAAATGTCCAAAAATTCAACACTGATTTAAGAAAAATCACGCCTGATTTTTCATTTTTCAAGCGTGATAAAACATTTATCACGCGTCTTTTTTGATTTATCACGCACGATAAAAGATTTATCACGCGTCATTTTTCATTTATCACGCGTGAAAAAAGATTTATCACGCGTGATTCAGAAAAAATTGGCACGGATTAGGGAAAAACTCGTCGTGATTTTCGGAAAATTCGTACGGATTAAGAAAAAACTCGTCGTGATTTTGGGAAAATTCATACGGATTAAGAAAAAACTCGTCGTGATTTTCGGAAAATTCATACGGATTAAGAAAAAACTCGTCGCGATTTTTGTTAAATTCGCACGGATTTTGGAAAAACTCGTCGGATTTTTTGGTAAATCCGCACGGATTTTTCGACCTCTGAGGCCGTTTTTCAGGGGTTTTTGCAAATTCCGCTT
>CAIXPZ010000286.1 GCA_903921455.1 uncultured Verrucomicrobia subdivision 3 bacterium | reverse complement strand
CTGGCAAGCGGCGGAGCGATCAACACGGCTCCGGTTGGCAACTACGCGATTGTGCCGAGCGGAGCGACTGGGGTGGGTTTGAGCAACTACAGCATCACTTACTCGAACGGGGTGTTGGTGGTGGGCTTGGGCAGTTACACAACGAGCTGGCCGACGCCGACGAATATTGTTTACGGGACGCCGCTGGGGACGAACCAGAACAGTGCGACGGCGACGGTGGGCGGGACGTTCAGCTACAACCCGACAAATGGCGTCATCTTGCCGGTGGGAACGAACGTACTGACGGTCATCTTCACGCCGGGTGATACGAACTATGTGGCGGCGTATCTGACGAACACGCTGGTGGTGACGCCCGCGCCGCTCGTGGTGGCCGCCAACAACCAGGTGCGCGGCTACAATCGCCCGAACCCGCCGTTCACTTATGTCGTCACCGGCTTTGTGAACAGCGAGACCACGAACGTCCTCGCCGGCAGCCCGGTGTTGTCCACGACGGCCGTGTCCAACAGCCCGGCGGGCACGTATCCGATCACCATCACGCAAGGCAGTCTGGCGGCCGCGAATTACAGCTTCACCTTCACGAACGGCGTGCTGACGGTGACGAACATTCCGCCGGTGGCGAACGCGCAATTCGTCTCGACCATCCAGAATACCGCCAAGCTCATCACCCTGACCGGCACCGACCCGAATGCGCTGCCGCTCACGTTTGCCATCGCCGGCAATCCGGCGCACGGCACGCTGAGCCTGTTCAACACCAACACCGGCGCGGTCACCTACACGCCCGCCGGCGGCTACACCGGCGGCGACAGCTTCACCTTCCTCGTCAACAACGGGCAGACCAACAGCCTCCCGGCCACCGTGACCATCGCGGTCACCGCCGCCACGGGCGCGGATGTGCAAGTGGCCTTGTTTGGCCCGAGCCTGGTGACGGTGGGCGACGTCTTCTCCTTCACCAACGTGGTGGCCAACGCCGGACCGGACCCGGCCGCCAATACGCGGACGACCAACACCTTGCCGGCGAATGTAGTCTTCACCAGCACCACCGGCGGCGGCGTGTATTCCAACGGCATCGTCATCTGGCCGGCGATTCCCTCGCTGGCGAACGGGCAGGTGACCAACTTCGTGGTGACCGTCAAGTCCACGGCCGGCAGCTCCACCCTCACGCCCGGCGCCAATCCGCTGAACTTCATCCTGACCAACAGCCCGCCCGCCGTCAGCGCCGCGACCAATCGCGCCGCCGCCTTTGCGACGACGTTTGATCCGAACCTTACGAACAACTTCGCCTCGACGTTCTACACGAACGCCCAGGCGCAGACGCTCATCGTCCCCGGCGTGTTCAGCGTCGCCCTCGTGACGAACACCTACCCGACCAATGCCGTGGCCACGAACACCATCATCCCGGTCGGCACGGGCTTCTTCATCGTCGGCACCAGCGCCTTCAACCCCCAGACGCAGCTCTACGAGGAATTCATCGCGGTGACGAACATCGGCCAGGCGCCGGTGCACGCGCTGCGGCTGTCCATCGGCGGCTTGCGCAGCGGCGTCACGCTTTACAATGCCACCGGCACCAACAACGGCGTGCCCTACGTGGAATACGATCCGCCGTATAACTCCCCGCTGACGCCGTATCCGGCCGTGGGCAGCAGCGTGACGTTCGTGCTCGAGTTCTTCGTGGCGGACCGCCATCCGTTCACGAACAGCCTGAGCGTGGTCGCCATCAACGCGCCCCTCACGCCGCCGGTGAACAGCACCAACCTGACCACCATCATCAAGTATGGCTTCAACGACGTGCGCAATCCGGCCAACCCCCGCTACCTCGTGCAGTTCACGAGCATCCCGGGACGCACCTATACGATCCAATACAGCGACGACAATCTGGTGACCTGGCGCGCGGCCACGCCGTCCATCGTCGCCAGCGCCACCTCCACGTTCTGGTATGACGACGGCCCGCCGGTCACGCTGGCGCCGCCGGTCTATCCCAATCCCGCCCGCTACTATCGCGTGCTGCTCAATCCCTGAATAAGACCATGAAGAAAAACCATTGCTCCCTGGCCGTTCCCCTCACCGGCGTGTTGCTGCTCGGCGCCGGCAGTCAGGTCTTGGCCCAGACGCTGGAACAGACCCCGCCGCTCACGGCCACCAACCGCCTGTCGCTCAACCTGCGCTACGGGCTGAACATCACCACCAAGTTCCGCGGCGTCGGCTCGGCGGGCGGGCCCGGGAATTACGCCGACGGCTACGTCCTCACCGACTCCACCGGCAACTATCTCGGCTACACCTCGTATTGGGGTTACGACAACGCGGCCCAGTATAATCAAGGCGCCAACACCTTCTCTTTCCACAACGCCTCCTCCGCCGGCGCCCACTCCGCCGCGCCGTCCTCCAATGACGATGCCATCCCCGGCGTGGAGCTGACCTACGACCGCCAGCTCGGCGTGAAGGAAGACTGGCACCACCTGCGCTACGGCGTGGAAGGCGCGCTCAACTACATGAAGATTTCCGTGAACAGCACCGGCGGCTCCCGCGTGGGCGTGGACACCACCGACTACACCTTTGGCGGCATCCCCGGCCAGATCCCCACGCCCGGCCATCGCGGCGCCTACACCGGCAATCCCGGCGACCCCGTGCTCGTGGCCGGCGGCACGCCCGGCGCCGGCACGGCGGGGCAGTTGACCTCCCACGACAGTTTTGATGCGGATGTCTGGGGCGGCCGGCTCGGGCCGTATGCGGAAATCCCCTTCGGCGAGAAACAGCAGTTCACGATCGCCCTCTCCGGCGGCCTCGCGCTCGGGCTGATCCATGCCAATGAATCCTGGAAACAAACCCTCGTGCTGGACAGCGGCGGCGGGACCGGCAGCACCTCCGGCAGCGGCAGCAACACCGATGTGCTGTGGGGCTGGTATGCCGGCGCGACCGCCAATTACCAGTTCACCGACCATTGGGGCCTGGCCGCCGGCGTGCAATTCCAGGACCTGGGCACCTACGACCACAGCTTTAGCGGCCGCACCGCGCAGATCGACCTCTCGCAATCCGTCTTCCTCGAGGTCGGCGTGAGCTACAGTTTTTGAGCCCCGGCGGCGGCAAACCTTTGGCCGGAATCTGGCGTAACCCTTCTTGCGCCGGGTAACTGCCTTGTTAGCTAAGCGGGTTAAGCATCTTCATGCATTCCTCTCCCTTTGGGTTGCCTTTTTTTGAGAATTGGGAAAGCTATAAATGGCAAGAACACAAGCATAGCGATAACTGTGGGAAGCCATAGATGTGAGCCGACGGCGTTATAGACTGAATGGCAAAGCAAACAGTCCCACAAGCTGCCTGTTTTCTCTCGGACAATACATAACAAAGCCCAACCCACCGCCAAACAACTAAATGTAAATACCGATCGCGACACGCTGTTCCAATGGAAATACGACGAAAAGCCAATAATTATGATTGTCGCGACCAAAGGACTGTAACGCCCGCGAAACGCCCGGTATAAAAACCCCCGAGTAGCTATTTCTTCGCAAAATGGAGCAATCAGAACGGCCGCCAAGGTGAAGAAGCACCATGCTATGCTAAATGTTTCATGGGTGGCATGACTGAACCCAGCCGTCCATCCTTTGGAACCTCCGTATCCGTTAATCAATGCAATGGCGATTGCCACCCAAGCTGCACACCAACCAAATAAACTAACTCCTTGCCGTAATCCGGCAGGCTCTAAGAAATCTCGGACAGCCTTGACACGCGAAAACCACAGAGCAACAAAAACCCACAAAGCATCTTGAACAAGGTATATGACACCTCTGCCAAATGACATCGCCCACCAGTGTGAGAATGCCGGGTAACTGCTAGCCGCCGAATTAAGGCCAAACAAAAGAGCAAACTGAAAAAAGACCAGCGCCAATATACAGAGCCAAGCGTCGCTGCTTTTCCATCCTTTTTGCTTTTCTGTGCCTGTATCCATAAAACGTGCGACAAGATGCTTAACGTAAAAAGTTGAGTCGCCGCCAACTCGCAACTTGAACCGCGACAGTGGAAGGGGTAGCACCATTGGCGGTTTTCGCGACAACCTTGGTTAGCATGGGTTGATGAAAGCGAACGGGCGAATTTCTGTCAAAGTTTATCGCCGGTGCACGGTCCCAAGTCCCCAAGCTTACAAGGTTGGCATCTGCTTAGCCTCCCATCCGACCTCTAGCCAAGCCCCCGTCCGGCCAGACTTTGGGCCGTCCTTGGGCCGGTTTTAACCAGTCGGGCCGGCTGAGGACGGTTTTGCACCATTTTGAGTCAAAACCCGCCTTTTTGACCCTTTTAACCGCCTAATTGGCTATTTTTATACAGCCATCACATGTGTTGGTTAAGCCATCACATCTGTTGTTTAAGGTAGAAGATGTGTTAGCTGAGGTGAAACATGTGTTGGTTGAGGTAGAACATGTGTTGGCTGAGCCATCAATGCCAATGGTTCAGAGATTGACGTCTCCAGTTGAGGCAACAAGGTCGTCCGTTTCCGTCGCCCGGCCGTGGGTCACGGCGGCAGGGCACCGACGCCCTACCGCTGCTGGCAGAGTCCTTTCGCCACCAACGGCTCAGGGTGAGGTGAGCTGGTAGATTTTCCCGTCCTGCATCAGGGCGTAAACTTCGCCGTCGGCATCCTCAGCAAAGCTGCAGATGTTGTTCGGCTGCTGTTTGAGGGTGCCGTGGGCGGTGACTTGGTGCGCGGCGACGTCGTAGCGCAGGCCCCAGATGGTGCCGAGATTGTAGTCGCCATAGATGTAAATGCCGTTGAGGGCGGGGGACTGTTTGCCGCGATAGACGTAGCCGCCGATGACGCACAGGCCGATGCTGTGGTCGGGGAACAGCGCCTGCGCCTGGAGGTTGGGCTGGTGCGGATATTCGATGACGGGGTCAATATATTGGGCGCCGGGCGGGCCGGGCTTGAAATGATGCGCGCCTTCGCGGACGTTCCAGCCGTAGTTGCCGCCCTTGACGATGAGGTCCACTTCCTCCCAAAGATTCTGGCCCACGTCGCCGCACCAGAGGTCGCCGGTGGCGCGGTCGAAGCTGAAGCGCCAGGGGTTGCGCAGGCCGAGGGCGTAGATCTCTTTGCGGGCACCGCGTTCGCCCATGTTGGTCTCGTTCACGTAGGGATTGTCGCGGGGGATGCCGTATTCAAGGCGGCGGTTGCGATCGCCAAAAGCGTTGGTGGTTTTGGTGTTCACGTCAATGCGCAGCATCTTGGCGAGCAGGGTGGACACGCTCTGGCCGCTGTTGAACGGGTCGTCGGCGGCGCCGCCGTCGCCCAGGCCGAGGTAGAGATAGCCGTCGGGGCCGAAGCTGAGCTGGCCGCCCTTGTGATTGCCGAAGGGCTGCGGGACCTGCAGGAGGATGCGCTCGGAGGTCAGGTCGGCGGCGTCGGCGTTGGTGGCGGCGACCTTGAATTCGCTGATGACGCTGCGGTAGGGGAAGTTGAGCGGCTTGGAGTTCTGGTTCGCGGGATTCTTCTGGTTGTAATAGACGTAGAAGAAGTGGTTGGTGGCAAAGCCGGGATGGAAGGCGAGGCTCAGGAGGCCGCACTCATTCTCAAAATCAGGATGCCGGTCGGTGATGTCGAAGAAGACGCGGGCGTCCGCGCCGTCGGCGCCTTTCTTGACGACGAGAATCTTGCCGGGCTGATAGACGATGAAGAAACGGCCGGAGCCATCGGGCGCTTCGCTGAGCCACACGGGGCGCTCGTCGGCGAGTTTGGTGAGCACGGGCCGGAGCGTGACGGCGGGGAGCGGTTGGGCGGACGCGGCCAGGCCGGCGCCGAGCAGGGCGGTGAGGAGCAGGAATTTCTTCATGGCAAAGGGTGCGGGTCAGCGGCCGTTGGTTTCGCGCAGGATGGTCTGGACGGCCGACCGGAGGTCGCGCAGGGCAAAGGGCTTGTGGAGGCAGTTGAGTTGCGCCTCATCGAGGAAAAGCTGGAGCGACTCGTTGATGACGTCGCCGGTCATGAAGATGATGCGGCCGGCGTATTCAGGGCGACCGGCGCGGATCCATTCGTAGATCTGCCGGCCGTTCAGGCCGGGCATTTTGATGTCGCAGCAGATGGCGTCCACCTTCTGGCGGTGCAGTTCGCGGAGGGCGATTTCGCCGTTGTTGGCGGTGATGACTTCGTAGCCGTGGCGCTGCAGGTCGTCGCGGATCATCTCGAGCAGGATATCCTCGTCGTCCACGAGCAGGATGCGTTTGCCGTCGCCCTCGTGGGGATTGATGCTGTGGTCGGCGGCAAGTTGCGCGCTGTCGTTAGCCTGCGTGCCCTCGGCGACGGGCAGCTCGATGGTGAAGACGGCGCCGTGGCCGGGCTGGCTGGTGACGGTGATGTTGCCGCCGTGCTCCTTGATGAGACCGTAGCAGAGACTCAGGCCGAGGCCGGTGCCCTTGCCCACTTCCTTGGTCGTGAAGAAGGGGTCGAAGATGCGCTGCAAATTCTCGGGGGCGATGCCGGGGCCGCTGTCCTGGATGCCGATGCGGAGGAAAGCGCCGCTGCGCTCCGTGGTGATGATGATGCGGCCGCCGGCCTGGTGGGCCTCGATGGCCTGCCGCGCGTTGTTGATGAGGTTGAGCATGACCTGCTGCACCTGATGGCCGTCGGCGAGCACGAGAGGAAGGTTGGCAGACAGGCGGCAGACCACCTCGACGTTGCTGCTGCGGAGCTGGTAGGCGACGATTTCCAGCACGTCCTCGATGAGCTTGTTCACCGCGACGGGCTTGCGCTCGGGCTGATGCCGCCGCGCAAAGCTCAGGAGCGATTGCACGATCTTCTGGCAGCGCTGCGAGGACTTGAAGATGAGGTCGAGATGGCGGCGCTGTTTCTCATCCACGTTCGCGCCCTTGAGCAGCTCGGAGAAGCCCATGACGGCGGCGAGGGGATTGTTCAACTCGTGCGCCACGCCGGCGACGAATTCGCCCACGGCGGAAAGCTTCTCGCTTTGGACGAGCTGCGCCTGCGTGGTTTTGAGGGTGGTGACGGTCTGCTGCAACTCCGTCTGCGCGGACTGGACGTTTTTCGTCATCTGGTTGAAGGAGCGGGCCAGCTCGCCGCATTCATCGCGGCTGCGCACGGCGACGCGGCGGGAGAAATCCCCGCGGCCGACCGCCTCGGCGTTGTCGCGGAGCTCGAGCAGCGGCGCGGTGGCGCGCTGGACGAAATACCAGACCACCACGGAGCCGATCAGGATGGCGGCGAGGCTGACGACCAGCAGGAGCAGCTGCGTCTTGGCCAGCGCGGTCAATTGATCCTCGTAGGAGCTGAACAGGAGATAGCCCAGCGAGGCGTCGCCCTTGAGCGACGGGAAATTGCCGCTGGAATAGAAATAATGTTTGTCTTTCAGGACGATGGATTTGGGCGCGGCATTGGTTTCAGCGGCGTGGCTGGCGAGCCGGCGATACAGTTCGACGAGATTGGCGTCCGGCAGGTTGGTGCCGGGCAGGGTGGTGGCGATGATGCGGTTGCCCGCCAGCAGGGCGGTGCAACTGTGGCCGCCGGTGCCGATGCTCAATTCCTGCGCGACGTTCCAGCCCATCTCCTCGCCGAACACCAGAGTGCCGATGACCGGGTTGCCGATGACCTGGTCTTGCGTGCTGTTCTTGATGGGGATGGCGACGATGTTGCACAGTTTGTCGCCGATGCGCACGGTGTCGGTGGCGGGATCGCCCTGCCGGGCCAACTGGATAGCCGCGTAACAGCCGGCGGTGATGTTAAGGGAATTGTTGGTCTGCTGCTCGGGGGGCTGGATGATCGGATTGGAATTATCCTCCGCCCGGTCGGTTTGCTGCGCGAAATACACGAACAGGATGCCATCGCTGGCGAGCATCTCGTTTTCCAGCATTCGGGCCAGCTGGTCGCGGATGGTGGGCAGGTGGGCGGTTTGAAAGGCGGCCAGATAGACCGGCTCGCGGGTCAGGCTTTGGAAGCGCTCCTTAACTGATTTCTGATGCAAGATCTGCTCGTGCTGGAATCGCATTTTGGTGTCGTCCAAAACTTGCGCCGAATTGTCCCAGACCTGCTGCTTGAAATGCTGGTTGACGATGAGCACGGTCATGGTCAGCAGGAGCACCATGACGGTGATGACCGGCACCAGCACCTTGGTGCGGAGGCTGCTTTTCAGAAGGATTCCCGGTTTAACCATGCGTCAGTATTTCGGCAGATTCTTGATGGTCAGGACGAAGTCGGCTTTCACCACGCCGTTGGTCGGCACGACGATTTCCCGTTCATCGGCGGGCAGGCGCTCGTGCCATGCCTTTAGTTTGTAAGTTCCGGGCGGCACGTTGGTGATGGTGTAATTTCCCTCCGCGTCCGTCATGGCGAAATACGGATTTGCCATCACCAGCACGACGCAGTGCATGTTCGCGTGGATGGAGCAATAGACATCCACCTTGCCGGGCTGGTCGAACGTCACGCGCTTCTGCGGCGGATTACCCTTGTAAAGGTCGAGGTCGAAGGACTTCGCCTCCGACACGGAAAAGACATTGTGGAAAATATCGTCTCGGTTCGGCCATTCCACCACGGTGCCGGCCATCACCGGCAAAATGTGGGGCGTGAACACCGCACCCTTTTGCGCGACCCGGCTGGTGGTGACGACGACGGTGTTGGTGGGGGCGGCGTTCGTGCCGGCCGGCCCTTCGATGCCGACCACAAAATCCCGCATCGCCGCGTAGTCCACGCGCTCGACGAACTTGAACTTGCGGCTCGAATACGCCGCGCGGGTGGCCAGCGGGCTCAACTCCGTGCCCGCTTTCGGTTCGGCGCGCACCGTGCCCGAAATATCGCCAGCCCAAAGGCTTTGCGCCGCCGCCGCGAAGATGATGGCAAAAAGTTTTTTCATCAGCCTCGTCAGAATTTGAACGCCGCCTCCGTGCCGAGGAAATTTTCCTGGTTCCGTTTGTCGCCGCCGACTTCCTGTCCTTGTTCAAAGGAATATTCCACCTTCAGCACCAGCCGGTCGCTGAACCGGTAGCCGAGACCGAGGCTCAACCGCCACAGGTTGTCCGTCAGCGACCCAAAGAAATAGTCGCCAAAATCTCCGTAGCCGACCATCGGGATGCCATCGTGGCAGAGGGCCTGGCTGAAGCGCGTCACCGCGTAGAATTTTTTCGGCAGGTTCTGCAGCACTTCCGCCGAGTAATAATAAATGTTGCGCGTGTTGCTGCCGCTGGGGTCGTTGTCATGGTAGCCGGCCCAGCCGCCGAACGCGCTGACGTGGCCGCTTTTCCAACGCGCGGTGGCGTCGGCTTCCGCCGCTTCGACATGAAACAGGGTCGTGCCGGCCGAGCCGATGGACCGGAAGAACCCGTTGGCGAACCACATGGCCGAAAGCTGGCTGGCATCCAGGTCGCCAGTACGCATGCCGCTCACGCTGAAATGCCAGTGCTCATTCGGGTCGAAGCCGATGCGACCGGCCACGGATTTGTCGCCGCCGGCGCCGTTGCCGCCGTCCGCGCCGTTCTGCACGGCGGTCACGTAGGAGAATTTGCCCAGGTTCCCGTAAAGCGCCACGCCCGGGTTCAAGCCCCAGAAATCCAGCAGCGATTCCGAGATGAGCGGATTGTCAATCGCGTTGCGGGTCAGGTATTCCTCGCCGAACGGGATATACATCTGGCCCAGTCGGGCGTTCAACTGGTCGTCCTGCCGCCATAATTTGGAAATATTCTCGAATTCGACGTAAAGTTCGCCCAATTCGATGCCGTTATCCTGCTGACCGGGATAGGCCAGCACCACTTCGCCGAAAAAAAAGACGTCGTCCCAGACCGGCGCTTCCAGGAAGAGCCGCGCATCATCCAATTGAAACTTTCCGTTCGGCGCGAAGCCTTCCGGCTGCGTGAGCGAGTAGCCCGCCCCGCCTTCGCCGCCGATTTTCAGCTGGTCCAGATTGAGCCGGCTGGCCGGCACCGGCCGGTCATTGCCGCCGGCGTTGGATGGCGCCGACTGCAGCTCGCGAAACTGTTGCGACAGCGAGTTGATCTGTTCGCCCTGCTGCGTCACTTGCTTTTGCAGCAGCGCATTCTGCTCGCGCAACAGGCGGACTTCCTCGGTCAAATTGGGGTTGTCCGCCAGCAGGGGCAGGGCGGCGGCCAGGGAACAAATCGCGAAAATAAAACGCCGGCTCCAGCGCCGCGGGGCTGGCGGGTGGTAAGGCTGATAGGCAAAAGGGTTTCGCATCGCGGCGTCGGGGAAACTCTTACTTCATTTCAGGCCAAAACGGAAATGAAAATTAACCTTTTCAGTCCGCGCTTTCGCCCGGGGCCGTTTCTGCTAGGCTTTGCGCCACGAAACCTTGAAAGCACTCGTTCACCAAACCCGCAACGCCCGCTCCATCCGCGTCTTCCTCATCGGCGTGGAGCTTAAATCCCGCACCGCCGCCGACGTCCGCGAATCCCTGGACGAACTGGAAGAGCTGGCCGAGACGGCGGGCACCCAAATCGTCGGCGAAGGCGTGCAGAAAATCGCCGTCCCGGTAGCGGCCACCTACATCGGCCCGGGCAAGGCGGAGGAGTTTGCCGGGCTTTGCAAGGAAAGCGACGTGGACACGGTCATCTTCGATGATGAGCTGTCGCCCGCCCAGACGCGCAACCTGGAAAAAATCTTCGGCGTCAAAATCATGGATCGCACCGCGCTGATCCTGGAAATCTTCGGCCAGCGCGCCCGCACGCGCGAAGGCAAATTGCAGATCGAACACGCGCAGCTCAAGTATCTGCTGCCGCGGCTGACGCGGTTCTGGTCGCACTTGTCGCGCCAGCGCGGTTCCACCGGCTCCATCGGCGGCGAAGGCGAATCCCAGCTCGAGGCCGACCGCCGGAAAATCTCCGAGCGCATCGAAAAGATTGCCAGCGAACTCGACAACGTCCGCCGCCAGCGCGAGACGCAACGGGCCGGCCGCCAGCGCAGCCACTGGCCGCTCGCATCCATCGTCGGCTACACGAACGCCGGCAAATCCACGCTGCTCAACAAGCTCACCGGCGCGACGGTGCTGGCGGAGGACAAATTGTTCGCCACGCTGGACCCGACGACGCGGCGCTTGAAATTGCCGACCAAACAAAACGTCCTGCTCACCGATACCGTGGGCTTCATTAAAAAGCTGCCGCACGGGCTGGTCGAGGCGTTCAAGGCCACGCTGGAAGAAGTGGTGCAGGCGGACCTGCTGCTGCACGTCGTGGACATCAGCCATCCGCAGGCCGAGGAGCAGATTGACGCGGTGAACACGGTGCTGATGGAGATCGGCGCGGCGGAAAAGCCGGTGCTGATGGTATTCAACAAGATTGACCAAATCGCCGGCGGCATCCCGCCGCGGATGCGTGAAAAGTATCCGAACTCCGTGGCCATTTCCGCCAAAACGGGCGAGGGCATCGCGCCGCTGCTGGCGGAACTGGGCACGCAGCTCCGGCCCATCCGCGAATATCTGGACCTGCGCGTGCCGCAGGAAAAGGCCGCCGTCATTGCGCGGATCCACGCCGTCGGGCAGGTGGTGGAAAGCCGCTACAGCGGGAAGAATGCGCGCTTCAAGGTCCGCATCCCGCCGCATCTGGTGGAGGAATTCGCGCCGTTTGTGGTGCCGGAATAGCCTCGCCAATAATTGTTTGGCAAAAACAAATCTCCGGCTTGCTTCACGGTCGTCATCGGCGTTAAAATTTTTACGAATTCAACAAAGGTTTATAATTCAACAAAGGTTTATAATTCAACAAAGGTTTATAATTCAACAAAGGTTTATTTATGTCACAAACGGGTCGCCAATCTCTCAACATCAGCAAGGTTCTCTGCGTCATCATGGGTGGCGGGCAGGGATCACGACTTTTCCCGCTCACGAAAGACCGCGCCAAGCCGGCTGTGCCGCTCGCCGGCAAATACCGCATCGTGGACATCCCGATCTCGAACTGCATCAATTCGCGCTTCCGCCGCATCTACATTTTGACGCAGTTCAATTCCACGTCGCTGCACAGCCATATTTCCCGGACGTATAAATTCGACCAGTTCTCCGCCGGCTTCGTGGAAATCCTCGCGGCGCAGCAGACGTTCAACAACACGTCGTGGTATGAAGGCACGGCGGACGCGGTGCGGAAAAACCTGGTCCACTTTTTGAACCATGATTTCGACTATCTGCTCATCCTGAGCGGCGACCAGCTGTATCGGATGGATTTTCAGGAAGTCATCGAACAGCACCGCGAGACCGGCGCGGACATCACCATCGCCACGCTGCCGGTCGGGCGCAGCGAGGCGGGCGCGCTGGGCATCATGCAGATCGACGGCGAGAAGCGCATCACGCGCTTCGTGGAGAAGCCAAAGGACGCCGCCGTGCTGGATTCGCTCAAGATTGCGCCGGACATGAATGCGCAGCTCGCCATTCCCGGCGGCCGCGAATCGTTCCTCGCCTCGATGGGTATTTACGTTTTCAATCGCAACGTCATCACCGAGCTGCTGGACAATCCGCTCTCCGATTTCGGCAAGCACATCATCCCGCACGCCATCAACACGCACCGCGTTTTCTCCTATGTTTACCAGGGCTACTGGGAGGACATCGGGACGATCCGGAATTTCTTCGAGGCGAACCTCGATCTGGTGACGGAGCTGCCACGCTTCAATTTCTTCGACATGAGCGCGCCGATCTTTTCCCGTCCGCGCTATCTGCCCGGCTCCAAGATCAACGGCGCGCAGATCGATCATGCCGTGATTTCCGACGGCTGCATCATCAACCGCGCCCGCATCAGCAACAGCATCGTCGGCCTGCGCACGATCATCGGCGACGGCACGGAACTGAACCGCATGGTCATCCTGGGCAGCGACTTCTACGAATCGGCGGAATCCGTCGAGCGCCACGAACGCGAAGGTTTGCCGCGCGTCGGCATCGGCGCCCACTGCAAGATCGAGAACGCCATCATCGACAAGAACGCGCGCATCGGCAACAACGTGACCATTTCGCCCGCCGGCAAGCCGGAGAACGTGGACCACGAGCGCTACTTCGTCCGCGATGGCATCGTCATCATCCCGAAGGACGCGGTGATACCGCACGGGACGGTGATTTGATTTGCACGTTTTGCGGCGCTGGTTAAAACTGGCGCGTGCTCAATTCCGCCGCCATTTGGAAAAATCTCAATTCGCCCAACCGGCTGTTTCTCATCGCCGGTCCGTGCGTGATCGAGAATGAAAAACTCTGCCGCACCGTCGCCGCGTCGCTCGTCAAGACGTGCCAGCAACTCGGAATCTTCCTTGTTTTCAAGGCCAGCTTCGACAAGGCCAACCGCACGTCCGGCAAGGCGTTTCGCGGACCGGGCATCGCAGCGGGATTGAAAACGCTCGCCGCGATCCGCGAAGAATTCGGCGTGCCGGTGCTGACGGACGTGCACACGGAGGAGCAGGCCACACTCGCGGGTGAGGTGGTGGATGTTTTGCAGATCCCGGCGTTTCTCTGCCGCCAGACGGATTTGATCGAAGCCGCCGTCGCCACCGGCAAAATTGTGAATCTGAAGAAAGGCCAGTTCCTGTCGCCGCAGGAAATGGGCCGGGTCGCCGAAAAGGCCCGGCTGGCGGGCGGCAAACATATTCTCCTGACCGAACGCGGCACCACGTTTGGCTACAATAATTTGGTGGCCGACATGCGCTCGATTCCGATCATGAAGTCGTTGGGCTTCCCCGTCGTGTTCGACGCCACGCATTCCGTGCAGCAGCCCGGCGGGGGCGGTGACAAGACCACCGGCCAGCGCGAGTTTGCACCGGTCCTGGCGAGCGCGGCGCTGGCGGTCGGCGCAAACGGCCTGTTCATCGAGACGCATCCGAAACCCGACACGGCCATGAGCGACGGACCGAATATGATTCCGCTCGCAGAAATGAACGCGACGCTGAGACAGCTGCTGAAAATCTTCAAAGCCATTCGCTGAATGCCAAAGCCCATCTCATCCCCGCTCAAGGCGAAACTGAAGCGCGTAAAATTATTTCTCTGCGATGTGGACGGCGTGCTGACGGACGGCTCGATTTTCATCGGCGGCGAGCGCGAGTTCAAGCGGTTCAACATCCGCGACGGGCTGGGGCTGGTGCTGGCGCGGCGCGCGGGTCTGAAAGTCGGCTGGGTTTCCGCACGACCTTCGCTGGCGACCAAGCTGCGGGCGGACGAATTGAAGATCGATTTTCTGGTGCAGCAGGGCGACAACATCAGCAAGACGGCGGCGATCGAGCTTTTGTTGCGGCAGGAAAAGTTGAACTGGAGCGAGGTTTGCTTTGTCGGAGATGATATCATCGACCTGGGGCCGCTCAAGCGCGCGGGCTTAGCCGTGGCGGTGGGTGACGCGGTGCCCGAGGCGAAAGCGGCAGCGCATTTCACGACGGCGGCGGCCGGCGGCCGCGGCGCGGTGCGCGAGGCCATCGAGTTGATTTTGCGGGCGCAGGGGAAATGGACGCAGTTCGAGCAAAAATATTCCGAATGAGTTTTGACGCGGCAAAATTTTATCTGGCGCTGGGCGCGGCATTTTTTGCCGGCGCGGGCCTGGGCGGCCACGCCCAGCAAACGCCGGTGGGACATGCGAAGGATTTTACTTCGGAATCGTATTTTGATTCGCCGCATGAGCAGCAGGTCAAGATGAAGCTGTCCGGCGCGGAGGCGCTGCCCCTGCCGGGCGGCTGGCAAGACGTGAGGCAATTGCGGGTCGAAACTTTCAATGTGGATGGCAAGCCGGAAATGGTGGTGCGCGCCCCGCAATGCTACTATTTGTTGTTTGGCGACAGCGTGGCCAAATCGTCCGGCCACATTGAATTTCAGTCGGGCGACGGGAAAATCCGGGTCGAGGGCGAGGGATTTTTGTGGCGGCAAAACGACTCGTTTCTCACCATCTCCAACCGGGTGCGGACGCTGATTGACATGCCGGGAGTAACGACAACAGGATCATGAACAAACTTATTCTTCTTTGGCTGGTGGGCTTTGGCAGTCTGGCGATGGCGCAGACGAATGTGCCGCCAAATCTGTCCACGAACGCCCCGGCGGCCAAGGTGAAGGCGCCCACGGAGATCACCTCGGATTCGGCCGACTTTGACTTGAACGCGCATCTGGCGACGTATCGCGGTCATGTGGTGGTGGTGGATCCGCAGGTGCGGCTGACCTGCGACTGGATGGTGGTGAACCTGCCGACCAACGGTGTGCATTTGAGCCATGTGCTGGCGGACACGAACGTGGTGGTGGATTTCACGGACGAAAAAGGCGAGAAATATCACGTCACCTCGGCGCGGGCGGTGTATGACTACAAGGTCGAAGGTTTGGTGACGAATGAGCTGGTGACCTTCACCGGCAGCCCAAAGGTGGTGACGGCGACGAGCACGATTGAGAGTGAGCCAATGATTTGGGATCGGATCAAGAACCGATTTTCATTCATCGGGGTGCGCATGAATTCCACCGAAGGATTGAATAATAATACCGGCACCAACGGGCCGGCGCGGAAACTATTTTAATGCAAACGGCATCCTCCAACAGCGCGCTATTGGCCACCGAAAAACTGGCGAAGGAATATCGCGGTCGCCGCGTCGTCAACGGCGTTTCGGTGGACGTGAAAGCGGGCGAAATCGTCGGGCTGCTCGGACCCAACGGCGCCGGCAAGACGACGACGTTCAACATGGTGGTCGGCGTGGTGAAGCCGGACGAGGGCAGCGTCAGTTTTCTGGGGCAGGAAATCACCGGGCTGCCGATGCACCAACGCGCCCGGCTGGGCATCGGGTATTTGACGCAGGAGCCGTCGGTGTTCCGCAAGCTCTCGGTGGAGGAAAATATTCTCGCGATCCTGGAGACGTGCAAATTGTCGCGCGACGAACGCGAGGTGCGGCTGAAATATCTGCTGGAGGAGCTGGACCTGACGCCGATCCGCAAGAGCATGGCGTATCAGCTGAGCGGCGGGGAAAAGCGCCGGCTGGAAATCACGCGCGCCCTGGTGACCAGTCCGCAGTTGCTCCTGCTGGACGAGCCGTTCAGCGGCATTGACCCGATCGCGGTCTACGAGGTGCAGAAAATTGTGCGCCGCTTGAAGGAGCGCGGCCTGGGCATCCTCATCACCGACCACAACGTGCGCGAGACGCTGAAGTTGATCGATCGGGGATACATCATCCACAAAGGCCAGGTGCTGGTGGAAGGGTCGGCGGAATTCCTGGCGAACGACCCGAAGGCGCGCGAAATTTATCTCGGACCGGAATTTAACCTTTGAATTTATGGAACGCCAGCCAGTCACAGTCGGACAGTTTCACCAGGAACACGGCGAGGCGCTGGAGATGAAGCTCATTGCCGGCGAGGCCGAGCTGGGGCGCATCATCCGCGAACCGACGGTCAACCGGCCCGGTCTGGCCTTGAGCGGCTTCACGCGCTACTTCGCCTACAAGCGCATGCAGGTGATGGGGCATGCGGAAGTTTTTTATTTGCGCTCGCTGCGGCAGGAGGAGCGCGTGGCGCGCTACGCTTATTTGTTTGCCTACAAAATCCCGTGCGTGGTTTTCAGCCGCGCGCTCAAGCCGGACAAGGAATTTCTCGCGGCCGCCGCCGAGGCCGCCGTGCCGATCTTTCAGACGCCGCTGGTGACGATGAAGTTCATCAACAAGGCGACGCTGGAGCTGGAAATGATGTTTGCCCCGCGCAGTTCGGAAATGGGCTGCATGGTGGACATCCTCGGCGTGGGGGTGATCATCCGCGGCGAAAGCGGCATCGGCAAGAGCGAGGCGGTGCTGGCGCTGATCGAGCGCGGCTACAGCCTGGTGGCGGACGATATCGTCAAGGCAGTGCTGGTGGACGGTCGGGAAGTGCGCTGCACCAGCTCGGAACTGACGCGCGATCACATGGAAGTGCGGGGCATCGGCATCATCAATGTCGCGCAGATGTTCGGGGTGAAAGCCATCCGCAAGGACAAGAGCCTGGACCTGATCGTCACGCTCAAAACGTGGAATGACGTGGCGGACGTGGACCGGCTGGGCATGGAGCAGGAATTCGTCAAGGTGCTGGAGGTGGACATTCCGCATGTGACGATTCCGGTGCGGCCGGGTCGCGACATCGCGCGGCTCATCGAGGTCGCGGCGTTCCAGACCAAGCTGCGCAAGTCCGGCTACAATGCCGCCGAGGACTTGAACAACCGGCTGCTCGCGCAAATGGCCGAAAACGCCGCGGTGCCGCCGGTGTCACCATAAGTTGTCACCAGAAATTTTGTTGGCGAAAAATGGTTCGCAGATTATTTTCCCCATGAATCAAAAGATGAGCGCCAAAAAAGCCACCGACGCGGAGTTCTTAACCAAGGAACTGGTTGTGATCAACAAGTCCGGCATCCATGCCCGGCCCGCCGCCATGTTCGTCAAAACCGCCAACCGGTTCGGCTGCGACATCTTCGTGGAAAAGGACGGCGAAAAAATCAATGGCAAGAGCATCATGGGGCTGATGATGCTCGCCGCCGGTCCCGGCAGCAAAGTGACGCTGCACGTCAAGGGCGCGGACGCGCCCGCCGCCATCGCCGAACTGGAGGCGCTCGTCAAACGCAAGTTCGACGAGGAGTGAATTCATTTTTAATTTCCAATCTGCCTGGCCCATTTCGGGCTGGGGCGCTGGCGCCCATTGACTTTGGACTTTCAACTGCGGTCGTTCGACTTTAATTTCCCCGCATGGCATCTGCTGAAATTGATGTGAAATACGTCGCGCATCTGGCGCGGCTGGCGCTCACGCCGGAAGAGGAAAAACAACTCGGCTCCCAGTTGGGCAACATTCTCGGCTACATTGAAAAACTGCGCGAGCTCGACGTGACCCATGTCGAGCCGACCGCGCACGCCGTGCCGATGGTCAATGTCACGCGGCCCGACGAGATTCGCCCGTCGCTGTCGCACGAAGACGCGCTCCGCAACGCGCCGAAAAAAGGCGGCGGCTTGTTTGTGGTCCCCAAAATCGTCGAGTAATCCATCCGCATGCTAAACCAACTCACGATTTCCGAACTCACGGCCAAGCTGGCCCGCCGCGAAGTTTCCGCCCGCGAGGCGACGCAGGCGTGCCTGGATCAAATCGCGCGCGTGGACGGGAAAATCCACGCTTTCATCAGTCACGATGCCGCCGATGCCTTGACCCAGGCGGACGCGGCGGACAAGGCAATTGCCGGCGGCGCAAACCAACCCCTCCTCGGCGTGCCGGTGGCGGTCAAGGATGTGCTGGCCGTCAAAAATCAACCGCTGAACTGCGCGTCCAAGATACTCGGCAACTATATTTCGCCCTATGACGCGACGGTGATTGAAAAGCTGAAGGCGGCGGGCGCGATTGTGTTTGGCCGGCTGAACATGGATGAGTTTGCGATGGGCAGCTCCACGGAAAATTCCGCGTTCGGCCTCACGCGCAATCCATGGGACACCACGCGGATTCCGGGCGGTTCGTCCGGCGGCTCGGCGGCGGCGGTCGCGGCGGATGAATGCATCGCCTCGCTCGGCTCGGACACGGGCGGCTCCATCCGCCAGCCGGCGGCGCTCTGTGGCTGTGTGGGCTTGAAGCCGACTTATGGCCGCATCTCGCGCTATGGTTTGGTGGCCTTCGCCAGTTCGCTGGATCAGATCGGGCCGTTCACGAAAGACGTGCGCGATGCGGCGACGCTACTCGGCGTGATGAGCGGCGTGGACCCGCGTGATTCAACGAGTGTGCCGCAGCCGGTGCCCGATTACACGCGGGCGCTGACCGGTGACATCCGCGGATTGAAGCTGGGTTTGCCGAGGGAATACATGGTGGGCGGCCTCGATCCGGAAGTGAAAGCCGCCGTGGATACCGCCGTGAAAAAATTTCAGGAATTGGGCGCGGAGATTGTGGAGATTTCCCTGCCGCACACGGATTATGCGGTGGCTACGTATTACATCATCGCCACGGCCGAGGCGTCAGCGAATCTCGCGCGGTTTGACGGCATCCGCTATGGCGCGCGGGTGGACGGGGCGGACCCGATTGAGCTTTATGCCAGGACGCGCGGCGCGGGTTTTGGACCGGAAGTAAAACGGCGAATCATTCTCGGCACTTACGTTTTGAGCAGCGGCTACCACGACGCGTATTACCTGCACGCGCAAAAAGTCCGCACCCTCATCCGCAATGATTTTCTCAAGGCATTTGAAACCGTGGACGCCATCGTGACGCCGACCACGCCGACGGCGGCGTTCAAGGCGGGCGAGAAATCCGGCGACCCGCTGCAGATGTATTTGTCGGACATTTTCACAATTTCCTGCAACCTCGCGGGCATCAGCGGGGTGAGCGTGCCGTGCGGTTTTACGCAGAATCCGAAGCTGCCCATCGGCCTGCAACTGCTGGGCAAACCTTTCGGGGAGGAAGCGCTTTTAAAAATCGCCCATGCCTACGAGCAGGCGACGCCGTGGCACAAAGAAAAAGCTGCGCTTTAAATGGACTTGGGTTAGATTAGCGCCAGATGATTCCAGCCCAACAAACCAAGAAAGTCCTCTTTTGGTTAGGATTATCCCTGCCGATGGTAGCGCTGCTGGCCATGACGTGGCTGGTGCACCAAACCAGCGGGCAATTCAATGATTCCTTCAACTATGTCATGCAGACCTACAAGGTGCTGGACATGTTTGAACAGACTCAGGCGCAGATCGTAGACGCCGAGGCGAACCAGCGGGGTTATTTTCTGACGGGACGCCAGGAATACCTTGAGCCCTACCAGCATGCGATGCAGTCCATCCGGGATGACATTGCGGAATTAAAAAAACTGACCAGCAAAGATCCCGTTCAACAGGTCAATCTCGCCACGCTGGAAAAAATGGTGAATGAGGAACTGGTTTTTGACCCGGCCACGATTTTTGCCGCCGGACAGGTGCCGACCAATGCGTCGGTGGTGACCTTCACCCAGCGCGGCAAGGAGAAGGTGGAGCACATGCGCCATGTTCTGTTTCAGGCGCATGAAGAGCAGCAGCAAACCTTGAGCAAGCACCAGCAGGAGGCTGAGCGCGACGTGGTCTCCAACCAGATGATGTCGCTGACGCTGATTGTGGCGGTGGCGATGGCCCTAATCATGGTGGTGGTCATCCTGCTGCGGCTGGAAAAACTCCAGGAATTCGTCACCGTCTGCGCGTGGACCGGCCAGGTGAAATTCCAAGGCCAATGGCTGCGGCTGGACGAATATCTCAAAAAACAATTCGGCATTTCCGTATCCCACAGCCTCTCACAGGAGGCGGCGGAAAAAATGATGCGCGAAATCGAAGAGCTGAACCGGCCCGCGGACCCACCTCCGAAATCCTGACGCTTCCCGCTTGCCTGTGGGTAACCTTTCGGTTACCTCATTCGGGTGCCACCAAAAAGCAAAAAGTCGTTGATCGCCGCCGTGCGCGACCCCGAGCGCACCCGCCGGCGCATTTTGGACGCAGCGTTGAAGGAGTTTTCCGCGCGCGGATTTACGGGCGCCCGCATCGGCACCATCGCCCGTTTGGGAAAAGTGAACAAGCGGATGCTCTACCATTATTTTGAGGACAAGGAGGGGTTATTCCGCGCCGTATTACGCCAAAAAATGAGCGAACGCCTGAACCGAGCGGAGATCCTGGCCCCCAATGCCGATGTGGTCTCCAGCCTGACGCTTTGGTTCAAGCAAAATTGCCAGGATACCGACTGGGTGCGGTTGCTGGCTTGGGAATCACTGCAAGCCGCGGATGATTCCATCTTAGACGAGGAAGAACGCCGCCGGATTTCCCGGCAGGTGACAGCCAGGATCAAGCAAAAGCAGTCTGCCGGCTTGCTGCGAAATGACGTGGCGGCGGTGCATCTGCAACTGGCGAAAGTCTCGCTGGCGATGTTTCCGCTGGCTCTGCCGCATATTGCGCGCATCATTACGGGCCGGTCACCGCAGAATCCCCAATTCCAGCGCGAATATGCCCGGTTCCTTGAAACCATTTCCGGGTCATTCCGTCCTACAAAGGTGGCGACCAAATGAAGTCTGTGCAAAAGGTGGATGTGAAACCTTATATATTATTTTTAGCCGCTGGGATGGCGCTGGCCGTAGGCTGCTCGCCGTCGGCGGCTCCGAAAAACACCGCGCCGGTGCCGGTGCTGACGGCGGTGGCGGTTGAGAAAAATGTGCCGGTGTTCATTGACCCGCCGCCGGTCGGTCATGTCATGCCAATTTTGTCGGTCACCATCCGTCCGCAAATCGGCGGCAGCATCAGCGCGGTCAATTTTCAGGAGGGCCAGGAAGTCAAAAAAGGCGATTTGCTATTCACGATTGATCCGCGGCCGGCGCAGGCGGCGCTGACGCTGGCAAAAGGCAGTCTGCAACGCGACACGGCCCAACTGGAAAACGCCCGCATTCAGTTCGAACGCGACCAGAAGCTGTTTGACCAAAAATTGATTTCGCAGGACGTGTTCGACACCAGCAAGGCGGCGATGGATGCGCTGGCCGGCAGCGTGGCCGCCGATCGCGCGGCGGTGACGAATGCGGAGCTGAATTTGCAATATACGGAAATCCGCGCGCCGATTGACGGGCGCACCGGCGGACTGCAATTCCATGAGGGCAACGTCGTCAAGTCGCCGGACGACGTGCTGCTGACCATCAACCAGATTCATCCCATCTACGCGGCGTTTGCCGTGGCGGAAAGATACCTGCCGGAGATCCAAAAGCAGATGCGCGGGCGGACGCTCGCGGCGACGGCCAATTTTGAAAATCTCACCGGCGAGCCTCCGCAAGGCGAACTTTCCTTCGTGGACAATTCCGTGGATGCCCTGACGGGAACCATCCTGCTCAAGGCGATGTTTCCAAACGCGGACGAAAAATTGTGGCCCGGCCAGTTCGTGCAGCTTGTGCTCCAGCTGGACGAGCTGACCAACGCCGTGGTGGTGCCGTCGCAGGCGGTGCAAAACGGCCAGGGCGGCCAGTTTGTTTTTGTCGTGAAGGCGGACAAGACCGTCGAGCAGCGGGCGGTGAAAACCTCCGTGACCGTCAAAGGCGAAACGGTCATCGCCACCGGCGTTCGGGTCGGTGAAATCGTGGTGACGGACGGACAACTACGGCTCGCGCCGGGCGCAACCATCAGTGACAAAAGCCAGTCCGTGACGAACGCGCCATGAGCGTCTCGGAAATCTTCATCCGGCGCCCCGTGATGACCACGCTGGTCATGGCGGCGATTTTGATATTTGGGGTCTTCGGTTTCCGCCTCCTGCCGGTAAGCGATCTGCCGAGTGTGGACTTCCCGACGATCCAGGTTTCCGCCAGCGTCCCCGGCGCGAGTCCGGCCACGATGGCCTCCTCCGTGGCCACGCCATTGGAAAAGCAATTTTCCACGATCGCCGGCGTGGACTCGATGACGTCGGTGAGCGCGCTGGGAATTTCGCAGATCACGATCCAGTTTTCCCTCGAGCGCGACATTGACGGCGCGGCGCAGGATGTGCAGGCGGCCATCACCCGGGCCTCGCGCCAGTTGCCGCCGGAGATGCCCACGCCGCCGACCTATAACAAGGTCAACCCCGCCGACTCGCCGGTTCTGTTCCTCGCGATGTCCTCGGCCACACTGCCGCTCTCGACGGTGGATGATTTTGCGGAAAATCTGCTGGCGCAGCGGCTCTCGATGGTCAACGGCGTCGCGCAGGTCGGCGTGTTCGGGCCGCAACAATTCGCCGTTCGCGTCCAGGTGGACCCCAACAAACTCGCGGCTTACGGCCTAGGCATCGATCAGGTGGAGCAGGCCGTGGAAGCCGGCAACCAGAACCAGCCGCTCGGCACGCTTTACGGCCAGCATCAGGCCTTCACGATCCAGGCGAACGGCCAGTTGAAAAACGCGGCCGCGTTCCGCCCGCTCATCGTCGCGTATCGCAACGGCAATCCCGTGCGCCTGCAGGAGGTCGCCAATGTCATTGACAGCGTCCAGAACGACAAAGTCGCCGCATGGTTCAAGCAGACGCGCGGCATCGTGCTGACGGTGCAGCGCCAGCCGGGCGTGAACACCGTCGCGGTCGTGGACGCCATCAAAAAACAACTGCCCACGCTGCGCGCCCAGATTCCGGCGGCGGTGAATATTGACGTCATCTTCGACCGCTCCGAAACCATCCGCCGCTCCGTTTTGGATGTGGAACGAACGCTGATGCTGACCGTCTGCCTGGTGGTCATGGTGATTTTCATCTTCCTGCGCAATATTTCCGCGACGGTGATTCCGAGTCTGGCGCTGCCGTTGTCCATCGTCGGCACGTTCGCGGCGATGAAGCTGTTTGGCTACAGCCTCGACAATCTTTCGCTCATGGCGCTCACACTGTCCGTCGGTTTCGTGGTGGACGACGCCATCGTGATGCTCGAAAACATCGTGCGGCATATGGAAAACGGGGAGGCGCCGCTGCCGGCAGCGTTGCGCGGCGCGAAGGAGATCGGCTTTACCATCGTCTCGATGACGCTGTCGCTCTCGGCGGTGTTCATCCCCGTGCTGTTCATGAGCGGTTTGCTCGGGCGGCTGCTGCATGAATTCGCCGTGACCATTATCTGCGCGGTGCTCGTGTCCGGTTTTGTCTCGCTCACGCTCACGCCGATGATGTGCAGCCGCTTTGTCCATTCTGTCCGCAACGAAAAACACGGCGGGCTTTACAACGCGTTTGAACATTTCTTCGAGCGCGTCCGCTCGCTTTACGAGCGCACCTTGCGCCTGGCGATGAAGCATCACCGCATCACGCTGGGCATTGCGCTGGCGACGTTCGCGGCCACGGTGGTTCTGTTCTATCTGATCCCCAAGGGCTTTTTCCCCGACGAGGACACCAACCAAATTTTCTGCATCACCGAGGGTTCGCAGGACATCTCGTTCGAGGCGATGAAGGCGAAACAGCAGGAGGCGGCAAAAATTGTCGCCGCCAATCCCAACGTCGCGGCCTTCATGTCGTCCGTGGGCGTCAGCGGACCCAACATCAGCGGCAACCAGGGCCGGATTTTCATGCGCCTGAAGGAGCGCTCCGAGCGCAAACAAAGCGCCAGCGAGATCATCCAGGATTTGCGCAAACAGTTCGCGCAGATTCCCGGGCTGAATGTGTTTCCGCAGATTCCGCCGCTCATCCGCGTCGGCGGCACGCTGACCAAGGCGCTGTATCAATTCAGCCTGCAGGACACGGACACGCAGGAGCTGTTTCGCGAGGCCCCCCGGCTACGCGCCGCCATTGCGGAAAACAAGGATATTTTTCAGGATGTGACGAGCGATTTGCAAATCGCCAGCCCGCAGGTGGTCGTGGACATTAACCGCGACAAGGCCGCGGCGCTCGGCGTCACCGCGCAGCAGATCGAGAACGGGCTTTACGACGCGTTCGGCTCGCGGCAGGCCTCGACCATCTACGGCGACCTGGCGGAATACTGGGTGGTCTTCGAGGTGCTGCCGGAATTCCAGCGCGACCCCGACGCGCTCGCGCGGCTCTACATCACGGCCAGCAACGGCAAGTTAATCCCCTTGAGCGCCGTGGCCAAACTCACCCGCAGCGTGGCACCGATGACGATTTCGCATGTCGGCCAGTTGCCGTCGGTGACCGTGTCTTTCAACCTCGCGCCCGGCGTCGCGCTCGGCACGGCGGTGGACAAAATCCATGAACTGGAAGCTGAATTGCACCTGCCCGCAACGATCAGCGCGAGCTTCCAGGGCTCGGCGGCGGTGTTCCAATCTTCGCTGGCCGGTCTGGGTTTTCTGCTGCTGATGTCCATTCTGGTGATCTACATCATCCTGGGCATCCTCTACGAAAGCTTCATCCATCCGCTGACGATTTTATCCGGCCTGCCGTCGGCCGGCTTCGGAGCGCTGGTGACGCTGATGCTGTTCCGGCTGGACTTGAACATCTACGGGTTTGTCGGCCTCATCATGCTGGTGGGCATTGTGAAGAAAAACGCCATCATGATGATTGATTTCGCGATCGAGGCGCAGCATCAAGGCAAAAAACCTTACGATGCGATCTTCGAGGGCTGTCTGCTGCGGTTCCGGCCCATCATGATGACCACGATGTGCGCATTGATGGCGTCGCTCCCCATTTCGCTGGGCCTGGGCGCCGGCGGCGAATCCCGGCGGGCGCTCGGCCTGGCGGTCACGGGGGGGCTGATTGTTTCGCAATTGTTGACCCTCTTTATCACGCCGGTGATTTACCTCTACATGGAGCGGCTCCAACAGCGCTTCAGCGCAAAGCCTTGATGCCCATTCCGGTCTGGACGCAGAGGTGTCAAATCCAGGTTTCAATCTGTGCGTGCGAACCGGATGAATGACTGGTTTTCGGGTGAAATTTCAGTAAAGTTTCCGGCCCAGCCTGTTGCCTGACATGAAAACGAATTGCTTAATCATATTGATGGTTTCTGCCTGGTTTGGTTCCGCAGCTTTTGCGGACGAACACCCGCCGAAGTGGGAGCTGGTCTGGGGGGACGATTTTAATGCGCCCGCGCTGGACACGAACAAGTGGAGCCAGGTTGAGCGCGGTCCGAGCAACTGGAACCGCCACATGAGCCACGACCCGGCGTGCTATGATATTCGCGACGGCAGCCTGATTTTGCGCGGCATCGTCAACACCAATGCCGCAGACCCGAGCCCGTTTCTCACCGGCGGCATCACGACGAAGGGAAAATTTTCGTTTACTTATGGCAAGGTGGAAATCCTCGCCAAACTCGGCCACAGCCAGGGCGCCTGGCCGGCGTTCTGGATGCTCCCCAGCCATCCGCCGAAGGGAAAGGGGTATCCGGGCGAAATGGACATCATGGAGCATCTCAACTTCGACAACATTTTTTACCAGACGATTCACACGCATTACACGCTGGACTTGAATATCAAGACCAATCCCGTCAGTCACGCCACCGCGAAGTTTGACCCGGAGGAATTCAATGTCTTCGGCGTGGAATGGTTTGCCGACAAGGTGGTTTTCACCATCAACGGCCAACCCGACTTCACCTACCCGCGCATCCAGACCGACATTGCGGGGCAATGGCCGTTTGACCAGCCGTATTATCTCATCCTCGACATGCAACTCGGTGGAAACTGGGTCGGTAAAATTGATGCGAAACAACTGCCCGTGCAAATGGAAATTGATTGGGTGAAAGTCTGGCGGGAAAAATCCGCCGCGCCGCCCGGCCGGTAAAATCGGTGTTTCATCTGCGATTCATCTGTGGCTAAAATATCCCCGCAATGGAATACGAAGCCGTCATCGGTCTGGAAACTCACGTCCAGCTCAAAACGAAATCGAAGATGTGGTGCGGTTGCGCGAACCAATACGGTTCCGAGCCGAACACCAACGTCTGCCCCGTCTGCCTCGGCATGCCCGGCGTCCTGCCCGTGCCCAACGAGGAGGCCCTCCGCAAGACCGTCCTCACCGGCTACCTGCTGAACTGCGAGATCCCGCGCTACGCGAAGTTCGACCGGAAGAATTACTTCTACCCCGACGCCTCCAAGAATTACCAGCTCACGCACTACGACAAGCCGAGCACCGCGAACGGCTTCGTGGAATTTGAGTTCAGCGGCCTGGGCTCCGTCAACGGCCTGGGCAAAGTCCGCATCACCCGCGCCCACCTGGAGGAGGATGTCGGCAAGCTCACGCACTTCGACCGCACCAGCGGCGTGGATTTCAACCGCGCCGGCGTGCCCCTCCTCGAGATCGTTTCCGAGCCGGACCTCACCGGCGCCGACATGGCCTACGCCTACCTCAATGCGCTCACCGAGATTTTGCATCAGGGCGGCGTGAGCGACTGCGACATGGAAAAGGGCATGGTGCGCTGCGACGTGAACATCTCCGTCCGCCCCGTCGGCACCAAGGAACTCGGCGCGAAGATCGAGATCAAGAACATGAACAGCTTCTCCGGCGTGCGCCGCGCGGCGGAATACGAAATCCAGCGCCAGATCGACGTGCTCAAGGGCGGCGGCAAACTCATCCAGTCCACGCGCCGCTGGGACGACGTCGCGGGCATCACCGAGGAGATGCGCACCAAGGAAAACGCGCACGATTACCGCTACTTTCCCGAGCCCGACATGATGCCCCTCGCGCCGACCGACGCGTGGCTGGCCGACGTGAGGCGGCAAGTCGTCGAGCTGCCGCTCGCGCGCAAGCAGCGGTTCATGCGCGATTACCTGCTGCCCGCCGGCGATGCCGAGGTGTTCAAGAGCAACGTCGCGCTGGGCAATTATTTTGAGGGCCTCGCCAAACAGGCGAAAAACCCCAAGGCCGTCGCCAACTGGATCATCAACAACCTGCTGTCCAAGCTCGCCGAGTTGAACGAGGCCGAAAAGGCCGAGCAAGGCGCGCTGGGCCTGGAGCCGGCGGAGATGCGGCTGTCTTCGCTTGCCGACTTGAAGTTCCCGCCCGCCGCGCTGCTGGAGCTGGTGGCCCTTGTCGAGGCCCGGACCATCAGCAGCTCCGCCGCGCAGCAGGTCTTCACCGAGATGTTCGCCACTGGCCAGGCGCCCGCCGCCATCGTTCAGGCCAAAGGCCTCGCGCAGGTGAGCGACACCGGAGCCATTGAGAAATTCTGCGACGACGCCATCGCCGCGAACCCCGCGCCCGTGGCGGATTACAAGGCCGGCAAGGTCGCCGCGCTCAACTCGCTCAAGGGCCAGGTGATGAAGCTCTCCAAGGGCAAGGCCAACCCCGCGCTCGTCGGCGAGATTTTGGAAAGAAAATTGAAGGGCTGATTTTCGGCGGACGGATATTTCCATGTAACAACCGGCTCGTTTCCGGTTATTGATATGAATACGATTTTGCCATGGACAGCCATTCCGATTCCAGCGCCGCGCCGCGCGTTTTCCCGAATACGCGCTGGTCGGTCGTGCTCGCCACGCGCCAACCCGCGCCTGAATCGGCGGCGGCTTTGGAATCCATCTGCCAGGCCTACTGGTATCCACTCTATGCCTACATCCGCCGCTGCGGCTATTCGCCACACGACGCGCAGGATTTGACGCAGGCGTTTTTCTGCCGCCTCTTCGAGAAAAGATTGTTGGACATCGCTGATCGCGAGAAAGGCCGGCTGCGCTCGTTTCTCATCACGGCGCTGAAAAATTTTGTGAACAACGAATGGCGGCGCGCGGCCACGCTGCGGCGCGGCGGCGGACAGACGGCGCTGCCGTTTGACACGGCCTTTGCGGAAAGCCGGTTTGCCACGGACAAACAAGCGCTCGGCCCGGATGAAACTTACGACGAGCAATGGGCGTTCACGCTCCTCGACCTCACCATGAAACGCCTGCAGGGTGAATTCATCGCCGCCGGCAAGCCGGACGAATTTGATGCGCTCAAGGCATGTCTCACCGTGGCGCGCGGCGAAATGAATTACGCCGCCATCGCCGCCAAACTCGGCGTCAATGAAGGCGCGGCGCGGGTGGCCGTGCACCGGTTGCGGAAACGCTTTCGTGAACTCTATCGCGAGGAGATTTCCCAGACCCTGGCCGAAGGCGCGGATGTGGAGGCGGAATTGCGCCACCTGGCCGCCGCGCTCGCCCGCTGATGAAATTTCCGGTAACAATCTTCGCGCCACCGTTTAGTAACGGGCATGAACACTGAAGCGATGCCAAAATGTCCGCAATGCGGGGCGGCCTTGCCGCCCAACGCGCCAGCCGGTCTGTGCCCGCGTTGCTTGATGGCGATGAACCTGAAGACGGAAACCGCCTTCTCCGGCGACACGACCGCCGCACAGCCACCGTTGCCGCCCGAACAGATCGCGCCACACTTTCCGCAACTCGAAATTCTGGAATGCCTTGGACGCGGCGGCATGGGCGTGGTTTACCAAGCGCGGCAGAAATCCCTGAACCGTCTCGTCGCGCTCAAGCTCCTCGCCCCGGAACGCGCCAACGACCCGCAATTCGCCGCGCGCTTTGAGAAGGAGGCGCGGGCGCTGGCGTTGTTGAATCATCCCAACATCGTGACCATTTACGACCACGGTCAGGCGGGCGGCTTTTACTTTCTGCTCATGGAATTTGTGGACGGCGTGACGCTGCGGCAATTGTTCGCCAAGGAACGGGTCACCGCCCGCGAAGCCCTGGCCATCGTGCCGCAGATCTGCGACGCGCTGCAATTTGCGCATGACCAGGGCATCGTGCATCGCGACATCAAGCCGGAGAACATTCTCATGGACCGGCGCGGCCGCGTGAAGGTGGCGGACTTTGGTTTGGCGAAGATTGTGGGCGACCCCCTCACCTGTCCTGCGGACACCCTCTCCCCCGCCGGGGGAGAGGGCCAAGGTGAGGGGGCAACCGCCCTCACCGACGCCAGCCGCATCATGGGCACGCCGCAATACATGTCGCCGGAGCAGATCCAGACGCCGGGTGAAGTGGATCATCGCGCGGACATTTACGCGCTGGGCGTGGTGTTTTACCAGATGCTTACCGGCGAACTGCCCGGCAAGCAACTCGAAGCGCCGTCCAAGAAAGTGCAGATAGACGTTCGCCTGGATGAAATCGTGCTGCGTGCCTTGGAAAAGAAACCAGAACTTCGCTACCAGCAGGTCAGCGAGGTGAAGACGCTGGTGGAGACGATTGCCTCCAACCCGGAGAAATCAGAAGTCCGAAGCCAGAAGCCGGGAGCTCAAATCCCACCGCCTTATTGGACGGGCTGGGAATACAAATCCAAACGGACTTGGTTCGGCCTGCCGCTGCTGCACGTGGCGAATGGCGTTGACCCGCAGACCGGCCAAGCCCGGCACGCACGCGGCATCGTGGCCATCGGCGGCGTCGCGACGGGCTGGTTGGCGATGGGAGGACGCGCTTACGGCGGGATTGCATTTGGCGGCATTGCCGTTGGCGGGATTGCATTTGGCGGCATCGCGGCCGGTTTAGTTGCGTTTGGCGGATTGACGCTGGCGCTGCTGATGGCGTTCGGCGGGCTGGTAATTGCACCGTTAGCTGTCGGTGGAATGGCTTATGGCTTCTACGTTTTCGATGGCAGCCATCACAACATGGAAAAGCTGACTTGGCTGACGGGCCGCGGGCTGAACAGGTGGATCGGCGCGCTGTGGGCCATGTGGGTCGCCCTGATGGCATTCTTTTTCTCCATCTCCATCTGGGCGAAGAAACAGGTGTTCCTCGCGAATGAAAAAGCGGAAAGTGGAAAACCGAAAGCCGAAATCAAACCGCGCTTCTCGCGCAAGGCCATCGTCGGCGCACTGTGTCTGCTGTTGCTGCCGGTGGGACTGGTGTTCAATAGCTTCGCGACACTGCACAATGCCTCGCTGCCATCGAATGATCCGTGGCGATGGGTTTGGGGATTGCCGGGCGTGGTGCTCGTCGTTATCGGGCAGGGCGCTCCAACCATTCTCGGCTGGATTGCCGTCACGCAAATCCGCCGCTCGGCGGGGAAACTTTACGGACTGTGGCTGGCCGTGTTTGAGGGCCTGCTGTTTCCATTGCTGGCGCTGGATGCAGGAATTGTTTTGCTGCTCGGCAATCTTTGGGAAGATTATGCAAAAACCCTCGATGTTAGCCGTCCGTTCGATGCGTTTCTGCTCAATCATGATTTTGCAAAAAACGTCTTGTTACTCTTGCTGCCGGTGATTTGTTTGGTCGTTGACTGGCTCATCATCCGCCGCGTCTGGCGCGCGGTGAACCAAAATAGCGCGGATGTCCCTCCGATTGCTCCTGCTCGCAAGCGTTCAGCGGGCAAAGTCTTGGCCATCGGGTGTGGTGTGCTGGTGTCGGGCGGGTTGCTAGTGGCGTTGATGTTTGGCCTTCACTCCCGCAATAAGATGGATTCTGCCGATGTCGGCTGGCACGAGGTTCAACGTTTGAACCAGATCATAGCGCCCGGTTCCTCCGGCGAAGGCCGGTATGGTGACGACGAGTTTGGCTACGAAATTCTGTTCAACACCGAGTCTGTGGCCTTGACCGTCACTCACACCGAAACGGACGGTACCGATTATCGGGTGATGCTGGTGGACAAGGATGGCACCGCGCAGCCGCTGCGTTCCAACATCCACGAAACACAACAACCGACTTGGAAAAAAGTGGTGCATGAAAAGCTGATGCTCCGTCGCCCGGAGTTTGACCGCATCGCCGCCCTGACGTTGCAGACACGTCCGCATACGGAAATGTCTGCCCTTTCCGCCGGGTCAACTCGCTCGTTGAACAGCCCGCCGTTCGTGGCGCGGTTAAATCAGGCCGAAGTAGAACTGGTGGCCGTCGGCAATCTGCCGTGGACGAACCCGGCTTGCTGGCTGCCCAACGGCGAGCTTTCCCGCCAGCCATTCCCGCACAGAGATTTCAACATGAACCAATGGGCGGAAAACCTGGTGCAGAAGAAAACCGCGTTTTACATCCGCAACCAAAGTGCGGAAGGCATCTCCACGCCGGTTTGCCGCATCAGCAAGGAATCCGGAGCGCAACCCGGAAGTTCCGGTTGGGCGGTTCCGGACCAACGCATACCCAACGGTTATTTCGGCCAGATCATTGGCTGTCCGAAGAGCGCGGCAACCATGAACATTTCCTTGGGCCTCGCCAACGGCCCTTGGGAAACCGCCACCTCAGTGCATTCTGGTTTGGGGGGCGGCGCCTCATCGTCAGGTGATTGGAGCGCAGCTTACGAAGCCGTGGCCGGCAAAAGCGGTGAGGTGGCGGTGAGTTGCACTTACACCAAAAACGAAGACTGGGAGTCGCGGATGGTCTGCGTGGCTGCCGACGGCAAACTCACCGTGATCCCGGAAATTTCCGCCCACGCCGCCAAGCTCCCGACGACGGGCGGACTGCTGATGGTCTCGTCCAATGCCTTTGCTCACATCAAGGAATTCCAATTGCAACGGCGCAAGTATCAGTGGGTCGAGTTCCACAACGTCTCGTTGCAACCCGGCCAACGGACGACGGTGACGGTGACGGATTCCGGCACCGAAAAACAATCCGCACCAGTCACGGCTCCTATGTCCGCCGCCGCGCCCGAACTGGCGTTCGGCCCGGTGGTGGAGCGGGTGTTGCCGTTTGATGACCATGGCGTGACCGATTTGCTAGATTTGGATGCCGGTCAAATCCTAAAACCGCAGCTGAACAATTCTGGCGTGCCAGCATTATTCACCGCTGCGGGAGTAAGCTTCACTCTGGCCGAGAAGATGATGCTGGCGACTTCCAGTCTGGCTGTCCAAGCCGCCAGCGACGGTTGGCACACGTTGAACGCTGCTCAGGCAGAGGCAGCCATCGGACAACTTCAATTGTCCTCTGTCATCACCGTGGAAACCGTTCCTGAAAACCAATTGCCGAAATCTTTTCTGTTCAAGTCCCGCACGGGGACAATGGGTATTCTGCAAATCACCGGCTTCACCGAGAACCCGCGCGGCGTGAAGCTCCGCTACAAGCTGGTTCAGGGTGGCCCGACGAACGCCGCCGTCGTCGCCAGCCCGGACACCGCCCTATCCGCACCCGTTCCTGAGCCCGTGGTTGTCACGAGCATTCCAGCGCTCGTGCCGGTTGGCGGGATTCTGCTGCTTTTGGTTGGGGGCATCGCGGTGATCGTGCTGGCAGTCCGGAAATCCAAGCTGGGCGCGGGCAGGACCATGGCCGTCGGTTGCGGCGTGATTATGCTGGGATTTGTTCTCGTGCTTCTGCTGGTTGCCGTCCTTTCCATGGGCAAGACGATCAAGGCGGCCGCCACGCGGTGGTCGGTGCAACACGCGAGGCTTCAATCCGCACTGTCCACTTCACCGGTCGCCTTCGGCCCGGTGATCGAGCGCGAAGTTGTTGGCGCGATTGATTTCGATTCCGGCAAGGTCGCCGAACTGCCCGGGAACAACAGCGAGTCGAATGACATCGCCGACAATGTTTTGAAAGCCGTCGCCTGGCTGGAGCGCGAGGGGATGGATGCCATCCCGGAGCCGAGCCATTCGCTCAAAGGCGTGGGCCTCAAAGCCAAGGCCGTGGACAAGGACGCTTGGGAGCATTTCACGCCGGCGCAAACCGTCGCGGCATTGGCGGGCATCCAACGCGAGACGTGGCAAGACCTCGATCCGCGCCACGGAGATGATCCACGCAAAACGCCCGCAACGTGGGTCTTTGAAACCCGCGAAGGCGGCCGGGGCATCCTGCAAGTGCTCGAAGAAACCAAGGCGGGCGTGAACGTGCGCTACAAACTGGTGCCATCGGCAGCCAGCAAAAATTCAGAAGCCAAATAAGCCCCGCGAACCCCCATTTTCAACCGCGAAACGCGCCAAACACACGAACGGAACGGTTTTATCCAAGTCGCTAACTTTGCAGCCGAGCTCCGTCTGTATTAGGCTGCAACGCCATCAATCGGAATGTCTGGCCAATACTCATAAAGTCTGCGGACGCCATCAGAAGTAACCCGCGTGCTCGTGAAACGAAAGCGTTGGATGTGCGGAAACCTGCGCGCAACACCAACTAATCGCTCAAGACCGCTGTTGTCGAACTGTGCGCCGTGAACCCAGACGACAACTGGCTGCTCGAACGTACGCCACAAGTCTGACTCCGTGACTCGCGAATCCACGCCCTGATGAGTCAAAAACACACCGCCACCGAAGCTCTCCAACTCTTGAATGATCGAGGACATACAATGCGACCCAAGCTCAGCGACGGCGGCAAGAGGCGCGCCGATTGCAAACGCGACGCTCCCGCCGGGTTCGCTGTTGCGTATGGTTGGGCGCGGTCGTCATGGAAACATTGTGTAGCCGAACTCGACCCATCTGACGACATCAATTTGGGCCTTCCAAGGCGTGCCGCGTTGCTCGCCGTAAAGGTAAACGATAGGCTGCAAGTATCGGTTATGAGAATGTGGCTCACCGATAAGGTCAAAGTTGATGAGTTTGGCGTGGATGATTTTATTGCACGCTTCTCGCAATTGGAGCTGAGAATCTTGGGTCGCATCAGCAGGATTCCAAAATTTGCCGACTATGTCATTCTGAGTATCCGCAGGAATGCCGTGCTGCTGCTGAAAAAGGTCATCTTTCATTCGGATGAGCACAGCAGTCTCAATCAACAGGTGTGTAATTAAGGACTCCTCGTGATCATCAAGCATCTGTCGGAACGGGCAACCGACCTCATCATCCGCCAGGCCCGCAATGTGCCTACTTGCAAAGAACAATGACGCAAGAGTGTAGAGCTTCTCTTTGCATGAGAGAGAATCCAGTTTTGGTCCTTTCACGTCGTGCCAACTTGTATCGTTCTCGGGCATAGCTACGAGCGTCAAACATCTAGGCTGGCGAAGTTGATTGAGGTGGTTGGTGGCCGGTCTGAATCATGATTGAAACAGTATGGTGGATACAAAAAACTGTCCAACCTTATCTGGTCGGGGTCAGGCGCGTGGCAGCCGCGCTGACTGCGATCCGTTGGCGTCGATCACCGTGGAGGCGGATTGACGGGGGAAAAGCGGCGGAGGGCCGCCGCAGTCCAAGACGCTGGCGCGTTGACCGATGGCTCCCGAATAGCGCGATAGCGTCTGAGAGTTGTCAGGCCGAGGTTCGGCCGCCAGTTGCTCTGGCGCTGCGGGACGGGGTTGATTCTAATCCTTTTTCGCCTTGGCGATTTCCACCGCGTAGATGTGCGGCGCGCCCTGCAGGTCCGAGCGGAAGACGATCCATTTGCCGTCGGGCGTGAAGGTCACGTTCGGTTCGAGGTAATAGTCGTGGTGCTTCAGGTTCACCAGCTTCTCGGCGCGGAACACGCCGGTGGCGATCAGGTTGGTGGCGGCGGCATCGCGCATGCGGCTCGGCGTCAGCTCGGGATGGAAGAGGTAAATCCATTGGCCGTTTTCCGCGCGGGCCACGTTGCCCGGCCCGCCGCCGTCGCCGGCGAACACTTTGCCATCCGGCGAACAGTTGTAATGCACCGACCACTCGTCGCGCGCGAGGTTATACCAGGTGCGCGCGCCGGTGTGGACGTTGTAGCCCGCGAGCCAGAACACCCGGCTGCGCGGCGTCTGGAGGTCATACCACGCGGTCGCGCCGTCGGCGCTCCAGAATTCGTGCCCGGCGATCTCATGTTGCATGGTGCGGTTGTGGATATTCTTCAGGCCGGAGCCGTCGGCGCGGATGAGCCAGGTGCGTGTGACATCGTCCCAGATGCCTTCGTGGCAAAACATCAGCAGGCCCGGGTCGGCCGGCGAAAATTGCAGGTGGCCCAGCCAGTCGGTGCCGCGGTTGCCGCGCCACGTCACCGCGCCCGTCGCCAGATCCACGAACACGAGTTCCATCGGCGTTTTCTGGGCCATGCGCGCCTGCATCATCGCGCCCTTGTTTTTCATGAAGGTTTTCTCGTCCCGCGCCGCAGAGCCGAATTTGGGATTGCGCGCCGGCTCGTCGGCATCGGTGAGGGTGCCGGCGGCGAGCGTTTCGTCGCAATTGATCGTGCCGATGCTCCAGTGCGGCGGCAGTTCCATGATGGTCCGCTCCGCGTGCGTGGCCGGGTCGAGGCTGCACAGCGCGTGGTCGCGCGTGAAATAGATCCGCCCGAACTTGCGCCCGACCTGGATGAGGTGCGCGTCGGCCGGCAGCAATTTCTCCAGGGCGCGCGTCGTCAGGTCCACGGCGAACACGCCGTTGGTGCTGGTGAACACCAGCCGCCCGTCGCGCAGGTAGGCATACTGGTGAAAATACAGGCTGCGGCTGTCAGGATCCACCGAAAGCCGCACGACGCGGTGGCCGGTGTCGGTGTCGATCCATTCGCGCGGCGTCGGGCGCGGCGGCGTGGCGCAGCCGGCCAGCAAGGCCAGGCCAAGCGCGGCGAGGGGAAGCGGGAATCTCATGAAGATTATTTCGCCGCGTCCGCCTTCAAGCAGCCGGCGAGCGGACAGTCCGGCAGCGTCTTCAGGCCGGCGACCACCGATTGCGCGTTGAGTTCCGCGCCGGCGGGGCTGGTATGCGTGCCGTCGGCGGGGGAGAAATATTTCGCTTTGATCTCCGCCGGCGTCAGCCCGGCGTAGTGGCTGAGCGTGATCTGGTTCAGGTTCACGAACGGCACCTTTTCATTCCTGGCCACGGCGGCGGAAAATTCCACGTAGGGGCTTTTCTCCACGTCGCCAGCCTTCACGGGTTCCTTCGGGCAATGCGGGATCGGCGAGCAGAGGATGGGCGTCATGCCCTTGGCCCGCGCATCATTGATGTATTTGCGCAGATACCAGCCGTAGGTGTGGACGACCTCGTGCTGCTTCGTGAGCACATTGTCAATTGCCTGCGTCTCTTCGCCGAGGCCCCGGATCGTGCCGCGCGCGCGCAGCGGATATTTGGAACCGGGCGCCTCCTCGTTGAGCGCGCCGCCGTCGTTGTGGCCCATCTGGATCAGCACAAAGTCGCCCGGCTTGGCGGCGGCGAGGATCATGTCCCAATAGCCCTGCGTGATGAACGTCCGGCTGCTGCGCCCGCCGAGCGCGTGGTTTTCGACGCGGATTTTGTTCGGGTCAAAACTTTTGCCGATGACATCGCCCCAGCCGCGCTCGCCCTTGCCGGGATTGTGCACGGTGGAATCGCCGACGATGAACAGGATCGGTAACGTCCGGTTCGTATCCGTCAGAAAGCCGGACTTGGCGGCGACATCGCGGTTGGCGTCGAGGTTGGCGGAGCTTTCCGCGGCCGCCGCCGGCAGCGCGGCGGACAGCGCGGCGCCGGCGAGCAACGGCAGCAGGCATCGGGTCAGGGAGGCAAACGGCATGTGTGAAGGACGCGCGGGTGACATAATTGGTTTCCCAGTTTTCGCAGAAACCGGCGGGGCTGGCAATCAACACAACTGGCGATGCGCCACTTGGTGAGCAAAAAACTTTGTGCCGTGGCGTCGGGGCGGCTAAATTTTCAGCTCATGTTTTCATCCGAGATCAAATCCGTTCATTTCATCGGCATCGGCGGCACGGCGATGGCGTCCGCCGCCGCCGCGATGTTCGACAAAGGGTTCACCGTCACCGGCTCCGACCAGAATGTCTATGAGCCGATGGCGTCGTTCCTTGCCGCCAAGAAAATCCCCGTGATGAACGGCTACGACGAGCGCAACCTCGCGTCCAAGCCCGACCTCGTGGTCATCGGCAACGCCATCTCGCGCGGCAACCCGGAGGCGGAATACGTGCTCGACCACAAGCTGCGCTATTGTTCGCTCGCCGCGCTGCTGGCGGAGTTTTTCATCCGCGGCAAACGCTCGCTCGTCGTCGCCGGCACGCATGGCAAGACCACGACGACGAGTTTGCTGACGTGGGTGTTCGAGCACAACGGGCTGAACCCGAGCTACCTCATCGGCGGCATCCCGAACAATTTTTCGCAGGGCGCGCGGTTCACGGACAGCGAATGGTTCATCATCGAGGGCGATGAATACGACACCGCGTTCTTCGACAAGCGCAGCAAATTCATCCATTACCAGCCGGAAGTCGCCATCATCAACAACCTGGAATTCGACCACGCGGACATCTTCGACAATCTCGACGCGGTGAAGAAGACGTTCAGACATTTCATCCGGCTGGTGCCGCGCAACGGCCTGCTGCTGGGCAATGGCGACGACGCGAATCTCACGGAACTGCTCAACGTGACGCATTGTCCGGTGAAGCGGTTCGGGTTGGGCGAGGGGAATGCGGTGCAGGGGTTCAACCTGCGCTTCGGCCCGACGGCGACGGAGTTTGAGATACCCAGCTTCAAGTTTCACCTGAACATGGTCGGCGAACTTAATGTGCGCAACGCTCTCGCGGTCATCGGCGCGGCGAAGCATTGCGGCTTGTCGAACAAGCAGATCCAGTCGGCGTTCGACACGTTCAAGGGCATCAAGCGGCGGCTGGAAGTGAAGGGCATCGCCGGCGGCGTGACGGTGATTGACGATTTCGGCCATCATCCGACGGCCATCCGCGAGACGCTCAAGGCGCTGCGGCTGCGTTACGCAAAGGAAAAGATCTGGGCCGTCTTCGAGCCGCGCTCGAACACCACGCGCCGGAATGTGTTTCAGGACGAACTGGCGGCGTCCTTCGCCGATGCGAATGCCGTGGTCGTCTCCGAAGTGGCGCGGCTGGAGCAGATCAACGCCGCCGAGCGTCTGAATCCCGAAAAGCTCATGGCTGACATCAAGGCCTCCGGCAAGGAGGCCGCGTATCTGCCGGACGCCAACGCCATCGTCGCGCATCTGGCCAAGCACGCGCAGGGCGGGGACGTGGTTTGCGTTTTCAGCAACGGTGGCTTCGACGGCATCCACGGCAAGCTGCTGGCGCGACTCAACCGCCGTTAATCCGGCGGGTCGCGCTAGACATGACGGGGATGGCGTGTTAAAAATTTTCGCGACGGCCAAACCATCAACTTGAATAACAATCCCATGAAAACAAATCTGAAATTAATGATCCCCGGCGCGGCTTTGCTCGCGGCAGCCTCGTTGTTCGCCAGCGGTTGTGCCGCGCATAAGGGCGCCGCCTGTTGCGGCACGACGGCCAAAGCCGCAGCGGAAGCGCCGGCCGCGCCCGCCGTGGTTCCGGCGGCAGCCCCGGCCACCGCGCCCGGCAAGGTCGTGCTCAAGCTGGTCAAGGTGGACAGCGAGGAAACCGACGGCGAAGATGGCAAGGGCGTAAACGCCGTGGACGGCGACCGGGAGACGTTCTGGCACACGCAATGGCAGGATGCCAACCCGGCCTGTCCGCATGAAATCATCATCGAGCTGACGCCGGTGGCGACGATCAAGGGTTTCACTTATCTGCCGCGCCAGGACGAGGGCGTGAACGGCACCATCAAGGGCTATGAATTCTACGTCAGCAAGGACGGACAGGACTTCGGCCAGCCCGTGGCGAAGGGCGAGTTTGAGAACAACAAGGATTTGAAAACCGTGACCTTCGCCCCGCAGACGTGCCGCTTCATCAAGCTCAAGGCGCTCTCGGAAATCAACGACGAGGCCTGGACCTCGGCGGCGGAAATCGGCGTCGTCACCGAGTAACGCCATTCTTTCACGCGCCCCGCCGGAAACGGCGGGGCTTTTTTGCAGACAGGTCCGGCCAGCCGCCGCGCAAATTTCTGGCACACGAGTTGCGGTAAAATGCTCGTGGCCAGAAAATTTCAACTGCAGGCAAGCTCTCCGGTGAATGCGACGATTGCGGCGATCAATTTACGGATGGCGACGATTCAATTGGGCGGACGGCGTGTTCCTCCGCGCGCCAGAAAGATTCCGACGGTTCGTCGCCGCCTTCCGGTAACGATTTTTCCCCAGGAAGTGGAGCCGGTGATAATTAGACACGTCTTCCAGAATGTGGGCAGTGCGGTCAGTGAAAGTCTACCGGCTCAAAGCCCGCGCGCTTGAAGCTGTTCTCGTTGCCGTATGGCCGGAATGAAATCCGGCCGGGCAAATTGCCAAGCGGGAACATAGTTTGTTAGCATGGATTAATCTGTGGTTCATCTGTGCCCATCTGTGGCTGGTGAAACTTTCCGCTTTTGCCCGGGCTCCGCTAAATCTAGACTGCTCTCATGAATTTACCCGGATTTCCCGTGGTTCGCCCGCGCCGGTTGCGCACCTCGCCCGCCTTGCGCCGTCTCGTCGCGGAAAACTCACTGAACGTTTCGCAGCTGGTCCTCCCGCTGTTTGCGCGCAGCGGCAAAAAGTTGCGCCGCCCCGTGGGCGCCATGCCCGGCGTGTTCCAGCTGTCGCCCGATGAGATATTGCGCGAGGCCACGACCGCGCACGCGCTCGGCGTGCCCGCCGTGCTGCTCTTCGGCATTCCCGACAAAAAGGATGCCAAGGCCAGCGGCGCTTACGCCCGGAACGGCATCGTCCAGCAAGTGACGCGGCTGCTGAAAAAGGAATTGCCCGCGCTGCTCGTCATCACGGATGTCTGCCTCTGCGAATACATGGATCACGGGCATTGCGGCATCGTGCAGGGCGGGAAAATCCTGAACGATCCGTCGCTGAAATTGCTGGCGCGCACGGCCGCCAGCCAGGCCGAGGCGGGCGCGGATATCGTCGCCCCGAGCGACATGATGGACGGTCGCGTCCGCGCCATCCGCGCCGAACTGGACAACGAGGGACTGGCGGAAACGCCGATCATGAGTTACGCGGCGAAGTTTGCGTCGGCATTTTACGGGCCGTTTCGCGAAGTGGCGGAGTCGGCGCCGAGCTTTGGCGACCGCCGCAGCTATCAAATGGACGCGGCGAATGCCAACGAGGCCCTCCGCGAGGTGGCTTTGGACATCCAAGAGGGCGCCGACATGGTGATGGTCAAGCCAGCGCTGGCCTATCTGGATATCATCCATCGCGTGAAGACGGAATTCGGCCTGCCCACCGCCGCCTACGCCGTGAGCGGCGAGCACGCGATGATCAAGGCCGCCGCCGCGAAAGGTTGGATCGATGAGCGGGCGGTGACGCTGGAGAGCCTGCTCGCCATGCGCCGCGCGGGGGCGGATATTTTGATCACCTACGCCGCGATGGATGTGGCGAAGTGGCTGAAATGAGTTTTAGGGTCTGGCGTCTCGGGTCCGGCGTTTGGGTGTAAATCCCAAAAACCCAGACGTCATTCCCCAGAGCCTAATTTGTTTGCCTTGCATCTGCCGGCAAGTTAGGCTTCGCGTTCACTTTTTTCACTATGATTGGATCAATTCGCAAACATTCTAGCTGGCTGTGGTGGATAATCGCCGGCCTCACGATTATTTCGTTCGTGGTTTTCATGGGCTCCGGCCCGGCCAAATACGGCAATGGCCGCCGTGCCAACGGGGATTTTGGCAAGATATACGGCCGGCCCATCACGGCGCAGGATTACCAGAAGGCGCAGGCGGAATTCTATCTTTACTACTGGATGCACTACGGCCAATGGCCGGACAAGAACGCCAACTTCAGCCGCGACGACATGGAACGCGAGGTTTATATCCGCCTGTTGCTGCAGCAGAAGGCGAACAAGCTGGGCATCCAGGTCGGCGAGGAGGCTTTGGTGGTGGCGGCGAGTGAATTTCTGCGCTCGCTCGGCCGGAACGGTCAGTCAGTGGATCTGGCCAAATTCAACGAACAAGTCCTCGCCCCCGAAGGCCTGGGCGTGGCGGACATGCAGAATTTTCTCCGCGACGAACTGGTCGTGCAGCAGATGATCCAGACCCTCGGCTTGTCGGGCGCGCTGGTCACACCGCAGGAGGCCAGCCTGCTTTACGACCGCGAGCATCAGGAAGTTTCCGCCCAGGCGGTGTTTTTCGCCGCATCGAATTATCTCGCGCAGGTTTCCGTCACCCCGGCGGCGGTCGCGCAGTTTTACACGAACAATCTGGCCGTCTATCGCGAACCGGATCGCGTGCGGGTGAGCTATGTGTTCTTTGACGTTTCCAACTATCTCGCCCAGGCCAAGGCGGAATGGGACAAGACGAACTTCACCGCGTATGTGGACTCGGTTTACCGCCAATACGGCCAGAGCCAGTTCCCCGACGCGAAGACGCCGGACGAGGCCAAGGCCAAAATCCGCGACCTGCTCATCCACGACCGCGCGCTGAAGGATGCGCGGCAGCTGGCCAATGATTTCGCGACGGCGGTGTTCGCCATGACGCCGATGAAGCCGGAAAATCTGGCCGCCTATGCCCAGCAAAAAGGGCTGACGATCCGCACCACCGCGCCGTTTGCCGCCAATTACGGCCCGGAAGAATTCACGGCGCCGGCCGCTTTCACCAAGGCGGCGTTTCAATTGACTGCCGACGAGCCGTTCGCCGGGCCGATTGTCGGATCGGAGGGCATTTACATCCTCGCGCTGGCCGGCCAGTTGCCGAGCGCGATACCGGCGCTCGCCCAGATTTCCGCCCGGGTGACGCAAGATTTCCGTGAGCGCGAAGCCGTGGCGCTCGCCCAGAGCGCGGGAACGAATTTTCAGGCCAAGGTCGCGGGGCAGCTGGCGGCGGGTAATTCCTTCGCGAAGGCGGCCGTGGCCAGCGGTTTCGCGCCGCAGGTATTGCCGGCCTTTTCCCTGAGCACTACGGAATTGGCCGAACTCGGCGAGCGCGCGACCCTCGGCCAGGTCAAGCAGGCGGCGTTCACCACCGCTTCGGGCCACGTCAGCAAATTCCAACCGACCAGCGAAGGCGGTTTTGTGCTGTTCGTCCAGCAGGTGCTGCCGATTGACGTGACGAAAAAGAATTCCGAACTGCCGCAGTTCCTCGGCCAGGTCCGCCGCGCGCGGCAGAATGAGGCGTTCAACCTCTGGCTGCAAGGCGAGGCCAACCGCGAACTGCGCGACACGCCGTTCTACCAGAAGCAGGCGACCGGCGCGGCGAAATAGCCGTGAGCGCGGCCATCAAACTGTCGTCGCCCGCCACGCGCGAGTTCTGGGAAATCCCCGTTCTGTTCGAGGACGAGCATCTGCTCGCGCTCGACAAGCCCGCCGGGCTGCTGACTTCGCCTGACCGCCATGACGAACTTCGCCCGAACCTGATGGGTTTGTTGGTTGAGGGCATCGCCGCCGGCAAACCGTGGGCGCGCGAACGGAACCTTACCTATTTAAGCAACGCCCACCGGCTTGATTTCGAGACCAGCGGCGTCATCCTGCTGGCGAAAAACAAGCCGGCCTTGATCACGCTGGCGAATCTCTTTGGTTCGGAAAAACCGCTGCGCAACTATGTCGCGCTTATTTGGGGCAACCCGCCGGCGGCTCAGTTTGAGGTGGATGCCAAACTCGCGCCGCATCCGGTGAAGCCCGGCCAGATGTGCGTGAATCCGCTCGAAGGTAAAAAGTCGAAGACGGAATTTGAAGTATTGGAACAGTTTTCCGACTGGTCGCTGCTGCGCTGTTCACCGCTGACGGACCGGACGCACCAGGTTCGTGTGCACTTGAAGCATGCGGGTTTTCCGGTGGTAGCCGATGAGCTTTACGGCGGCAAAAAACTCTGGCTTTCGCGGTTAAAACGAGATTTCCGGCTCAAGCCCGGCCGTGAGGAGCGGCCGCTGATTTCGCGCAGCGCGCTGCATGCGGAAGCATTGAGTTTGCCGCATCCGGTCACGAATGAACTCGTGACCATCAAAAGTGAATGGCCCAAGGATATTCGGGTGGCCGTAAAGTATCTGCGCCAATACGCGACCGGTCCCAGTCGCCGCGGCACCCTGGACGACGAGCCGGAATTGGAGCAGGAATAATTTTTGCCGGGTTAAGCGCGCAACGAATCGGGTATTTGCGCAGTCCGAGTCTTCCGCTGGCTAGATTTCAATCCAAGCAGGTGCTTCCGGTTTTGTCCACGTTTCATCCGGTAAGACGGGGGCGGGGGGGATGTTAAGGTTTTCGCATGTCCACCGTTATTCAGGCCCAGCACGCCATCACTCTGGTTGAGTTGTCGGCTTCAATTTTTTGATTCAGAAGGATTTTCTTCTGAAACCCCCCATTAAAAATGGTATTGCCTTGACGCCGATCAGCTTAGTAACACGTTAACGGATTGTTGCAGGTCAGCACCACCGGCTTCGTTGCACTCACAATAGCTTCTTTGTCGGTTCTCCCAGTGTTACCTAATTAACCATGACATTCGACCGCAGCACTTTCACATCAGCGGCGCAGTGGCGGCGAATCAGCCAGCGGTTACGAGTCTGACTTCATCCGTGACGTGGTTGCCTGTCGTGACGAATCCTGCGAACATCAACGGCGTGTTCATCGTTACCGACGCGCAGACCACAAACTTTCCGCAACGGTTTTATCGGGTGACCACACCATGACCAAAAAATTATGAGAACACCAGGAATGTTATTAATCGCAACGGGAGTTGCCATCCTCGTTGCTACCAGTTCAAAATCCGCTGGAGTTGAAACCGCTTCACCCGCTGCGTCGACGGTCGAACCCAACGCCTCAGAAAAGAAGCCGGACGTGACGCCGTTTTCGCTTCCCGGCAGCGAGGCGTTTGTGTTTCGCCGGGTCGACACCAATGACCTGCGCCTTCATGTCGTCAAGCCGGGAGGCTGGAGCAAGTCAGACCACCGGCCTTGTCTGGTGAGTTTCTTTGGCGGCGGCTGGGTCTCCGGCACCCCCGAAAGCAGTATCAAATGGGCCAAGTGGGCCGCGAGCCAGGGTTTGGTTGGCATCGCTCCTGATTATCGAACTCGCTCCCGCTTTGGCGCGCAGCCGGAAGATTGCGTGGCAGATGGACGCGCGGCCGTGCGCTGGATTGAAGAGCACGCTAGTGAACTCGGTATCGATCCTAATAAAATTATCTCGCAGGGTTCTTCGGCGGGCGGGCATGTTGCGGCCTGGACGGCCATTCCTTCCGCCGGTCCCGGAAAAAACGACCCCGCCCCAAACTATTTACCGGCGGCTTTAGTTTTGTTAAATCCCGTGACGGACACCAAAGACGGCGGCTACGGCGGAACGAAGCGCTTTGGTCGCGACGCCTCGCGGGCGCAGGCATGCTCCGTGCCGGATCAAATGCCAGCCAGGATGCCGCCGACCATCGTGTTTCACGCCACGGCGGACCAGACCGTGCCATATGCCAATTCGGTCGCCTTGCGCGACAGGCTATTAGCCAATAGCAATCGCTGCGAATTAGTCACATTTCAAGGGTTGGGACATTCATACAACTCAAGCAAATATGGCGCAGCTGGCAAGGCGGCGGATGAAAAAACCCGCGCCGATATCGCCGCCTTTCTCGTCAGTCTGGGATTGCTAGAAAAAGGAACCACCCGCTGATGAAGCGAATTTTGTTTTTAACGTCACGCCGGCTTGCTGCCGCTGGCGTGCTGTTGACTATGGCTAGCTTGGTTCATGCCGCCTCCATCCAGCAGGTTGACACCGGCTGGGAATTTTACCAGGGCTCCCTCGGCAGCGTTTGGGAAATCTGGCGAGGCGACAAGGCAACCGACAATGTCGTCTGGACGCCGGTCACGTTGCCGCATTGCTTCAATGGTCGCGATTCCGTGGATCCTGATGTGCGTTATTATCAGGGACCGGGCTGGTATCGCACGCATCTCAAGATTGCCAACCCCTTTCCGAGCGGACGCACTTTGCTTCACTTCGACGGTGCCGGACAAAAGTCGCAGGTTTTCGTCGGGTTAAAAAAGGTCGGCGAACATGTCGGTGGCTATGATCAGTGGGACGTGGACATCACCGATGCCGTTGCGCAGCAAAGCGAAGTCCCGCTGGCGGTGCTGTGCGACAACTCGCGTGACGCGGAGAGCATTCCTTCCGACTTGAGCGACTTTAACCGCTATGGTGGACTTTACCGTCACGTCAGTCTGGTTTACCGGCCGGCGATTTCGCTCGAACGGGTCCACATCGAACCGGCGCTCATGGCCAACGGTCAAGCCAGCGTGAAAGTGCGCGGACGGATTTACAATCCGGCGTCACTTCATGATGAAGCCGAGTTGAACATCGAAGTCCGCGGCCCCAATGGAAACATTGTGCAAACCGCTACGCAAAAGCTTGCGCCCTGGTCCGGGGAGAAGGAAATCAACGCGTTTGAAATCGCCGGGCCGGATTTATGGTCACCGAAAACGCCCGCCCTCTACGCTTGCACCGTTACATTCAAGTCGGCCCAGGGCGACCAGCAAATCACGGAAAAGTTTGGCGTGCGCTCCATCGAATGGGTAGAGCATGGCCCCTTCAAGTTAAATGGCGATCGACTCCTGTTGCGCGGCACGCATTATCATGAGGATCATGCCGGCGTGGCGGCGGCCGTGCCCGATGCGGTCGTGCGACAGACCCTTCAGGCGATAAAGGATATGGGCGCAAACTTCGTGCGGCTGGGGCATTACCAGCAAGCGCCGCTGGTATTGGAGCTTTGCGACGAACTAGGCCTGCTGGTTTGGGAGGAAATCCCGTGGTGTCGCGGCGGTCTAGGCGGTGCGCGCTATCAACAGCAGGCGCTGGAGATGCAGCAGGCGATGATTGACCAGCACTACAATCACCCGTCGATCATACTTTGGGGGCTGGGCAACGAGAACGACTGGCCCGGAGATTTTGAAACATTTAACAAGGATGCCATCCGCGCCTTCATGGCGAAGTTGAATTTGCAAGCGCATGAACTGGATCCGGCCCGCAAGACGGTTATTCGCCGCTGCGACTTTTGCAAAGATATCCCCGATGTTTATTCACCGAGCATCTGGGCGGGCTGGTATGGCGGGCGCTACACCGAGTATCGCGCGGCACTGGATAAAGCCATTAATGACACCCCACATTTCATCCATGCCGAATACGGCGGCGACAGCCATGCGCGTCGCCACTCGGAAGCACCGGAAAAATTTCTCGGCCAGGTCGCGACCGGTGAAGGCACGGCGGAAGTCGGCAAGGCCTACAAAGCCAGCGGGGGCAAAGCGCGGGCCTCGAAAGACGGCGACTGGTCGGAGAGTTACATGATCAATCTGTTCGACTGGCACCTCATGACGCAGGAGCAGTTGACGAATCTCACCGGTGCGGCCATGTGGATATTCAAGGACTTCGCCACGCCATTGCGCCCGGAAAACCCGGTTCCGCGCGTGAACCAAAAAGGCGTGGTGGAACGCGACGGCACGCCGAAGGAAAGCTATTACGTATTTCAAAGCTACTGGGCCGGGAGGCCGATGATACACATCTACGGGCATACCTGGCCAACCCGCTGGGGCAAGCCGGGCGAGATGAAACCGGTGAAAGTATTTTCCAATTGCGGCGAAGTGGAGTTGTTCGTCAACGGCGTGTCGGCGGGAATCCGCCAGCGCCATTCCACCAACTTTCCCGCCGCCGGCTTGCGTTGGGAGGTTCCTTTCAAGGAAGGCACCAACATCCTCCGCGCGGTGGGAAAGTCACAGGGAGCTGAGGTGGCAGATGAAATTTCCGAGGTTTATCAAACAGCGCCGTGGGGCCGGCCGGCGCGATTCGCGCTGAAACAAGTGACGCAGGCGAAGGGCGTCGCCACCATTGAGGTGAGTCTGCTCGACGGGGCCGGCGTGCCCTGTCTGGATGCGTCAAACCTGATTCGCTTTGGTCTCACTGGCGACGGACGCTTGCTGGATAACCTCGGCACGTCCACGGGTTCACGCGTAGTGCAGCTATATAATGGGCGCGCGCAAATCGGTGTTCAATTAACCGGCGATGCGGCGGTGGTCAGCGTTTCCGGCGGGGGAATCCAGAGCGTGTTTTTAAAATTGGAAAAATCAAAATGAGTATTTTCCTAAATGGCGCGGCAAAGCGAGGCGCGATCATTCTGGTTGCGCTCGCTGCCTATGGCCAAGCCAAAGCCGCCGGTCCGGGGCCGGATTATTTTGCGGTGGCACCCGGTGCGCTGGCAGAAGTGAAGTCGCGTTTGGCTGCGCATGACGAGGCATTGCAATCTGCATTCAAGGCACTCGTTCGTTCGGCCGAAAAGGCACGGGAAAATACGCCGCCGTCCGTAATGAATAAGGACAAAACGCCACCGAGCGGTGATAAGCACGATTACATGAGCATCGCGCCGTATTTTTGGCCGGATCCAAAGAAGCCGGACGGACTGCCTTACATCCGTCATGACGGCAAGGTGAACCCGGAAAGTCGCGAAGAAGCTTTTGATCATGGTCGGATCGGGCTGATGGCCAAAAATGTCGAGACGCTGGCGCTGGCGTATTATTTCACCGGCAATGAGGCTTACGCGGCGCACGCGGCTAAATTTCTCCGCGTCTGGTTTCTTGATCCGGCAACGCGGATGAACCCCAATATGAATTTTGCCCAAGCCGTGCAGGGCGAAAATACCGGTCGTGGCACGGGCATTCTCGAAGGGAGGAATATATCCGTCGCGGCGGATGCAGCGCAGCTGCTGGTCAACTCGCCCGCATGGACAAAGAAAGATCAGGCCGAATTCAAAGTCTGGCTGGAGACGTATTTTGATTGGCTGCTCACGAGCAAGCCGGGTCGACAGGAAACCGGTGCCCACAACAATCATGGGACGTGGTATGATGTGCAAGCGATGGAGTTGGCACTGGTGCTCGGCAAAGCGGAAATCGCGAAGCAAATCGCTGAAGCTGCCAAGTTGAAACGCGTGGCTGCGCAGATTGCCCCGGATGGGCGGCAGCCGCTGGAACTGACCCGGACGGCGGCCCTGGGCTATTCGCATTTCAATCTCGAGGCGCTGTTCACGCTCGCCACGATGGCCGAACACGTCGGGGTCGATCTGTGGCATTTCCGCCTGGCGAACGGGCGATACGCCCTCGCGGCAGCGCTGGATTTTCTGCTGCCGTATGTGGCCGATCCCTCCAAGCAATGGCCCTACGACCAGATCAAGAAATTCGACCGCGCCGATTTCGCGCCGCAACTGCGGCGGGCGGGAATGATTTATCAGAATCCGGCGTATGAAAAAATCCTCATCCAGTTTCCCGATGTCGCGAAGGCGCGCTTCCAACTGCTTGCCCCATTGAACGCAAAACGCGATCTGTCCGCCGGCTCCGGCAGCCCCCTTGAACTTGCGACGGTGGACCGCCGCCGGATTATGAATGCGGCGAACGCTGCGCTCCTGCACCCGCCGATCAGCATCACGCAGTTTCCCGCCAGGTTCAGCGCGGGCGGTCCGCACGACTATTATTCCAACGGCGATTATTGGTGGCCCGACGCGACGAAAACGAACGGTCTGCCTTACATTCAGCGCGACGGTCAAACGAACCCGCAAAACTTTAACCAGCACCGGCTCGCGCTGCGCACGTTGCGCGACGATGTGGCGGCCTTGGGCGCGGCCTACCAAATCACCGGCGAGGACCGTTATGCGGCCAAGGCTGCGGATTTATTGCGCGTATTTTTTCTCGATCCCGCGACGCGAATGAATCCCCATTTGAAATATGCACAGGCAGTTCCAGGGATTTCACCCGGGCGCGGCATCGGTATCATTGACACGCTGCATCTCATCGAAGTGCCGTCGGCGATCGCAGCAATGGAGAAGTCGCCGTCCTTGCCGCCGGAGCTGGTCGCGGGCATGAAGAAATGGTTTCGTGATTACACCGAGTGGATGCTGACGAGTCAGAATGGTCGCGATGAGGCGGTGGCGAAGAACAACCATGCCGTGGCGTTCTGGCTGCAAGTGGCGGCGTTCGCCAAATTCACCGGCGATGAGACGCGATTGACCGAAAGTCGGCGTCAGTTCAAGGAGATATTCGTGCCGAATCAGATGGCGGCAGATGGGAGCTTTCCGGCGGAACTGAAGCGCACGAAGCCCTACGCCTATTCGATTTTCCAGCTCGATAACCTGGCGACACTGTGTCAGTTGCTGTCGACCCCAACTGACAACCTGTGGAATTTCGAATTGCCTGATGGGCGAAGCATCCGCAAAGCCGTGGCGTATCTGGAGCCCTATCTCGCTGACAAGTCGAAGTGGCCGCTTAAGCCGGATGTGCAGGCGTGGGACGGTTGGCCGCGGCGGCAGGCGTCGCTATTGTTTGCCAGCCTCGCATACCATGAGCAAAATTACCTGAAACTTTGGCAGAAGCTTTCACCGGATCCGGCCGATGAAGAAATCCAACGCAACATCGCCATCACCCAGCCGATTTTGTGGGTGAAGGATCCTGCGGCGGCGATGATGCCTGCCGGCGGTCAATGAATATGAAACGGAACACGCTTATTGTTGTTGCCTTAGCGCTGTGGATCAGTGGGGTGCTGGCCATGGCGAGTGGCGATTTGGCCCCGACCAATTCGCTTGCTCAGCACGACGCTGCGAAATGGCGGAAAGACATTGCCGGCTTTGCAGCCGCAGATGCCACTAATCCGCCGCCGCGTGGCTGCATCGTTTTCACCGGCAGCTCCTACATCCGGAAATGGACCACGCTCGCCACGGATTTTCCGGGGATGCCGGTCGTCAATCGGGGTTTTGGTGGCTGCCATCTGGCCGATGTTTACGCCTATGCCGACCGCATCGTCATTCCTTATGCGCCCCGAGAAGTGGTGGTCTACGCGGGGGGCAACGACATTAATTCTGGAATGGCGCCGGAACTGGTCTTTGGTGATTTTGTCGCCCTGATGACGAAGCTGCGTCAGGCTCTGCCGCGGGTAAAACTGGTGTTCATCTCCTGTCCGCCGAGCCCCAAACGGTGGACGCAGACGGATAAAATAAAAACGGTCAACCACCTCATCGCCGGCTATTGTCAGAAACACGACATCACGTTTGTCGATACTTTCTCGCTGATGCTCGGCGCAGACGGACGACCGAAGCCGGAGATTTACGGCACAGATCAGCTGCACATGAACGAAACCGGGTATGGCATCTGGAGGCAAGCGGTCGCGCCGTTTCTGAAGTAAACCAATTTACCAATATCAATATGCAATTTAAATCATACTCGCTGGTGATCATATCGCTCACTCTTTTGACAGGCGCAGTGCTGGCGACTGCTGCCGATACTCTTTTGCAAAGACCTAACGTCCTTTTCATAGTCGTGGACGATTTGCGGCCGGAGTTGGGTTGCTATGGCAAGGACTATATCAAGAGTCCAAATATTGATGCCCTCGCCCAGTCGGGTATGGTTTTCGACCGCGCCTATTGTCAGCAGGCGGTTTGCTCGCCGTCGCGCTCCAGCGTGATGACGGGCACGCGGCCGGACACGACGAAGGTTTGGGATTTGGTTACGCATTTCCGCGTGGCGGAACCGGATGTCATCACGCTGGGACAATGCTTCAAGCAGAACGGATATTTTGTTCAAGGCATGGGCAAGATTTATCATGGTGGCTTTAATGATGCGCCAACGTGGTCCGTGCCTTGGCAGAACCCCCAAGCGGTCGCCTACGCGTTGCCGGCGAACCAGGCATTAAGTGAGGAGAAGGTGGCGGGTGAGCCGGACGGAAACCCGGTGAATGCGGCCAGGAATCCCAAGAAAAATGGAAGGAAGCCTGGCGGTGGAGTGAATGATTCTGTGTTTAAGGCCAATGTCCGCGGCCCGGTATATGAATGTGCTGACGTGCCGGATAATACTTATACCGACGGCAAAGTGGCTGAACTGGCGGTGAAAACTTTGGCTGAACTCAGCAAGAAGACCAAACCGTTTTTCCTAGCGGTCGGTTTCATCAAGCCGCATTTGCCATGGGTGGCACCCAAGAAATATTGGGATCTCTACGATCCGGCGTCCATTGACTTGGCTCCCAATCCGTTTCCTGCAAAAGGGGCGCCCGATTATGCGGTCAATCCGAACGATGGTGAGATTCGCGCCTACAAGGGCGTTCCTGCCAGCGGTCCGATGCCGCCAGAGCTTGCGCACAAGCTCAAGCAGGCCTACTTCGCCGGCGTCAGTTATAGCGACGCGCAAATCGGGAAGGTGCTCGCAGAGCTTGACCGGTTGCACCTACGCACGAACACCGTCATTGTCCTTTGGGGCGACCACGGTTGGAAGCTGGGCGAGCATGGCGCGTGGGGCAAGCACAGTAATGTGGAAAATGACGTAAACGCGCCGCTGATTTTTTCTGCGCCGGGCATGAAGGGTGTTGGCAGGCATACTGACGCACTGGTGGAGTTTGTGGATATTTACCCGACCTTGTGCGAACTGGCGGGCTTGTCGCTGCCGGTGCACTTGGAGGGCACGAGCTTGAAGCCGTTGCTTAACGATCCGAAACGCGTTTGGAAGTCTGCTGCGTTCAGCCAGTATCCGCGCAAACAAAACCTGATGGGATACACGATGCGCACGGATCGATATCGTTTGACGGTATGGGTGAATCGCAAGGACCACGCGCAGGTAGATGCAACTGAACTTTACGACCACCAGGTGGACCCTCAGGAAAATGTGAATATCGCCCAAGACCCGGCGAAGGCAGCGCTCGTCCAACAATTGATGGAGCAATGGAAAATGGGCTGGCAGGGCGCGAAGCCCCCTGGAAGCCAATCCAGTTAACACGCCAACTGATGTCCACCAGATGAAACGCAATCGACGATTCAACCCGTTGTTGCGTTTGTTCCGGTGTCAGCGTTGTGAATGGCCGGTGGTGACCAGATTTATCCCGGTGTTCTTTGTGGCGGTTGACCATTGGCGGGGATTAGACTTTGGCGTGCTGAAGCAGCGGCAACAAATGCGGTGGTATTCGCGGAGGTCAGGTCTGTCAGTCGGGTGAAGCCTCGGCTCGTCACGAGCTGCGATAACAGCTGTACAATAATCACCAACGGCTACAGCAATCCCTTCGAGCAGAATCGCAACGCCAAATAAACCAACGTATCCACGAGAAACAGCACGGCCATGGTCAGTCAGAGGCAGTCATGAAATTTGCCCGCAAACAAAATGGTTGATTATCTGTAATCACACCTGTCCCGCTTAAAAACCCAGTAAACATTGATGATTATCGGCATCGTGTGATGGGGAATTGGGCGGGAGTTGAGCGAGTGCCTGTGAAATGGGCATTTTCTCAAAGAGCGT
>CAIXPZ010000285.1 GCA_903921455.1 uncultured Verrucomicrobia subdivision 3 bacterium | reverse complement strand
GTCATTGGTTTTTCAACGCGTCCACCCCGACCCCCTCCCCACCGGGAGACATGTCTCCCGGTTCCAAAGCGCGGACATGTCCGCGCACTCCACGACGCTAGCGCGCGGTTCGCACGACATTGGTTTTTCATCCGTGTCCATCCGGGTTTATCCGTGGTGATGGTTTTCATTTTTAATTGCCGCTTGAAACCGGAAACCGGAAACCGGAAACTGCGGGCGCATGAATCGCATCGTGGAGAAGTTCGCGCAGCTGAAAGCCGCCGGCAAAAAAGGGCTCGTCGTTTACATCGGCGCGGGCGACCCGCACCTGCAGGCCACGCACGACCTCGCGCTGGCGTTCGACCGGGCGGGCGTGGACGTGCTGGAGCTGGGCGTGCCGTTCAGCGATCCGCTGGCCGACGGCCTGGTGAACCAGCTCGCCGCGCAGCGCGGCCTGGAATCCGGCACCACGCCGCCGAAATTGCTGGCGACGATCAAAAACATCCGCCAGGACTCGCAGATCCCGATCGTGCTCTACATCTATTTCAACCTCATCCACAAGGTCGGGCTGCAACCCTTCATCCAGGACTGCGCGGCGGCGGGCGTGGACGGCCTGCTGGTGCTGGACCTGCCGCCGGAGGAATCGGACAACTACGAGGCGCTGATGCAGCAAGCCGGCCTCTGCCACATCTATCTCGTCGCCCCGACCACGCCGGAAGATCGGCTGGCCCTCATCGTGAAGCGCGGCGCGGGCTTCATCTACTACATCTCGCGGATCGGCGTGACGGGCATGCAGACGAACGTCGCGGCCGACCTGGCGGCGCAAGTCGCCCGGCTCCGCGCGCACACGCGCCTGCCCATCGCGGTGGGCTTCGGCGTGTCCAATCCGGAACAGGCGAAGACGGTGGCCGGCCACGGCGACGCCGTGGTGGTGGGCAGCGCGATCGTGAACCAGATCGCGGCGCACGGGAAATCGCCGGCGCTGGTCGCGACGGTGGGCGCCTTCGTGAAATCGCTGGCGGACGCGGTGAAAAGCCTCTGACAAACCCATTAGACCGAATTCGAATTACGATTTACAAAGCCAGTTTTCAGTTTCAAGTTTTCAGTTTTCAGTGAGACCGGAAATTCTAACCGCGAACCACGCGAACCACGCGAAATCAACAAGGCCGAACCGGAAGACTCAGCCCAAAATTCTTTTTCGCGTATTTGGCGTATTTCGTGGTTTCAACGGCTGATGTTGGACTTGGGCCACAGATGCACACGGAACGGCACATTTACGATTTACGATTGGCGATTTAAATAAAAAGAAAGTTTCTAGTTTTCAGGGTTCAGTGGGAAGATAGGCTTTAGGCTGTGGGCTTTGGGCTGTAGGCAGAAAGAAATGAGAAGAACGAAGAAAACCGGCGAGAACGTTATTAACCACGGATGACTCATTTCCAATTGCCAATTTGAAACCAAGGCAGAAGGAAGAAGGCAGAATGCAGAAAACCGGCGGGGGCCTTAACCACGGATCACTCATTTCCAATTTTTAATTTTACATTTTTAATTTTAAATTGCTCCCCATCTCCCATCTCCTATCTGCCTTCTACTACCGCCTGGACGGCGGCGACCAGGGCGGCCACGCGGGTGGGCAGCGGAAAATCCGACGGGGCCTCCAGCGTGTAACCCTGCCGCGAATGGTGGCTGATGAGATAGAACGCCTCCGGCCAGTCGGGCCGCTCCAGCGGATTCAGCACCGGGCGGATGATGCCGCCGCGCGCCGGCCGGCCCTCGATATTTTCCGACTCATCAATCGGGCAGACGGGCCGCACGGCGGCGATGATGTTCTCCGCGAACGACGGCCGGCCCTCCGGGTTCTGCTCGTAGAGATAAAAGCCGTGCGACTCCCAGTCCTCGTGCAGGCAGAGGTAGCAGTCGAACCGCCCCTGCCGCGCCAGCCAGGCGAGGTGCGCGCGGGTCTCGGCGGCTTGCGGATGCCGGTAATCGCGGTTCAGATCAACCCCATCGGCGTTCCCACGCCGGTTCAGGGTGTAACCCAGCGGATTCAGGCACGGCAGCAGCACGATCTCCGCGTGCGCCGGCCAGCGATTTTCCCGAATCAAGCGCAGCGCGGCGAGCGGCGCGGCGGGCTCATCGCCGTGGATGCCGGCGGAAAGGTAAATCCGGGTTGAGGGTTGCTGGTTGATCGTTGAGAGCGGAGAACGGCGCAGGGCGAGCCACGCGAACCCGGCCTGCTCATGGTACGTTTCCGAAGTCCAACCGTGCGCCGCCGCCGCGGACGCGAGGTCGCGCAGCACGACGCGGATGTCGATGGTTTCGCCGTGATAGGCGCCGTGATTCTGGCCGAGCTTGCGCACGCGGAGCATTTCAACGCAAAGCGGGGGAAGACGCAAAGAAGTTTTCAGTTTCAAGTTTTCAGTTTTCAGGAAAAAACACAGCGGGAATTTTAGACACGGATCACTCATTTCCAATTTCCAATTGCCAAACTCCAATTTTCAACTGACCAGTTTTCAGTCCGCAGATTTCACCGATTAACGCCGATTCGATTGCTCGTTTATCTGCGCCATCGGCGGATGCTCCCGCCCCCGCCCGCCCTGCCAAAGCGCCGGAGGGCCGGCGCACTCCAGGACGCTATCGCGCGGTTCGTTCGTCATTGGTTTTTCAACGCGTCCATCCGGGCCCATCCGTGGTTGAAGTCCCCGCCGGTTTTCTTCGTTCTTCTCATTTCTTTCTGCCTACAGCCCAAAGCCCAAAGCCTAAAGCCTATCTTCCCACTGAAAACTGAACACTGAAAACTTGAAACTGCCCTGCCATCTCCCATCTCCCATCTCCCATCTCCCCACCCTGCCAAAGCGCCGGAGGGCCGGCGGCCGAACCTCGGCTTGGCAACTCCACGACGCTAGCGCGCGATTCGCACGTCATTGGTTTCACGCCGGTGGCGGGCGTTTATTTAACAAGGAGCAAATTGAGAATGGCAAGGCGGTTTTACACCTCGCGGCGGGCCAGGCTTCCGGCCAAAGCGCCGGAGGGCCGGCGCACTCCAGGACGCTAGCGCGCGGTTCGCACGTCATTGGTTTTTCAACGCGTCCATCCGGGTCCATCCGTGGTTCAAGCCCCCGCTAGATTATTGCCCACTGAAAACTTGTAACTGCCCTGCCATCTGCCATCGCCTACCCAACCGGGCTACTGTCCCGGGTGGGCGAGGCTGGGAGAGCTACTTGGCCGCCGCCAGCTCCGCTCCCGGCTCGCAGCTGTCTTGCCCGCAGCCGCAGCCGGATTCCTCCTGGTCGCTGAAATCGTGGCTGTCCCAGTTCGGATCGAGGCCGAGGTCTTTGAGCATCTGGAGATCTTTTTCCACGGGCTGGTTCAGCGTGGTGAGATAGTTGCCGACCATCAGCGCGCTCGCGCCGGCCATGAAGATCATGCT
>CAIXPZ010000284.1 GCA_903921455.1 uncultured Verrucomicrobia subdivision 3 bacterium | reverse complement strand
GAACACTTCAAGCGCCGCCAGCCCCGGTCTTAACCTCGCCGGCTCCTACGCGGGCGCGAATGATTTTCAATGCTGTATCACCGATACGCCCGCCTCGACGCTCACCGTGCAAGTGTGGAATGGTGCCAATTGGACCCTATCATGTCCCACCAACGCCTATCGAAACATTACGAAAGTTTCCTGGGGGACTTTGAATGTCAGCACGATTGCCAACAGCGGCGTCGCTTGCTCGATGGGCACCGCACTTCAGTTTCAGTTGGGCAATGGCGCCAATAGCGGCATTTTCAACTACACGGGCGTCGGGAATACCAATAATCGCGTAGCTTATGTGGGAAGCAGCGGTGCCAACACCGGTGGCGGCGTGATTAGGAACAACGGCAGCGGTCCCTTAGTTTTCACCGCCAGCCCTTTTATCGTGGCGCAGAGCGGCGCGACCGTGACCAACCCGCTCACCTTGGGCGGCAACTACACGGGGGCGGCCAACCAAATTCAGGGCATCATCAAGGACAACTCGGCCACCGGCCCGCTCCGGCTGGCGAAGGTTGACGCCGGCACTTGGATTCTTTCCGGCACGAACACCTATTCCGGATCGACCATTGTGAGCAACGGCACATTACTGGTCAACAGCCCCGGCTCGTTGACGAACTCCAGCGCAGTGACGGTGGACGGCACGGCTGGCGGCACCCTCGGCGGCTCGGGCATCATCAACGGCACGGTGACGGTGCAAAACAATGGTGTCATCGCGCCGTCTCAATTCGGCGGCAGTGTCAGCACGCTCACGCTGGCCAATGCCACCGCGCCCACCTTCAACGCCGGCAGCCAGCTGAAGATTCGTGTCCCGACCGGTTCGACGGCGGATCAAATCGCCTTGAGCAGCGCCACCCCGGTTTTTGACCCCGCCAATCTGGATCTCACCCTTGACACCACCGGATTGAGAAACAACGCTACCAACCTGACCATCGTGTCGGCGGCGAAGGTCAGTGGCGGCATCTCCGGAAACCCCTTCCACAGCACCAATATCGTTGGCAACACCTTCTATGTGGCGACCGTCCATTACAACACCGCCCTCGGCACCATCACGGTGGATCTGACCTCCACCTACGCCGGCGCACCGCCAACCCTGACGGCGAGCCTCAGCCCGGCAGCAACGACTCATTTTGGCGCGGTCACCATCACCGCCACGGCCACGCCCGGAGGCAGTCCGATCAGTTCAGTGACCCTTAACGCTGCGCCCATTGGCGGGTCTTCCGCGCTGGCGCTGGTGTCCGCCGGCGGCAATGTCTATACCAACACCGTCGTGGTGGGAGGCGTTGCCCCGATTGGAACCAACACTTTGACGGTGACCGCGCTGGACCCGTATTTGAGCGCCTCGACCAATGTTTATCTGACCGTCATCGCGACCAACCGGATTTGGAACGGCGCATCGCTGGCCAGTGCCAATTGGAGCGACACCACCAACTGGGTTGGCAATGTTGGGCCGGGAACCGGCGACGGTGTGATTTTCGCGGGCACAACGCAGTTGTCACCGGTAATGGACGGCAATTACAGCGTCGCCTCGATCACATTTGATCCCACGGCCGGCGGGTTCACACTAGGAACCGGCTCCTCGACTTTGACGCTGGCCGGCGGCGGGGTCACCAATAATTCGGCCAATCTTCAGACGATTAACACGCCGGTGGTGTTGGTAGGCACGGAAATTTTCAACACCGCCTCGAACAACATCGTCTTGCAACAGGTGGTTTCCGGCACCAATGGCAGTTTGACCGCGACGGGTAACGGTAATTTGGAAATTGTGGCACAGGCCACCTATAAAGGCACCACGACCATCAATGGCGGATCGCTCACGGTGGATTCCAAAATCCACACCCAGGGAGGCGGACCGGTGACCATCAACTCGGGCGGGGTTCTGATTCTGCCGAGCGGCGCAATTGGCTTTGGCTGGGGCGGTTCATTGGGCCAAATTGCCGTCAATGGCCCCGGGCTCATTATCAACGGCGGCACAATTTCGCAATCAGGCTTCGGCAATCCACAGACCGTTGGCGGAGCCGGTCGTCAATTCACCATCGGCGCACTCGGGGCCACGCTCGAATCAGCGTATCCCGGGCAAACCTTTTCGATTGGCTTCCGTTATGATTACGCGCCGGTTCTCACCAGCACTGCGGGTGGCAATTTGACGCTGACCGGTATTGGCAACGGAGTGCTGGATTACGTCCTGCCGGGAACCGGTGGTCTCATCAAGAATGGCAGCGGCACTTGGACGCTTACCCAAACGAATACTTACACCGGCATTACGATGGTTAATGGGGGAACCTTGGAGTTCGTCAATCCGGCCTTCGCCCGAACCTCCACCGTGCTGATTACCAATGGGGCAACGCTACAACTGGATCAAGCGATAACAAACATAGTGGCCGGCTTGGTATTGAACGGCGTGAGCCAAGCGCCAGGACTTTACGACAGCGCCACGGGCGCCCCCTATATCACCGGTAGCGGCGCTTTGTTGGTCACCGGCCCCGGACCCTTCAACTATTATGTGGACTCCGTGGGCGGCAATGACGCCAACACCGGCATTAGCATCAGCCAGGCATGGCAATCATTGACCAATGTGAACGCCAACGCCTTCGGGCCTGGCGACAATATACTGTTCAAGGCGGGAGACACGTGGTCCGGCCAGCTGCATCCGCTTGGCTCCGGGAACACCAACGGGCAGGTGACGATTGACCGGTATGGCAGCGGAGCCAAGCCCGTGATCAGCGGCGGCGGGATCAGCGGGGGGGCGGTTTACCTACAGAACCAGCAATACTGGAGCATCAACAACCTGGACGTGAACAACAGCGGCTCGGGCACGAACAATCCCGTTAAGCAGGGCATTTATATCGAAAACGATAGTGCCGGCACTTTGAACAGCATTTATGTGAGCAATTGTTACATCCATGACGTAAGTGGCGTGATGACGAACTACATGGACAGCAAGATGAGCGGCGGCATTGTTTTTAACATCAAGGCCTCAAATACGAACGTCCCCTCGAATTGGCATGACGTGCGGATCGTGAACAACGTCATCACCAATGTTGCCTCGCAAGGCATTTTGTTGCGTTCCCTTTATATCAGCAAACCCTGGGATCCGGTTCTGAATTATGGTGCCGGTTATGGAATATATTATCCCTCAACGAATGTTCTGATTGCAAATAATGTGTTGGGGAGCATCGCCGGTGATGGCATCGTGACCTGGTGCTGCCACGGTGCGCTGGTGCAATCCAACTACTGCCAGCAAGCCAATAACAACACCTTGGGACAGGGGCATGTGGCCATATGGCCCTACATCAGCGAGAACTGTGTTTTCCAGTATAACGAGGTTTGTCAGACCCAGACGAAGGTCGACGGGATGGCCTTCGACTTTGACGCCGGCAATCAGAACTGCATTTATCAATACAACTACAGCCATGACAATCAGGGCGGGTTTCTGAACATGTGTTCGACGGCCAACGCGAATGGCAACATCGCGCGCTACAACATCAGCCAGAACGACGGCTGCCTGGCGGGCAGCCGGGTGTTTACGATTGCCCAACCGGGAAATCACAACAACTCAGTTTACAACAACACCATTTATGTCAGCAGCAACAACCCGGTGGTTTTCCAGGACGATGGCGGCGGGAGTTCCAACAGCCTCATCTACTTTTACAACAACATCTTTATCAACCAGGGCACCGGGAGCGTGACCACTCCCGCCGGATGTGTGTTTGACTACAATCTTTATTACGGCAATGGCTCGATCGCCTCGGATACGCACAAGATTCTGTCGAATCCGCAATTGGTGAGCGCCGGCAGCGGCACCTACGGTTTGGGTTCGGTGGCCGGATACAAACTGACGTCCGGTTCGCCGGCGATTGGCGCGGGGGTTCTCATCGCCAATAATGGCGGATTAGATTATTGGGGCAATGCTGTCTCAAGCGTGACCAACCCGGATATGGGAGCCGACAATGCCCTTACGGGACCGTCGGTCAATACCACACCCACGAACATTCTCTACAGTGTGTCGGGCAGCGGTTCGAGTATGTCCTTGAATTTGTCATGGCCCACCGATCATATCGGATGGCGGTTGCTGGTGCAGACCAACAACCTGAGTAAAGGGGTGAGTGGCAACACGAACGACTGGGCGACGTATGCCGGCGGATACCAGACCACGAACAAGGTCAGTATTCCCATCGTCCAGACCACCCGGAACGAGTTTTACCGGCTGGTTTATCCATAAGATGAGATTTGTGGGTCGCCGCATTTTTGGGTTGCGGCGGCGACCGGAACTCAAAAGAACGCTGAATATGAAATTTGAAATGAAACAAATGGCCAAGAAATCGCACCGACGCGGGAGCCGGAGGAGTGGCTTCACCTTGATAGAATTGCTGGTGGTTATTGCCATCATCGCCATTTTGGCAGCCATGCTGTTGCCGGCGCTAGCGAGCGCAAAAAAGAAGGCTACCATGGCAGCGTGTTTGAGCAATGAGAAGCAGTTGATGATGGCTCAAATCATGTATGCCGGTGAAAATAGCGAGAAAGTTGCGGCGGATGGGGCGCGGGGGGGCGGTTTTTGGGGCCCTCCCAATCCCTATGTGAATGCGTGGGCTGGGCTATCGGCGGAAGTCGTATTGAATACCATCGTCATTCCGGCCCTGCAGACGAACAATCTGCTTTACGCCTACGCTCCCAACTATGCGGTGGTGCATTGTCCCGGAGACAACTACCGGAACAAAAGCCCTGTTGGCACCGCTACTGCAGGTAATGTCGGTCCAGGTTGCGGCTTTGGGTTTGATGGGTATTCGGTTTGTAACAACATGCCGAACAAAAAAACCACCTCGTTTGGAAAGGTGAGTGAAACTTTATGCTTCATTGAAGAAGCGGAAGGACGGGGATTTAATATGGGAACTTGGGCCCAGCCGACGACCACTGCGTGGATTGACTTACCTACACTTTTTCACGGAAATGTCAGCACGCTGGCCTTCCTGGATGGTCATGCCGAGCATCACAAATGGACCGACCCGATTGTGGTTCAGGGTGGATTGGCCGCCGCGCAAGGCATGGTCGAGCACAATATCTCAGCGATGCCAACGACGGACTGGTATTACGTCAACAATCACTGGACTCCCTGAAAGCACAACAATATGAATGCGCCTGCTTGTCCTTGCCGCGCCAGGCAGCAAGTGAATTTGTTAGAAACCAATGAATTGCTTCACACCCTTGGGTTTGCCGGGCGGACATAAGACCTGTTATGCCATCGTCTGGCTGTGCCTCCTCACTTTAGTGTGTCCAAGGGCACTTGCCCAGTCTCTAACAGTTATCAACGGCAGCATGGAGACGCCGACGGTCGGCGCCTGGTCTAAAACCTTGCCAGGCAGTTGGACGTGGGCGGTCGGCGCAGGCTCTTTGCAGGAACAGTTTGATGCCCAATATCAATTGGCCACCCCGGAAACGGCCGGGGCATTGCTCCACTCGCGTTAACGACGGTGGCCGGGGTGGTGCTGAACCTGGTAAATGCCAGCGGCACCCCAGCCGCTTACAACGGATTGAAACTTGAAAGACCAACATTATTATGAACAAATCGATAGGGCGCATCGCTTCGGAGCGAAGTGGCCGCGAGCGACCTTGCTAAGCGCGTGCCTCCTAGTTTTAACCCTAACCGCCCAGGCAACCTCGCTACTTTGGGATGGCACGGTCAATAGCTGGCCGAGCGTTCACTGGTATAGCAACGCGGTGCTAGTTGCGGGAGGCATGAATGCCGCCGACAATTACACTGTCAACGGCGGCACGGTGACCTTTGCCGGAAATGATACCTTTGGAAGCGCAGGCGGCTCGACGGCATCCCCAGCCATCCTCATCAACTCAGGCGGCACGCTGGCCAGCGGAGCCTGGTTCAATACCATTTGGAACCTGTCGCTTAACGGGGGAGGCTTGTTGTCCAGCGGGGGAGGCAGCAGCACTTATGGAACCTTTGGCCTGGCCGGCACAGTTACCAATGCCGCTGGCGCTACTTCAGCCATCAGCAGCGGATCCGGGTCCTATAACCTAATCAACCTGGGCAATGGCACTTCGGCCAGCAGCACCACATTTGGCGTGGGCAGCGGCGGGATTTTGAACATCAGCACCATTCTGCAGGATCATTATTATTCTAGTGGGGGCACTCAAAAGGTTGCGGGAAGTCTCATCAAAACTGGCGCGGGCAAGCTGATCCTCTCCACCAACAACACTTACACTGGGGGCACGACAGTGAACGGCGGCACGTTGATTTTGACCAACATCAGCGATTGCGCGGTGAAGTCGCCCATCACGGTGAACAGCGGCGCCATCCTGACCGTGGCGGGAGGCACTTACATGGGTTTCGGGGCCTCTGGCACCAACATCTATATCAACGGCGGGACGGTCAATGCCGTTGTGAACGAGCCTTTCTTCAATAATTGTGTGGTGACCATGACCGGGGGCACGCTTGGCCCGGCTGGCAATGAATGGAACTTGAACGGCTTGACGATTAACACCCTTGCCAGCGCAAGCACCGCCACGAATACCGGAACTCTTTTTATTCGGAATGATTATGGCAACCCCAACCTGATCTTCAATGTGGCGGCCGGCAGTGCGTCACCGGATTTGCAGGTGAACAGCTATATCAAACAGATCTTTGCTGGTGCGAGGCTGATCAAAAACGGCCCGGGCAAGATGGTCTGGACCGGAGGCGGCAACGCTAGCGGCAGCGCGACCATCAACGCCGGCACGCTGTCCTTGGGCACCAGTGGCACACTTGGCGGTTTTACCGCTGTTGTCATTGCCGGCAGCGCGACCTTCGATGTTTCCGCAAAGTCTTCCACCTTCACGCTGGGCGCGAGCCAAACGCTCACCAACAGCAGCGTGGGGGCGGTCATCAACGGCAACAACAGCACCGGGTCCGGCACGTTCTCGCTCGTTTATGACGGCACAAATGCCTGCTTGATCATCACCAACGGCACCCTGACGCTCTCGGCCAGCACGACCATCAAGGTCAACAACACCGGCCCGACCTTGCCGCCCGGCTCTTACAAGATCATTGCCCGGGCCATGACCGGCAACGCGGGTTTGGTTGCCGGCACTGCTCCCGCTGCCGTAACTGTGACTGGCGCGCAAGCCAACGGAACGCCCTCGCTCGCCATTGTGAATGGCGAACTTTACCTGAACGTCGTCGGCGGTAGCACGACCATCACGCTGACCGGAACCGAATTTGCCTACAACGGTTTGGGTCAGTCGCCCAGTATCATCATCAGCGGATCAACCGGAGCCAGAAGCACCAATTACGCCGGCACCGGTTATTCAAACGCCAACGCGCCCACCAATGCGGGGAACTATACCCTGACCGTGTCCGTGCTGGCCGATACCAACTATTCGGGGGCGACGAACAGCCTGGCGTTCACCATTCTGCTGGCGAGCACGACCATCACGCTGACCGGAATGTCATTTGCCCACAACGGTTCGGGCCAGTCGCCCAGTATCAGCATCAGCGGATCAACCGGAGCCAGAAGCACCAATTACACGGGCATCGGTTATTCAAGCGCCAACGCGCCCACCAATGGAGGGAACTATACCCTGACCGTGTCCGTGTTGGCCGATACCAACTATTCGGGGGCGACGAACAGCCTGGTGTTCACCATTCGGTCGAGTGGGACCATCTATGTCCCGATCACGTCCTATCGGCTGGATATCTCCGACGACCCGGAAAACAACTATTTGGGAGCCCCGGCCTTAAACTGGAATTTGTTTGGCGGGCGCATGCGCATAGTGAATGGAAATACCTTCGAGGCTCCTTTCCTGCGGGACATGTTCACGCATGACATGATTGTTGACCAGGGAACGTTGGGTGATTTCAATGTGCCGGTGGATGGGGGTAATATCTGGAATGTTGGCTTTGTCACCGGCACCCAGTCTGGACAAGGGAATGTCACCAGCCGTCCGCCGATCCCCGGAATCATGAGTTCCGGGTGCGGCAAGCTGATCTACGCCCCGGGCAATGGTGAGGCTCCGTTTGCTTACAGCCTGACTCAGATCACGAACTTCACGCAGGCTTATACGAATATGATTTACGTGGGAGCCAGGGTGGCTGAAATGGATGATATTATCTGGTGGGGTTATGCGGGTTTTTACAATCGCAATCCGGTCGGCCCGGGGAACACCATCTTCCCGGTCGCGTGGCAGGATGAGCTGGAGGCCGATTCGATGCGCGGTGACGCGCCGTATATGTCCGTGCAGCACAACGCGCTGTGGGCATTCCCCTACACCGCCGAGGATCGGATCACCAGCGTGATTAATGCGCAAATCATGGCCCGCGACGGGCACGTGCCCATTCCGGAATTCGCCATGTTGCGCTCGGTGTCGCGGCAATACCCCGGTCCGACCAGCGTGCAATTTTCCAGCGTGGTGGGTTTGAGTCCAACGAATTGGCCGGCGGTGCTCAACTCAAATGCGGCCCCGATTTGGGGGCAGCCGGGCACGAATATCTATGGGAAAAGTTATGCGCTGGCCCGGCAGATGACGTATTTTGCCTGGCTCAACGGCGCCAACTACTTCTGCTATGAGGGCGGGCCTGTCGTCCGCAACGCTGGCAGCGGCGGGAATCCCTGGTCCTTCGTTACCACGCCGCTGGGGCAGTTTGACATCGCGGTGGATAATTTGATGGATTCCTTTGGACCCACGGGGCCGGTGCAGACGCCCATCGCCATGATGAGCGATTTTTCCCGCGTCTGGGACAACCCGACCATGTATCCCTGGCATAAGATTTCATTTTTCTCCCTCAATTCACTTCAACCGTATGTGGCGGGCGACTACCAACGGCACGGAATGATGAATTTCTTCTACCCCTGCTACCTTCAAACGGGGCCCGTGTATGACTATGCCGGCGGGGAGGATTACAGCATGGTGCCCACCCCCTATGGCAACAGCGTGGATTTCATGGGCAGCGACGCGCAGCCGGCGGCGTTGCAACGATACGGACTGATTGTCTGGGCGGGCGTGCCGCCTGCGGCGCCCCGGATGTGCCGTGACAAGCTGCAATCCTATATTGCCGCCAATGGCGGCCGGGTGCTTTTGTTCGGGGCCGCCGCCAAAGCGATGTTTCCCGAGTGGTTTTCCAGTTCGACTCAGACGATTGGAGCCGGGGCGTCGGTCGCGTATAATGGCGTCAATTTCACCGAGCCGCAAAGCTTCACGCTGAATTCGCTGTCGAGCACCGCCGGGATGCAGGTTACGGGCACCGTGAACGGCCAGCCGTTGATTGTGGAAACCAATGGCGTCGTGGTGGTTTTATGTGATTACGGACTCAATTTCGCTCAGTATTCCGACCCCAATAATTCGACCTGGACCGATGGGCAGGTCATAACCAACATTCCCTACCAATTGCAGGTGTTTGCCCAGCGGGTGTTGGATGTGGAAGCCAAAAAGCAGTATTTGTTCGATGTGGGCAACACGAACCTGAATTACATTGTCACCCGGCCGGGCCCCGGCCAGTATGTCCTGGGGCTGATTAATGACAAGATGACGAGCCAGCCGTTCACGATTTCCTCGCACATTGGCACGATCACAAACATTACTGAAGTCACGCTCAATGATCAAAAAGACCTGCTGAAGAGTGTGGTGAATGGCGCGGCGTATGCGCCCGCCGGGCTGCGTAACTCGCCCAGCCTGCCCCTTGACTATGGTTTGTCGGATTCCTCCCATATCGAGGGCCGGGACTTCCGTTTGTTCCGCGTCTATGTGGCGGAGAGCGGCGTCCAACCCATCGCGCAATTCACGTTTCCTCCGCGTCCGGCGGGAACGGTGCTGGCGGTCCCGGGCCTGGCCTACCTGCGCCCTTACCTCCAAGGCATTCCCAGCTTTTTCCAGTGGTTTGACGGGGTTAAAGTCACCGCGCGTTCCGTTCTTGATATGGACCCCATCTGGCTCACGGAGCAGGAACGCTGGCTGGATCGCCGGGGCGTGCGTATCGTCGTGGACGGGCGGGGGCTGGCGGACGCCGACGCCGTCACCGTCATCACCAACCTCGCTTTGCTGAAGAAAGCCCCGAAGGATCTCATCATTGACTCGCCGGACACGGTCGTGACGAGCGCCGCGGCGCAGAACCATGTCCGGCTGGTTGCGTCGAGCGCGGTCAACTGGTGCGCGGCCCTGGGCAATCGTTTCAACCCTTCAGCCACGCTCAATGTGATGAATTTATACTACCTCAACGAGCAGAATGTTTATCTCGACTACAGCTATTTCAACGGCGGGGCCGCCCCGGCCAGCCTGGCCGGCTATGGCGACCCCAGCAGCCTGATCGGAAACCTTAACGTCAGCGGCAGTGTAAGCCAGGACTACATCTACGCCGGGATGTATGTCAGTGACCTGAAAGCCCTGATTCAGTATAACGCGGCGCAGTTCAGCAAGTTCAAGGGCATCAAGATTGACTCCACGTATCTGCTCGCGAAGACGCCGGCGGCGCTCGCCGCGGACGCCGCCATGCTGCATACAAACTATAACCTCGATGTGATTGTGGATTTGCGCCGGGATCAGTATAACCCGCAACTCATTACCTTCTACCCGCATTTGACCAATTACCAGAAGGGCATGACGATGTTCTCGAACATCGTGGCCAAAATGCCCGTGATCGGCTCGACGAACCTCATCGTGGGGGTTTCCGACATGTTTGGCAACAACACCAACATGATCCAGCAGCGGGACCAGGCGTGGGTTTCCTTCGCGAATATTGCCTCCCCATACAACGTCAATTTGCACTTGTATACTTCAACCCCCAACGGCTTAAGCCAGTTTGGCAATCTGGGACTGACGAACGTCTATGTCATCCAGGGGCTGAGTGGCGGCCAAGCCTCTCCCTACCGGCTCTTGGAGAAAGATGGTTCGAAGCAGGGAAGCGGAACGGTGCTGATTCATGACGAGGACCGGGGTTACTATTGTGGTTCGCCCTGGGATATCGGGACGCCGCTGCCTGCCGACACCAACGCTCCGGCGGCGCCAACGGGGCTGAGGGCCACCGCTGGAAATGGAGGCGTGACTCTGAACTGGACAAATAACTCTGAAAGCGACCTGGCCAGCTACACGGTCTGGCGGGCGACGGTTTCTGGAGGTCCCTACACCATCATTGCTTCAAATGCGGTGGCCAGGATTTACACGGACAACCTGGTAATAAACGGTGCTACTTACTATTATGTCATAACCGCGGTGGACGCCAGCAACCGACAATCGGTTTACAGCAGCCAGGTTTCGGCCGCCCTCGTAACCACAAACACCCCGAGTTTCGGGTCTGTGATGCACTCCGGCAGCAATATTGTCATCGCTGGCTCCGGCGGCACTCCGGGAGCAACCTTTTACGTTTTAAGCGCTACCAACTTGATCAAGCCCCTTACCAACTGGACGTTCTGGAATACGAACCAGTTTGATGCGTTTGGCAATTTCATCATTACCGACTCGCCGGTCTTATCGCAGCGATTTTACCGTCTTTTGTTGTATTGATTTTCCGATTGCCCAAGAACAAAGCAGAAATAATTTACATGAAATCGAAATTTTTCGTCGAAATGGCCGGCTTGTGCCTGGCGGCAATGCCTCTGGTCGCCGCTTCATCGTCGGCGTTGCCTGCCGAAACTTCGGCGAAGCCCAACATTGTTTACATTCTCGCCGATGATCTGGGCTACGGTGATGTGCATGTCCTTAATCCCCAGCGCGGCAAGATCGCCACGCCGAATCTGGACCGGCTCGCTGCCCAAGGCATGGTCTTTACCGAAGCCCATTCCAGCTCCGCAGTCTGCACGCCAAGTCGCTACAGTATCCTGACGGGCCGCTATAACTGGCGCTCGTCCTTGCAGCATGGAGTGCTGGGGGGGGGCGGCAAACCCCTGATCGCGGCCGATCGATTGACGGTGCCCGCCCTGCTCAAACAGCATGGTTACCAAACGGCTTGCATTGGCAAATGGCATCTGGGGATGGATTTATCTCTGAAGGAACCGGAAAAGCCGATTGGCCGGGGGCCGACCACGTTGGGATTCGACTATTATTTCGGCATCAGCGCGTCGGCGGATATGCCGCCCTACGCGTTCATCGAGAATGACCGGTTTACGGAGGCACCGACGGTCATCAAAGAGCTTTACAAAACACGCCCCGGGCCGGCGGCACCGCATTTCGCGGTGGTGGACGTGTTGCCGACCTTGGTTCAAAAATCCAGGGAATGGATCAACCAACACCAAGCGCAGCCTTTTTTCCTCTACCTACCGCTGAATTCGCCACATACCCCGCTGGCTCCCACCAAAGAGTGGAAGGGGAAAAGCGGGCTGGGTGATTACGCCGACTTCGTGATGGAAACCGACTGGGCCGTGGGCGAAGTCCTCAAGGCGCTGGATGCCGCCGGCTTAACCGACCGCACCCTGGTCATCGTTACCAGTGACAATGGTTGCGCGCCGTATGTCGGAACCTTAAGCACCAATGCCCCGGCTTTGAGCTATCAGGAAATGGGGGCGGTGGCTCAACTGGAAGCCAAAGGCCATTTTCCCAGCGAATGGCGGCACGGCTATAAGTCTGACATCTGGGATGGCGGCCACCGGGTTCCGTTCATCGCGCGCTGGCCTGGTAAAATCAAACCGGAAACCCGGAGCGACCAACTCGTCTGCCTGAGCGACTTGATGGCGACCTGTGCCGACCTCCTCGGCGCGAAATTGCCAGATAATGCGGGCGAGGACAGCGTCAGCATCCTGTCGGCCTTGTTGGGAACGGCAGCCAAGCCGTTGCGTGAAGCCGTCGTCTATCATTCTATGGAAGGGCGTTTTGGAATCCAGCAAGGCCGGTGGAAACTTGAACTTTGTCCCGGCTCCGGCGGTTGGAGTATTCCCGGTGATCCAGCGGCGAAAAAGCAGGGCCTGCCTTTGGTGCAGCTCTATGACAAGGCGGCTGATATTGGAGAAATTCACAATGTTCAGGCGGAACATCCGGCGATTGTCGAGCGGCTTACCAGCCTGCTGGAAAAATATGTTGCCGAGGGTCGGAGCACTCCAGGTCTCGCCCAAACAAATGATGTCCAGGTGGACATTTGGAAATACCGCCTGAACGAACCCAAGGAATCCAAACCAGCCAAGAAGCATGGACCCGAGGCAAATTAAGAGTCATGGCACGAGCTGGTTTTTGAACGCAAAAACAACCAAAGCCATGCCGCAAACGGCGCAACAACCTGGAAAAAAAGATGAAAATGAGCTTGTTAAGAATTGGTCACGCACGCCTGATCGCAACTGAGTTGGCCGCCTTGCTGATGATCGCTTTACCCATGCTGCGCGCTGCTGAAACGCCGGAAATTGCGGCCGGTTCGCCGCTGATTTACAAGCAGGCCGAAGGTTGTGATCTGAAATTGTTTGTTGAAAAGCCAGCCGGTTGGAAGCCGGGGGGGCAGCGACCGGCGATCGTTTTCTTTTTTGGGGGTGGCTGGGTGGGTGGCACGCCAAACCAGTTCCTCAAGGAGAGCCAATATTTTGCCCGCCGTGGAATGGTTGGTATCCGGGTGGAGTATCGAACCATTCCCAAGGGCGATCCTGGGCCGCCGATGGTCTGTTGTGAGGATGCCAAGTCGGCGATGCGCTATGTGCGATCTCATGCGGTGGAACTGGGCATTGATCCCCGACGCATTGCTGCGGCGGGTGGTTCGGCGGGTGGTCATCTGGCGGCGTTCACCGGCCTGGTGATCGGCATGGATGATCCGCACGATGACCTCGCGGTTTCCTGCAAGCCAGAGGCGCTGGTGCTTTGGAATCCGGTTTTCAACAACGGGCCGGGTAACTACGGCTACGAGCGGTTGGGCGGGCGTTACCGGGAATTCTCCCCGGCGGACAACATCACTTCGAATGCGCCGCCCGCGATCGTGTTTTTTGGCACGCAGGACAAGCATGTTTCCGTTGCCACAGCAAAGGCATTTCAGGCCGAAATGGAACATTGCGGAGTGCGCTGCGAAAGCAATTTTTACGAGGGCCAAGCGCACGGTTTCTTCAATAAAGAGCCGTGGCTCTCAAAAACGCTGGCGGCAGCGGATCAGTTTCTGACTTCATTGGGCTGGTTGGATAAAACAACCGGCAAATTCATCTCTTCGAAACAGAAAAGCGGTGACCTGAAAAATGAAAGCTGCGTCGCCTCCGATGCGGTCGCGATTCCAAACAAAAGTCATAACTAAAATGAAGATCAGCCATATCAAAACAAGTCGACCGATTAAACTCGCCACCTGGCTTTCGGCATTTCTCGCGGTTGTCATTCTCGCCCCTGCTGGTGAAAAGACCCAGGTGAAAGCCCCGAACCTCGTCCTCATTCTGGCTGACGACCTCGGGTTTGGGGATACCGGTTGTTACGGCGGGACCAAGATTCCAACGCCCAACATTGACCGGCTCGCCCAGCAAGGGCTGCGATTCACCGATGCCCACGCCACCTCGGCCACCTGCACGCCGTCGCGTTTCGCGTTGCTCACCGGCCAATATCCGTGGCGCAAAGACGGCACCGGCATCCTCCCCGGCAACGCCGCGCTCATCATTGATCCGCACCAGACCACGCTGCCGTCCATCCTGAAAAAGGCGGGCTATCAAACCGGCCTGGTCGGCAAGTGGCACCTTGGCCTCGGCGGAAAAGACGGGCCGGATTGGAACGGCGAAATTACCCCCGGTCCTCTGGAAGTGGGCTTTGATTACGCTTTTTTTCAACCGTCCACCAGCGACCGCGTGCCATGTGTATATATTGAGAACCACCGCGTCGCCGGCCTCGACCCGAAGGATCCGATTCAGGTTAGCTACGGCCAGCCGATTGGCGATGAGCCGACGGGTAAGGATCACCCAGAACTGCTAAAAATGGGGTTGAGCCGTGAACACGGCGGGAGCGGGCATGCCGGGACGATCATTGATGGCATCAGCCGCATCGGCTTCATGTCCGGCGGTCAGGCGGCGCGCTGGAAAGACGCGGAGAAGGCCGATGTCCTGACGGGCAAGGCGGTTGACTTCATCACGCGGAATGCGAACCGCCGGTTTTTTCTGGAGTTTGCCACGCACGACCCGCACGTGCCGCGCGTGCCCGCCCCGCGATTTGTCGGCAAAAGCGGCTGTGGTGTTCGCGGCGATGTGATTGTGCAGTTCGATTGGTGCGTCGGGGAAATTCTTTCCACGCTTGAAAAACTGAACTTGTCGTCGAACACCATCGTGATTTTATCCAGCGACAACGGCCCGGTGTTAGACGACGGCTACGTTGACCGTGCCGTGGAAGACTTGAACGGGCACACGCCCGCCGGCCCGCTGCGCGGCGGCAAATATTCTGCCTATGAGGGTGGCACACGGGTGCCGTTCCTCTTGCGCTGGCCGGGCCGCGTGACGCCCGGGGTTTCGGACGCGCTGGTGAGTCAGGTGGATTTGATCGCCTCATTCAGCGCGCTGACCGGGCAAACGATTCCGGCCGGTGACGCGCCTGACAGTGTCAATATGCTGCCCGCGCTGCTCGGCGAAAGCAAAACGGGTCGTGTCAAACTGGTCGAGCACGATGGCTTCCGCGCCCTGGCGTTCCGAGATGGTTTATGGAAATTCATCGAGACAAACCGCCGCACCCGACTGACCAATTCACTGTCCGGAGAGCTTTTTGATCTCAGTCACGACCTGGGTGAAACGAATAATCTGATTTCGGTGAAACCCGGCACCGGCAAAAAGTTGTCCGGCGAACTGGAGGACGCGCGCAAGTTCCCGACAATCGGGCGGCCTAAAGCTGGCGAGTTGATCCCGTGATTCAACATTTTAAAAGCCATGAACAATAAAATTCCGCATCTCCTCCTGATCCTTGCGCTAGGCTTCAGCGCGAATGCCGTAGCATCCCCACCGAACATTGTCGTCATTCTCGCTGACGACATGGGCTATGGCGACATGGGGTGCGTCGGCAGCAAGACTCTCAAGACCCCCAATCTCGACCGGTTGGCCGCGAGCGGTGTGCTATGCAGCCGGGGTTATGTGGCCAGCGCGGTTTGCTCGCCTTCACGCGCAGGCTTGCTCACCGGCCGCGACCCGCGGCGTTTTGGCTATGAGGGAAATCTAAACCAAACCTCGAAGTTCTATCCCACCCGTCCGGATTACCTGGGGCTGCCGACCAATGAACACACGCTCGCCGACCACTTGAAAGCGGTCGGCTACCGGACCGCTTTGATCGGCAAGTGGCATCTCGGCGAAGGTGACGGCTGCCACCCGAACCGACGTGGCTTCGGTTATTTCTGCGGGATGCTGCGCGGGAGCCACTCGTATTTTCCCACGGCGGAAAATAACCAACTGGAGCGCAATGGACGAAAATTGACCACGTTTTCCAGTCCCTACCTCACCGATTTTTTCACCGATGAAGCCATCCGCTGGATGGACGGAAGCGATCCGGCCGATTCGCAAAAACCCTTCTTTCTCTATCTGGCCTACAATGCTCCGCACGCGCCGATGGAAGCGACGCCGGAGGACTTGAAGCTTTTCTCGCACATCGCGGACAAGCAGCGCCGAACTTACGCGGCGATGATGTATGCCCTTGATCGCGGGGTTGGGCGCGTGCTGGATTGGCTGGACCAGGAAAAGAAATCCACCAATACGCTGGTGGTGTTCTTTTCGGACAATGGCGCAACCAGCGGCAACGGGAGCTGGAACGGCGTGCTCTCGGGTTCCAAGGGCACCTTGCTGGAAGGCGGCATCCGGGTGCCCATGATCTGGTCCTGGCCGGGAAGAATACCTGCGGGCAAACACTATGATGCACCGGTTTCCAGCCTCGATCTGCTACCGACTTTCATGGCGGCGGCCGCGGCCAAACCGCTGCCGCTCGCGCCAACCCTGATCTATGAGGACAAGGTCAATCGCAAGCGCGCCTCCGAACTTTACGGTGACTACGATGGCGTCAATGTGCTGCCCGGATTATGCGCCGACATCCCGTCACCCGAGCGCACACTCTTCTGGCGACTTCAGGGACAACGCGCGGTGCTCCACGGCGAGGAAAAGTTAATCGTTCTTTCCCACCGGCCGCCCCAGCTTTTTCAACCCAAAGGCGATCCGGCCGAAAGCCAAGACCTCGCCGCCCGCAAACCGGAAAAAATGCAGGAACTTTTCAAACGACTCGGGGAGTGGGAATCGAGTCTGGAAACCGCTCCGCTCTTTGACGAGTCGCCCCGTTGGTGGGGGGAAAGCGCGAAGGCTTACGACACCTGGGTTTCGCATCCCGAACCCCAATAACCATGCCCGTTAATCCCTTGATGTATTTTTTATATGAAGCTTAAACAGGAAATTAAAATGAAGATCCAGCAATGGTGGATAAGCCAACTCATAGCTTTGCTCGCGCTCACCTTTTCAGCCGCCGCAGCGCCGGCCACCGATATGCGCCAAACCTTAAACTTCAATCGCGAATGGAAGTTTCAACTGGGTGATCCGGCGTCCGCCAGCGCGGTGACGTTCGATGATCAGAAGTGGGACGACATCGGTCTGCCGCACTCATTTTCCATGCCCTATTTCGCGTCTGAAAAATTTTATGTCGGCTACGGCTGGTATCGAAAACATTTTCAAGCGCCTAAGGAATGGGCGGGGAAGCGAATCCACCTTGAATTTGATGGCGTGTTTCAGGTCGCGGAGATTTTCGTGAACGGTCAGCGGGTTGGTGAACATGAGGGTGGTTATACCGGATTTACCTTTGATATCACGGACGCAGTGAAGGCCGGAGACAACGTCGTGGCGATCCGGGTCAACAATCTTTGGAATGCGCGCCTCGCGCCGCGGGTGGGCGAACATGTTTTCTCGGGGGGCATCTACCGCAACGTGAGACTGGTCGTAACCTCGCCCTTGCATGTGGCGTGGTATGGCACGTGGGTCACCACGCCGCAGGTTTCCAAAGCATCCGGCACGGTGAACGTGAAGACCGAGGTGGTCAATGATTCCGATCAGGAAAAGCCAGCCACGGTGCAAACGCGGGTTCTGGATGCCGGTGGAAAATTGGTGGCCGAGATGAAATCCACGCAGACAGTGGCAGCCCATGCCACGGCGGTTTTTGACCAGACCAGCGGCGACATAAAAAATCCCCGGCTATGGTCTCCGGCCAGCCCAAATCTTTACTCGGTGAAAACCACCGTTCTCGACGGCGAACAGCCGGCAGATGATTACATTTCCCCGCTGGGTTTCCGGTGGTTCAAGTTCACGGCCGACCAGGGTTTTTTCCTGAATGGGGAACACTACTATTTCAAGGGCGCGAATGTGCATCAGGATCACGCCGGCTGGGGGGATGCCGTGGCCGACAGCGGTTTTTTCCGCGATGTGAGCCTGGTTAAAAACGCCGGCATGGATTTTATCCGCGGTTCACACTATCCGCACGCGCCGGCATTTACGGCGGCGTGCGATCAACTGGGAATGTTGTTCTGGTCGGAGAATTCGTTTTGGGGAATGGGCGGATTCAAAGGCGACGGCTATTGGAATGCCAGTGCGTATCCGACGAACGTTGCGGACGAGGCGGAATTTGAGGCCAGCGTGAAAGCCAGCCTGCGCGACATGGTTCGCATTCACCGCAACCATCCCAGTGTCATCGTCTGGAGTATGAGCAACGAGCCATTCTTCAGCGCGAAAGAAGTCATGCCGAAGGTGCAAAACTTTTTGCGCGACCTCGTCGCGTATGCGCATGAACTCGACCCGACGCGTCCGGCGGCCATCGGCGGCTGTCAGCGCGGCGGCATAGAAAAACTGGGCGACGTGGCGGGCTACAACGGCGACGGCGCGCGGCTGTTTGTGAATCTCGGTGTGGCCAGCGTGGTGAGTGAATACGGTTCAACCATTGCGGACCGGCCCGGCAAATACGAGGCGGGTTGGGGGGACTTGACCAGCACACCCGGCGCGGACAAAAACAAGATTGGTTCGTGGCGCCTGCCGTGGCGGAGCGGGGAAGCCATCTGGTGCGCGTTCGACCACGGCAGCATCGCGGGACGGAATTTCGGGGCCATGGGCATGGTGGATTATTTCCGGCTGCCGAAGCGGATGTGGTATTGGTATCGCAACGAATACCAGCACATCCCGCCGCCGGAGTGGCCAGGCAACGGGATTCCCGCCGGACTGAAGCTGACGGCGGATAAAACCATCCTGACGAGCGTTGACGGAACGGATGATGCGCAGGTCATCGTCACGGTGGTGGACCAGAAAGGCAGAGCAATCAGCAACTGTCCGCCCGTGACGCTGGCGATTGAATCCGGTCCGGGCGAATTTCCCACCGGCCCGTCCATCACGTTTGCGCCGGACTCCGACATCGCGATTCGCGACGGTCAGGCGGCCATGGAATTTCGTTCCTATTACGCGGGGAAAACGGTCATCCGCGCCACGTCACCCGGGCTGAAGGAGGCGACCCTTGAAATCACCTCACTGGGTGAACCGGTTTATATTGCGGGCAAAACGGCACCGGTAAAGGCGCGGCCCTATGTGCGATTCACGGGAACGATAGCGACCAATGTCCTGGTTCGTTTGGGTTTGGAGAATCCGACCCGGGTCAGCAGTGAAACCGCCGGGCACAGCGGAAGCATGGCCAATGACGGAGACCTGGCCACGTTCTGGCAGGCGGACACGGGCGACCGGAACGCCTGGTTCAGTGTGGATCTGGAAAAAATCGTGACGGTCAGCCAGACGAAGTTGCGCTTCCCGGCGGCGGGCAATTGGCGTTATCTTATTGAACTATCTCAATCCGGCAGCGGCGACTGGAAGTTAATCTCCGACCAAACAGGATATAGCGGGAGTGAACCAGAGCGCACGGAGGTGGCCGCCGCCAAAGAATCCGGACGCTTTCTGCGCATTCGGTTCACGGGTGTGCCGCCGGGAAAAGCGGCCGCCCTCACCGAGGTTGAAGTCCTTGGCAGCATAGCCGAGAAAACCCTGGCGCAAAGGCAATGAAAGATCATCGGCGAGGTCACGGAAATTTGTTCGCTGGCGGACACACTTATTAATGAAACCAACATGAAAATTATTTATGGATTACTGCTGGTGGCAGGTTTGAACGCCGCTGCCGCAGAGAACACACTGTGGTATAATCACCCGGCGAAAGATTGGATGACCGAAGCGCTGCCGATCGGGAATGGGCGGCTCGGCGCGATGCTGTTCGGTGGTGCGCCGCAGGAGCGGATCCAGTTCAATGAAGAAAGCCTCTGGATTGGGGATGAGGCCGACACCGGCGCTTATCAGGCGTTCGGTGATGTGCTGGTCGAGCTGAACCACGGCGCAGTGATGGATTACCGGCGTGAACTTGACCTCGAACGCGCAGTGCATACCGTCACCTACACCAGCGACGGCGTGAAGTTTCGGCGGGAGGCGTTCGCCAGTGCTCCGGCTGGGGTCATGGTCTTCCGGTTCACGGCGGACAAGCCCGGCGCGCTTACCGGTTCGGTGGTGTTGACCGACATGCACGACGGGAAAATCACGATCGAAAAAAACCGGTTCACCTCATCAGGCTCGCTGCAAGGCTATGCTTACAAAGGGGGCTCGGCCAAAAAAGGGGGCTCGGCCAAATCCAATGCGCCACCGAATGCCGTCGCCCTCAACTACGAGGCGCAGGTGCAGGTGCTCAACGATGGTGGCACGATTGAGGTCGCCGGCGGGAAAATCCTTTTCAAGAACGCGAACTACGTGACCGTGCTATTGGATGCCGGCACGGATTTTGTGCAAGACCGCCGCAAGGGCTGGCACGGCGAACTGCCCCACCGCGCCATCCTCGGGCGGCTGAAGGCAGCGGCGCAGATTCCCTATGAAAAACTGCTGGCCGGCCATGTGCGCGACCATCAGGCATTGTTTGGTCGCGTTTCACTTGATCTAGGGCCGAGTCCGACGAAAGCGCTGCCAACCGATGAGCGGTTGGTCAAGTTGAACCAGACGCACACGCCGGATCCGGGTTTGGAGGCGCTGCTGTTTCAGTATGGCCGCTATCTGCTCATCGCTTCATCCCGCTCCGGTGGTTTACCGGCCAATTTGCAGGGAAAATGGAATGACCAGAACCAGCCGCCGTGGCGCTGCGATTACCACACCGACATCAACGTGCAGATGAACTACTGGCCGGCGGATGTGGCCAACTTGCCGGAGTGTTTCATGCCTTTTGCCGCCTGGCTTGATTCCATTCGCGCCGTCCGCAAGGCTGAAACGCAGGCGGCGTTCCACACGCGCGGGTGGACGATGCACGGCGAGAACGGCATTTTCGGCGGTTCGACCTGGGAATGGGTCGAATCCGGCAGCGCGTGGTGCATGCAAAACATTTGGGAACACTACGCTTTCACCGGCGACAAGAAATACCTGCGAACGCTGGCTTACCCGATGATGAAGGAGGTCTGCGAATTCTGGCTGGACCGGCTTAAGGCTTTGCCGGATGGCACGCTCGTCGCGCCGAACGGCTTCTCGCCCGAACACGGCCCGCGCGAGGACGGCGTTTCGCATGATCAGCAACTCATCTGGGACTTGTTCAACAACACGGTAGAAGCCGCCGATGCGCTGGGGGTTGACCACGAGTTTCGTGACACGATTGCCGCGAAGCGTGACCTGCTTCTCGGGCCGAAAATCGGCAAGTGGGGACAGTTGCAGGAATGGATGGTGGATCGCGACGACCCGAAAGACCAGCACCGCCATGTCTCGCACATGGTTGCGCTTTATCCTGGCCGGGAGATTTCGCCGCGCACGACGCCGAAACTGGCCGAGGCCGCGCGCGTCTCGCTCAATGCCCGTGGCGATGTCAGCACAGGTTGGAGCACGGCTTGGAAAATCAACCTCTGGGCGCGCTTGGACGATGGCGACCACGCCCACAAGCTCATTGGCAATCTGTTTCGGCTCGTCAGCGATGTGCGCGTTAACATGAATGACGGCGGTGGCGTTTTCGCGAATTTGCTCGACGCCCATCCGCCGTTCCAGATTGACGGCAACTTCGGCTATACCGCCGGCGTGTGCGAGATGCTGTTGCAATCGCACACCAGCGAAATCGAGCTTCTGCCCGCTTTGCCCAAAGCGTGGCCGACGGGCAAAGTGATAGGTCTGCGCGCCCGCGGCGGTTTCGAGGTGGATATGACCTGGAAAGACGGAAAACTTGCAGCAGCCATCATCCGGAGCAAGGGCGGAACGAATGCGACAATTCGTTATGGCGAAAAGGTTGTTTCTCTGACGCTAAAACCAGGAAAACAAATCGTCCTTAACGAAGCGCTCAAGAAGAGTTTTTTAGAAGTGAACGAAATGGCCTCACCTTTACAACAATGAATAAAATTCCAAGACGCGTATTTATAAAAATGTCCGGCGCAATGGGCGCGGGGCTATGGTTTCAGGGAATCCCGGGCTATGCCAGCCAAGACAAGCCTATGTCCCGCGAAGTGGTGAACAAGCGGATTCCCGTAATGTCCCAACAGTGCGACTTGGGAGACGATCCTGAGAACGCCCACTCCGGGGCTCCGCAGTTTGACTGGTCCTTCTTTGGTGGTCAGACCCGGATAATTACAAAGTATGTCAATAATTATCCGGCACATCGACATTCGCTGGGCATTAACTACGCGTTTTATTTGCTTGAAGATCATTACTTCGATTCGTCTGCTCCGAAGGCCAAGATAGATGCCATTCTGGATGTTCCCATTATCCCGGTGATTCAATTTGCGCAAATTGGAAAAATTAACCGGGCCGGGGAAGATAACGAACGGGCTCACGCCTATGATTTGAAAACGATCGGGTCCTTTCTCAACCGTTATCCTAATATAATCTATGGAGGAGGCCAGACTGCCGAGATCGATATCGAGTTCTCGTGGACCTACATACATTGCTATGGTCGGCTACCGGTTGGTCCTGGAGGGCGGGTATTTCCAACTGCGTATTTCGACTATATCGAGTCCAATCTCAAGCGTGGTTCGGTTCCGTATATGATGCAGGAACATAATGGCAGTTGGGGAATCCATTATGTGGCCCAAAATCGGGCCATGAGCCTGAGTTGCAGCCAATTGTTCAACCGGGACAATCAAACCCCAGTCTTCAATCTGGTGGTCGCACGCTCGGCCGCCCGACAGTATCCCCATCCCTTTGGCGTCCAGTATTCAGGTCAAGTCAACTTGGCGGTGTCGAACAGCGACGCAATTCTGACTAAGCAGGAGAAACCCAGCTATGTCATACGACCGAGCGGTAAGGTGGGTGCCAATTATGGAAAAAGCTATGCCCTCAATCGGCAGTGGCTTTACCTGTCCTGGCTGAACGGCGCCCGCTTTTTCCGGTGGGAGGCTGGGGAATTTATTAGAGTCTCTCCCCAGTTGGATATTCCCTCTCCCTTGGGCAGCTTCACGGCCAAGGCAGCCAAATTTATTTCCGATTTCGGACGAATCGGACCGGTCCAGACTCCGATTGCGATCATCCGTGAATTTGCAAATCCGTGGGACCCGCCGCATTTATATGGACCAAAACAAGAGGGAGGCAGAATCGATTTTAAGATTATCGGAGGGTCTCCCTATAAAGCGGGAGATTATCAGATGCACGGACTTGTGGATTTCTTTTATCCACACTACCGGCAAGGAGGGATGGTTTATGAAAAAAGCATGGGGGAGGACTTCGCTCTGGCACCCACACCTTATGGCAACAGTATTGACCTGATCCTGAGTGACGTGCGGATGGAAGCGCTCGCCCGATACGGATTGCTTGTCTGGGGCGGCGTTCCGCCGGAGTCGCCTTCTCTAGTCCGGGACAAGTTGCTATCGCACATCACCACCAATCAGGGACGGGTCGTCCTGTTCGGGGCGGCGGCGCGACGCCTGTTTCCAGAATGGTTTGTCGACCGGGCGCCAACCACCGTTGCCCGGGGGGCGGCCATCGCCTACGGGAATCGGAAATTTACTGAATCGTCCGACTTTCTGCTGGAGCCGCTCCGTGACGATCTGGACACGAACAAACTGGGACTGAAAGTTCTCGCCACCGTGGGCGGCAAACCTCTGATCATCGAATGCCTTGGAGGATTGATGCTGGTTCTCAGCGACTACGGTCTCAACCAGACCGAATATCTCTCCCCTGACGCCGCGCGATGGCAACCCGACCAGATGATCACGGATCTCCCTCACAAATTGCTGACGCACGCGACCCAGCTCCTGACCAATGAGGCAGCCAAGCAGACCATTTTTTCCGTGGATAACGAGACCCTGCATTATGTGGTGACCCGACCGAATGCAGGCGAATATATTCTGGGCCTTTTTAACGACAAACTGAACAGCGAATCTTTCCATATCACCTCCCAGATCGGCGCGATCACTGCGATGGAAGAGGTCAAGCTCGATGACGGAAAAGCGGAGTTGAAATCCGCTGCGGGAGGCGCGGCGTATGCGCCTCCCGGTTTGCGAAACTCCCCCCGTCTTCCCCTAGATTACGGATTGTCCGATGGCCAACACATCGAGGGCCGGGACGTCCGCCTGTTCCGCATTCGCGTGCAGGAGCAGGGCGTCGAGGAGCTTCCGGCCATTCGCTATCCAAGCCGCCCCGCCAACCGTGTGCTCGCGGTGGCCGGGTTGGAAGATATTCGCCACTATCTCCAGGGAATGCCTTCTTTCTTCGATTGGTTCGACGGGATCAAGGTGGACGCCGATGCTTTCCTGTCGTTGGATGACAACTGGATTCTGGAGCAGGCACATTGGCTGAATCGGCGGGGCGTGCGTGTTGTCGTGGACGGGGATGGAATTGACGACGCGAAGGCGATCCGCGTCATCGCAAAACTTGCGCTCTTGAAAAAGGCTCCCAAGGATCTGATCATGGCATCACCTTCCCATGAACTGAAAGCATCGGCTGCCCTTGCGGGTTTGCGCCTACTGGCACCTTCGGGGGTGAATCGGCTGTCTCAAAAAGATCAAACCTTCGACGAAAAGGCGGATCTGAACATTCTCGATCTCTACTACCAGAGCGAAGATGCCCTCTACTGCGATCTGCGTCATTTTGCCTTCCGCCAGGATGTGCCGGCTCTCCGAGGAGAGCGGGTGCCGACCGGATTTGAAGGCAAACTCTCCGCCGCCGCCGAGTTGCGTGACGATGTTTGCGATGCGGGCCCAAACATCTCCAGTCTCAAGGATGTGATTCAGCGCCACCGAGCCGAGCTGGGGAAATTCAAAGGTATAAAGATAGACTCGACCTATCTTCTGGCCAAGACAGTCGTGGCCCTCACCGAGGATGCCGCCGCCATGGCGGGGTTGAATCTCAAGATCGTCGTGGATATGCGACCGGATCAGATGCACTTTGACCGCATTGCTTTTTATCCTCACATCCCCAATTACGCTGCGGGCATGAAGCTTTACGGGGAGATTCTGGACAAGATGAAGACGCTTGGTGCCAGGGATCTGATCCTCCGCCTCGCGGACGTGGGAGATATGCGGAACAAGGAGAAATACATCCAGCAAAGGGACGAAACCTGGAATACCTTTGCGGCCCTGGCCGAGCGGCAAAGTATCAATCTGCACCTCACTTTTGATCGAGCCCTCCGATTCAGCGCCGCCGCCAATTTTTCCAGGCCCAACGTCTTTGTGCTCGATGGCGCAAAGGGAACGCCTTCGCCTTACCTGATGCCCCACGCAAAAACAGCACCATAAAACCCACGATCTTCTCAAACCCGGTTGCGACCATCATCATCCGCACCGTTTGACCGATCCGCCGCCGGTTGTGGATTACAACCATTGAGCCCGGTCAATCCACGTGCCGACAAAACCAGCGGCGGCGGAGAGAATGGCTGCGAGCCGGTTGGTTTCTATGCAACCGCAAACACTGCTTCATTGCCAAAAATCTATCCGAAAGAGAGGTCGTCACTGGATTACCAATGATGGATAGTTTTCTGCATAAGCCACCATTGCGCGATGAACAGCCGAAATGTCATACCCACTGAACGTAAACCAAAAATCCGTCCATGAATTTGAAAACCACAATTCAAACGAAAGTGATTTCGTTTGTAAGGTCATATAAAAACTTAAGGCAGGCTGTGCTTTTAGGTGCCGCCTTTACCCGCCTAAACCTTGCCGTCTGGCTGGTCGCCCTCGCGTCCTTTCCCGCCGCCGCCGGCACAGCCACTTGGGGCGGCCTCGGGGCGGACGCGAATTGGGCTACGGGGGCGAACTGGAGCGGGGGCAGCGGCGCGAGCGGGGCAGCGGCCGCTGGCGACACCTTGTCCTTTGCCGGCACGACGCGGACCACCACCACCAACAACATGACCGCCGACACCAGCTTCGCTGGCATCATCTTTACCAACACCACCGCCGGTCAGACTTTCACGCTCAGAGGCAATCGCATCACCTTGGGCGGGAACCTCGTGTCGGCTGCCGCAGGAGGCGCGATTGCTGATTCCTGTTCGATCCCCATGATCCTCAATGGCGACCGCACCAACACCTTGAATACTAGTCACAATCAGACCTTGTCCGGCATCCTCAGCGATGACGGAGGCACGCGCGCCTTGTTCAAGGACGGCGCGGGGACACTGACTCTCTCGGGCAATAATTCGTTCGGGGGAAATTTTACCATTCTTGGCGGTCAGGTGAACGTGACCAACTT